>CAZRHZ010000065.1:0-11261 GCA_964599995.1 uncultured Anaerolinea sp. | reverse complement strand
ATCCTGCCATCCTGATTTAGTAATTCGGTGACCATGACGCGATCAAGGACCTTCACACCGCTCTTGATGACCTGTTTTCGCAAAATTTGCATGAAATGCTCTTTCGCTCCCCTGGCCATCCGCAGCAACTCAGTCACACCTGGAGGGTCAGAAATCCTCAGCGGTTCCCCGTCTGGGCCTTTATCAAATTCAACCCCCCATTCAACCAGATCCAAATACCTGTCATACGACTCACGGATGGTGATCTCGGTCCACTCACGATTATTCACATATTCACTGGTTCGGTTGATGTGTTCCATCCAATCGTCCAATTGATGTCCCCACTCAGGATTGAACACCATAAAGCCATTGGCATAAGGCGTCTGCCCCGATTTGCCAACATATCCTTTGTCCACCAGGATCACATCAGCTCCCTGTTGCCTGGCTTTGATGGCTGCAAAACAACCTGCGATCCCGCCACCCACCACCAGCACATCCGTTTCGAGTCGATTTTCGGTTGAATTCATCTCATGGCTCAATGTTGTCATTCCTTCACCTTCTTTCATTGGCTACCCCCAGCTCGTAAAAAGAGGCTCAGTCTTCGCCGCAATGGAGAGGGTGATCGCTCCTTGAGGACATTCCGCAATACACCACCCGCACATCACGCATTCTTGTGGGTATTGGATGACAGCCATCGTTTTTTCGGGGTTCATCCTGATGACATCTGCAGGACAGCTTTTAACACAAATTCCACAGCCGTTACATAATCCACGATCGATCTTTTCGATTGCCATTTAGTTTTCCTCGTTTCCTTACAGACAGCCTTGTCATCCAAGTTTCTGCTGGCTGAACAACCAATCACGTATTCCTTCAATGGTATACGCGATGCGCCATGTATGCACATGATTGTTTCCCGGATCATCAGAAATACCAGCCGGAACTACTGTTCCCTTTTTCAGAACGCTATATTTAATATTATTGCCCTCGTCAATCATCTGCTTAACATAGTCAGCGAATTCATCAGGGCGCGAACGACCACTCCAGGTGGCACGACTGATCTTGGCACCCGCTTTTTCTAAAACGGCCAAACTGGCATTCATTCCAGGAAAAGCTCGTACATCTCCTTCCGATACAACGATCCACAGGTTTTCATTCTTCAAACATTTCATGGCGTCAGGATCCCATTGACCCGCCACCAGAAAGGCCGCTGCAAATAAACCGGGGTATTTGATCATCATATGAATGGAAGACATGCATCCCATCGATTGCCCTGTGGTGTAGATCTTGTTTTGATCGATGGAATATTCATTCGTCAATGAGCGAACAAGAGCCACAGTGGTATCAAGCGTAGACCCAGCCTCAGATTTGTCGTTCACGAAAACTTTCTCATACTGCGGAGCCAGAACAAAACACTCGTGCTTTTTTTGTTCGGCTGGGGTTGCCCAGATCACCGCTCCCAATCCCTGGATCAAGGTGATCATCGGATTCTTATTCAAGACTCCCATATCGTGAATAAATAAAACCAGCGGATATTTTTTCTCAGTATCATAATTTTGAGGAATAAAAAGATTGTATTTTAATGAGATCCCCGTGGCAGGGTCGGTAAAAACAAATCGCCTGAACGATTTAACCGCTGAAGTTATTTCTTTTTCACCATCAGTTGCCCAATGAAATCGAATTTGCCGTATCAACCAATTCACCTTCATCGAGTTAAATTGAAACCATTGCTTCAGTTTTCTTTTCAGTGGTTGTCTTTTTTTCATGGGTGATTTGTTCATGTTTCCCTTTCCACAATAATTACTGTTCTACAAGTATTGTTTACTAAATGTGATGATAAATGGGTTGCACAAAAATTCCATTCACTTTGAAAAGTAAAGGGTTAATGCTTTTCATCTCCAATCCGTGTATAAAATGCTGTATTTGTTTTTCAGTTAATCTTCAGTTAATTCCTGAAAAACGACTTCTGAAAAAGGTGTGAACCGGGGCCCGCCTGGTCCTGGTTTTTGATATCCTGGAGGTGGATCTCCAACCTCAACCTGAATTTGTTCCAGCGACAACCCATTCTGGAACAATTGATGGATTTTTTGGTGTTCGGTTTCTGCTTTTTCAATCCGAGCTTCAAGTGTATTCCTGGATTGGACTCCACCATGTCCAACCACAAATCGTTCAGCGTCTAACGCAACTATTCCCTTGGCTGTCTTGATCCATCCTGCTGAAGTACCGTGATGTCTCTCCCGATGGATCAACGCAACGGGTTGGTCCATGGTAAAAATATCACCTGTGAAAACTGTTTTAAGGTCAGGCAGATAAACCACCAGATCCCCGTTCGTATGGGCAGGAGCCCAATGCAACAGCTCAATTTTTATACCCTCAAACTCAATAACTTCTCTCAGGGTGGTAAGTTCTCGGTTGGGAAGGTGATCCGCGGAAATCATTGGGCTTCCTGCTGCAACGCCTTCTCTCATCTTCCTTGCATTGTTTTGTTGAGCGATGATCGTGATCTCTTTCGTAAAAGCCGCCAATCCGCCAATATGATCGATATCTCCGTGGGTCAGAATCACAGCTTTAACCGGTTTTTCTGTGATCCTTGCGATATGCTCGAGCAACTCTTTCCCGCTTTGGGGTGAAATTGTGGCGTCGATGACAATGACCCCATCTTCACCAATCACAAAACCGCAGTTCCCCACACCCCCTTCAACCCAATAAATTTCTGGTGTGAGTTGATGAACGGTCAACGGTCCAGAACGCGGGGGACCTGGCGGTTGCCCGTGTTGCGTTTTATCTGCAACCAGAGCTCCCGCCAGGAGGAATGAGGTCAATGAAAAATCAAAAACCGTGAAGAGATCGATCATCGTAATTCACTAAAGTTGGTTAAGTTCTCTGACTCTACAGCACGCCACAAAATGGTTTGGAAGCACTTCTACCAATTTTTGCGGTTCACGACACGCCTTGCATTCATGCGGGCAGCGGCGTGCAAACCGGCAGCCGGGTTTTGGATTAATCGGTGAGGTGATCTCACCTTCCAACAAGATACGTTCTTTCCTTTTATGAATATCGATCGAAGGAACCGCGGAGATCAAAGCTTTTGTATATGGATGCAGTGGTCTGCTGAACAACTCTTTGGAGGGACTCGTTTCAACCAATTGGCCGAGGTACATCACACAAATATCATCCGAAATATGCCGTACAACTGAAAGGTCGTGCGTCACAAACATATAAGTCAAACCGTTTAGTTTCTGCAGATCCTGTAAAAGGTTTAGAACCTGTGCCTGAATCGACACGTCCAAGGCGGAGACCGGTTCATCGCACACAATGAATTTTGGACTCAATGCCAACGCACGGGCAATTCCCACACGCTGCCTTCTTCCCCCGTCCAACTCATGCGGGTAAGCCAATCGCAAGCGTTGATCAATGCCACACATCTCCATGAGTCGATCCACTTCATCCTGTCTTTCTTGCCTTTTATACCGCCGGGAAATGATCAGTGGCTCCATGATGGTCTGTTCAACCGTTTGCCGCGGATTTAGAGAAGAATAGGGATCCTGGAAAATGATCTTCATGTTCTCGCGGAGTTTTCGCAGCTTTCGGGCTTTTACATTGGTGATGTCTTCCCCTTCAAAGAAGATTTCACCATCTGTGCTTTCAAGCAGATGAATGATGGTGCGGCCAAGCGTCGATTTTCCGCAACCCGATTCGCCCACCACTCCCATCGTCTTCCCTTTTTCAATTTTGAAAGAGACATCATCCACCGCGTGTAGCATCCCGCGAGGTGTCTCAAAATACTTTTTTAGGTTTCTGACCTCAACCAATGCTTGCATCTCAGCCCTCCTTGGTTTTCTTGATACAGCGGCAGAAATGGCCTGGAGCGATTTCTATTAAAGGAATTGACTGGTTCCTGCATTCTTCTGTTGCCAACGGACAACGGGGATTGAAATGGCATCCTGAAGGCAAATTGGATGGATCGGGTGGAAGACCTTTGATCGATTCCAGTCTCTCTTTTTCTTCATCCAGGGTGGGTACCGCTCCAAACAATCCGCGGGTGTAGGGGTGGGTGGCATGGTCAAAGATGGCTTCCTTGCTTCCCATTTCAACCACCTCACCGGCATAGATCACTGCCAGATCATCGCAAACTTCTGCGACCACACCCAGATTGTGGCTAATCATGATCATGGATGTATTGAAATCTTCTTTAAGTTTGGCGATCATCTCAAGTACCTGTGCCTGGATCGTCACATCCAATGCGGTGGTGGGTTCATCGGCCAACAACAATTCGGGGCTGCAAGCCAGGGCAATCGCGATCACTACGCGCTGCTTCATTCCTCCAGAAAACTGGTGGGGATATTCATTGAACCGTTCGCGTGGAATGCCCACCAGCTCGAGCATCTTCATGGCTCGTTCAGCCGCCTCTTTTTTGTTGATCTTGTTATGCAGCCAGATCACTTCTGAGATTTGTTCTCCAACCTTCATAATGGGATTCAACGCTGTCATCGGATCCTGAAAGATCATCGATACTTTAAATCCGCGAATCTTGCGCATTTCTTTCTCGCTGATCTTCAACAGATCCTGCCCATCCAGATTGATCTCCCCTCTTCTAATCTTGGCTGGAGGATCTGGAAGGATGCGCATGATCGCCTTCGCAGTCGATGTTTTTCCAGCGCCAGTTTCACCCACCAAACCAAAGGTTCTTCCTCGTTCCAGTTCAAAAGAAATTCCATTGACTGCATGCACGACTTGCCCCTCTGCGGTATATTCAACCACAAGGTCCTTCACTGATAGAAAAGCGTTCTTGGTTGTTGTCATTTTCGTTTCATCCTTATTTCTTCAGTTTCGGATCCAGAGCGTCACGCAAGCCGTCGCCCAGCATATTGAACGACAAAACGGTTAGCATGATGAAAATACCAGGGAAGGTTACCATCCATGGACAGCTGCGAATCAAGGAACGTCCCCCTGAGATCATGGATCCCCATTCAGGTGTCGGGGGTTGAATTCCCAATCCAATGAAACTCAACATCGCCGCTGCCATGATCACATTACCGATGCTCATCGTTGCACCTACCAAAACGGGTGCGAAGCTATTCGGAATGACATGATTGAGAATGATCCTCGGAGTGCTTGCATTGATGGATACGGCCGCTTCAAGATATTCCTGATTTCTGACACCCAGCACGGCTGCCCGGGTCAGACGGCAGGCCATAGTGATCGCGCCAAAACCGAGTGCGAGGAGAGTATTGAAAAACCCGGGTCCCAGTACCACCGAAATGGCGATCGCAAGCAAAATACCGGGAATGGACTGGATGATATCCATTAATCGCATAATGACGTCATCCACAATCCCGCCAAAATAACCTGAAATGGCACCCAGAATCAAACCGATCACGTTACTGAACAATACTGCCAAGAACCCGATGCTGAGAGAAAAACGGCTACCCCAAACAATTCGGCTGAAAACGTCCCTTCCGAGTTCATCAGTTCCAAAAATATGTTCGGCGGAGGGAGCTTTGCGCGTGTTAAACAAATCTTGTTTATCATAATCATACGGCGCGATGAGAGGTGCAAAAACCGCTATCAAGACCAGCAACGCAGCCACAATGAATCCAATTAATGCAGATGGATTTTTCGAAAGCCGTTTAAAAATGGCCGCCAATTCACTTTTTCGTCTTCCTTTGGTCACCGGATGATCAGAATCAAGCGTATTAAGCGTGAGCATGATGTTTTCTCCTTTTCTTTCCGGTGAACTGGGCTTTTATACGCGGATCAATGAAAGCATAAGCCAGGTCCACCAACAGCATGACCGCCGTAAACGCCAAAGCCAGGAAGATCACTGAACTTTGGACGATGTTGTAATCTCGGGTATTGATTCCTCCCACCAGATACATGCCGATGCCAGGGATGGAAAAGATGGTTTCAATCACCACCGTACCCGCCAGCAGCATACCCATGCCGTTGCCGATGATGGTGATGACAGGCAGCAGAGCATTCGGCAAAGCGTGGCGCAGCAGCACTCGCATTTCTGACATTCCTTTTGCCCGTGCGGTTGTGATGTAATCTGATCGGATCACTTCCAACATACTGGAACGCGTTTGTCGAGCTTGCGTGGCTATACCTGGAAAAGCGTTTGCGATACAGGGCAAAATATAATATTCGATTCCACCGATTCCATATGCGGGCAACCAGCCCAAGCGCAGAGAAAAGAAAAGTATCAGCATCAATGCGATCCAGAAGTTCGGCAGTGAAATACCGAAAAGCGCGATAAACATCGACAACCGGTCTCCCCAGCCATTTTGATTGACCGCCGCGATGATCCCCAATGGAATCCCTAAAAGAATTTGCAGCCCGATACAAATTGCGGCAATGGTGATCGTGCGTGGAAACCGGCTGATCAGCTCAACGGTCACAGGTTTGTTATAGACCCATGATTCTCCAAAATCAAAGCGGGTGATGATCCCGCCAACAAACCGCCAAAGTTGAACAAGATATGGATCGTTGAGACCCAACTCTTCTCGCTTCATTTCGATTTCTTCAACGGTGGCTTCGGTTCCCAACATCATCTTTACAGGATCCCCCGGGATCATGTACATGATCGTGAAAACCAAAACAGTCACCCCCAGAACCACCGGAATCATCCAAAGAAGTCGTTTTAACACATATCTGCCCATTGAGAACTTCCTTTCTTGGCTGCGTAGTATTGAAAACAAGAAAAATGATTGCTATAGGAAAAGCTAACTTAAGTTTACATGGCAATAATTCGATTCAATTTTCGCGGCGCTGCCGTCGCATACAGAACTCTGTATTTTATGGCAGCGCCGCATTTTCATTTTACTCTACAGCTCATACTGGCTGTCAGGAGAATCCATGAATCCTATTCCAGATTGAAATCAGCGGAATATACACAAGCACCGGGGATAACCTGACCTCTGGTATCACGAACGATCTCGATTATTCCTGAATCCGCAACAATGATATTGTTAAAGGAGAGCAACGCATACGCGTACATCACATCCTTCTGGTAGGTATTCAAAGCATCGAGATTCTCAGGAGTGAAACCGTCAACGGTCATAACCGTAGCAAGCAGGGATTGCAGTTGATCATCTTTAAAGAAGTTAGATGTGGTTCCCTTGTTGCGGTTCTGGTCAAAGGTAAGCGCCATCGGGTTGAAGGCAAAATCTCCACCTGCGGTTGCAGCAATCAGGAGATCGTATTGAGTTGGATCAACAGAAAGTTCGTTGTAAACAGCTGGTTCAACCTGGCTGATCTCAACAGTGATTCCTAGTTCTGCCAGTTGAGATTGGATGATCTGGCACATTAACCCTTCACGAGCGCTGTTCTGGGCAAGTAACTTGACGGTGACGGGTTGTCCACCTGACGCAGTATACATTTCCTGAGCTTTGGCAAGATCGAATTCGTAATACGGCTCACTGTTCCATTTTTCCTGGTATCCGCCAAAATTGGTGTTACCAATGGTGTGTGATGGAGTGCAGGCTCCTGGAGCAACCGCTTCGCACATGGCAGCAGTATCAATCGCATAAGCCACTGCTTGGCGAATTTCTTTGCTGTCAGCAAATGGTCCACCAGCGGTGCCATTGAATTGCAACTCGTAGGTCAAGTTATCCATGTAGTTGAACACAGTGAAATCAGGATTATCAACGAAATTGGGCAGATCATCCTGAGTAACGCCGGCAGAGATATCGATGCTGCCAGTTTCAAGGCCGATGGCGTTCTGAGCGGCTTCAGTAATAACCTGGAAGACAATCTTTTCAACGTTCGCCTGGCTGAACAGGGTTGGATTTTCTGCATTCCAGTAATCCGTGCGTTTTTCGAAGGTCAAACTGGCACCGGGGATGTACTCAACCAGTTGGTAGGGTCCAGTCGCGATCGGATCGGTCGCAAAATGATCAGCACTGGCTTCATAAGCTGCCTGGCTGACGATCGGGCACTCGGTAAGGACTTTCTCGATCCCACCAGGTCCAAAATCGGCCACGAACTTGAATTCAACAGTGTAATCACCAGTGGCAGTGGCAGATTCCATCTCGTTCAATGGACGCATCTTGCCACCCTCTTTACCAGTAGTGTAAGCCCAGGCAACATCTGCCGCGGTGATGTGATTGCCGGCGCTGTCATATACGTTGTCAAATATCTCAACGGTATAGGTCTTGTCGGCAGTCTTTTCAAAACTCTTGGCGATCATGGGCACGGCTTCTCCACCCATCGTATCCACTTCAACCAGATACTCATAGATGGTCTTGAGACCGGCGATACGTCCCATGCTCATGCCAACAAACGGGCTCAAGTCAGCAGGGTCAGCGCTGATCGCAACAGTCACCATGGGCGCGACCATAGGCCCAGCTTCGGTGGGTTCCGCTGTCGCCACTGGGGCTTCTGTCGCTACCGGGGCTTCGGTTACCACAGGCGCTTCAGTAGCCACAGGAGTATTGGCGCAGGCTGACAGAAGCATTGCGACAACCATCAAAATTGAAACAACAAACATTCCTTTTTTCATCTCTTTATTCTCCTCTCAAAATTTGTCAAATGCCAAACGGCACCTGATACCAAAAATAGGATGTTACTTTTCTTTCTTGTTGAAGATGTATCGCACGTCATACCCTAGAAAATTGCCCTTGTAAGTTGATTTTCTTTTATATTCGATCTGGCGCATGACAAAATCCGCAGGACCATCTGGGCTCATTTCAAATTGCTCTCCTACCAGTTGGCCAGACAAGATTAAACGATCATGTTCCAAATGATCTTCAACCATCGAGGCATTCGCCATCACTGGGTCATGACCTGAACAAACAAAATCGAATTCTTTGCGGTTTTTAAGCAATTTTTCCATGTGAATGGCATGCTGCTCAATAGTGGGTTGGGGTTCATCTCGGTCCATCCAGTAGAGCATCACTCCGTACCCCACTTCATCGCCTGTAAACATAATCCTGGCTTTACGATCCAGGTAAGCCACACTACTGGGTGCATGGGTTGGAATTTCAAACACTTCCAGGCTGCGGCCACCCAACTCGATGCGGTCGCCATCTCCCACGACAGTGACTTCATAGGTCAATGGGTATGGCAAATTCGTTTTACTCGGATAGGGAGTTTTGGCAATCTCCAGTGCTTTGGCGCTCATATAGGCTCGTTCAAACCAGCCGTTCCCACCGGTGTGGTCAAAATGGCCGTGCGTATTGGCCGCATAACGCACCGGTTTATCGGTCAAGGATTGCGCGTATTGTTGGATATTCTCAAGCGCAAAGCCGGTATCAATCACCAATCCACATTGATCGCCCACCAACAAGTACGAACTGCTGCCGTCGCCTGTGATATGCCAGGTGTTCGCGCAAATTTGCTTGGAACGAAAGATGCTGTCAGTCATTTGATTTACCGATATTTACCCTTTCATTGCCAGATATTTCTGCCATGCTAATCCCGAAAAAGCCGGGGAGCGAAATCATACAGGCTTTTTCGCCAGGTTTGCCATTCGTGTGAAGTACCCGGGAACTCGACAAAAACGCTTTTGATCCCCATGGCTGCCAAATTGGCCAGATCCTTCTTGACCGCGTGATAAATCCCTTCTTCAGCAGTTCCCGCACCCCACCAGAAGAGCTTTAACTTCTTGTTAAAAACTTGGGCGTCATTGAAGACACCGCCCGCGAAGGTTTTCGGGTTGAATTCCTTCTCGTCCATGGGACGCCGGCTGAACATTCCAAGGTAAGAGAAATAATCCAGGTATTCCAATCCAAAGTACAAGGTTTGCACGCTGCCCATTGAAAGTCCCGCCATAGCGCGGTGTTCGCGATCAGCGATGGTTCTGAATTTCGCATCGATCATCGGGATCAATTCTTTCACCAGTACCTCGCCAATGTAATGCTGAGGAGGTGTCGAAGGCACATGCACAGGTTCATCAGGCATGGGAACCTGTCCCCAGTCCATCACCACGATCATGGGCAGGGCTTTCCCCTCAGCGATCAGGTTATCCAGAATGAAATTGGCTCGCCCCTGTTCCACCCAGCCTGTCTCATCCTCGCCGCCGCCATGCCTTAAAATGAAGACTGGATAGCGTTTGTTCGGATTCTCATCATATTCCGCTGGAACGTAGACAAAGCATCGACGCCAGGCCTTACCGATCTTCGAGTAATACCACTGCATGCGCACCTGGCCGTGCGGTACGTCCTTGATGTCATAGAAATCTACACCAGATTCGGGAATTTCCACCCCATTGGTGGTCATCTTGGTGCTGCCATAAGTCTTGCCGATGGCATCGTTTACGCGCACGCCATCCACGACTAAAAAGTAACCGTGCAGGCCGGGCACAACCGGGGGAGTGGTGGCGCTCCAAAGGCCTTCATTATCCTTGGTCATGTCAAAAGCGCTTTTACCTAATCCGTTGTAACCGTTATTCTCGAATTGACCGCCCACGGGTTCAATTTGCACAGATTGCGCGTTTGGGGCTCTTAACTTGAAAGTGACGCTGCCATCCGCATGCACTTCTGGCAAGTATTTTTCCATTTTGAAATGGATCTGGGTGTTCTTTAATGCTTCTGCTTTGTCCATGAACTTTCTCCTCAAAATCACAGGTCAATAAGAAGAAGTAAGTTTACCTCTGTTCAACCTGCGGGGGTTTTCTCGATCATTTCTTCATACCAACCGTCATGATAATTGATGAATGAATGTTTCAGTGCGGGATTGATCCGGCTGAACATCATGTTCATCGCTCGCGCATAGACCTTGTTGTTCACTTCAAGTACGTCAATATCCAAAACGCGGCAAGCGTGCTGGATCGCATCCACAAAATCTTTGCGTTTAAAGACCACCCGTTCGGAGGTCTGTTCAATGATCTTGAAATCTTCAGCTTTAGGTTTGAAATATTTCATATAGAGTCCCAGGCCTTTTTCAAGATCCGTTCCTGAAAGCTCAAGGTTGGCCTGTTCCAGCCACTTAAGCCTTTTCTCTGCCACTGTATCGCTCATGATTTCAAAGGCGGTCTCTTTGCCATAGCGTTTGGCGATGGAAAGGACCAGCCTGTACATATCCACTTCATAGTCGTGCATCACAGATCGAACATCCCGCAGGACCGAATTTCCATATTCGGTCGCGCGTTTTTCAATATCCAGCAGAGTCTCGTCTCTGCCATTCACCTTTAAGGATTGCCACTTTCCTTCTTCCATGGTATCTCTCTTTATTCCACCAAGCTTTAGTTTTTTCGCCAGCACCATGGTTTGTGATCCACGACCGTCTATGGGTGCACCACAAAAAACATGGTGCTGGCTTAGGAGGAAATGAGTTCCGAATTTATT
>CAZRHZ010000064.1:0-14314 GCA_964599995.1 uncultured Anaerolinea sp. | reverse complement strand
TTCAAGATATTGCAACCCCAACTCACATTTTTCGGGCTTTGCCAGGAATGCGGGCGAAAAACAAATCATGAGCCTTAGAAATTAAACAAAAACAAGAGAAAGGAGGAAAATTCAACCAAACGCCACTCCACTCCATCGGGTTCAAGTATCCAGATTAATCGATCGGGAAGTAAATAAAAGGAGTCGAGAATGTCAAAAACTACAAAACTAACCACTGCTGCAGGGGCACCCGTCCCTGATAACCAAAATGCCATCACGGCTGGTCCGCGCGGTCCGATGCTGCTTCAAGATGTCTGGTATCTTGAAAAACTGGCCCACTTCGACCGCGAGGTCATCCCCGAACGGCGCATGCACGCCAAAGGCTCAGGCGCGTTCGGAAAATTCACCGTTACCCACGACATCACTAAATATACAAAGGCAAATATCTTTTCAAAGATCGGAAAAGAGACCGAAGTGTTCGTACGCTTTTCAACGGTGGCCGGAGAACGAGGAGCAGCCGACGCGGAGCGTGATATTCGCGGTTTTGCGGTCAAATTTTACACCGAGGAAGGTAACTGGGATCTGGTCGGCAACAACACACCTGTCTTCTTCCTGCGCGATCCGCACAAGTTCCCGGATCTGAACCGGGCGGTCAAGCGCGACCCAAAGACCAACATGCGCTCAGCCACCAACAACTGGGACTTTTGGACCTCGCTGCCTGAAGCCCTGCATCAGATCACCATCACCATGAGTGAACGTGGAATTCCCTACTCTTACCGCCACATGCACGGCTTCGGTAGTCATACCTTCAGCATGATCAATGCCAAAAATGAACGGGTATGGGTCAAGTTTCATTTGGTCTGCCAGCAAGGTATCAAAAATCTGACCGACGCAGAAGCAGAAATGATCGTCGCGAAAGACCGTGAAAGCCATCAACGCGACTTGTTCGAGAACATCGAAAAAGGCGATTTTCCACGTTGGAAGATGTTCATTCAGGTGATGACACAAGAGCAGGCCAAAAAGATGCCCTACAATCCTTTTGACCTGACCAAGGTGTGGTACAAGAAGGATTTCCCACTGATCGAGGTTGGCATACTGGAACTAAATCGCAACCCTGAAAATTATTTCCAGGATGTCGAGCAGGCCGCCTTCAATCCTGCAGCGGTGGTTCCCGGTATCGGTTTTTCGCCAGACAAAATGCTGCAAGGCCGTTTGTTCTCTTACGGAGACGCGCACCGCTATCGCCTGGGTGTCAATCACCATCAGATCCCGGTTAACGCGCCCAAGAACAGCCCGGCACACGCTTCTCACCGCGACGGTCAGATGCGGGTGGATGGAAACCACGGCGCGGCGGTTGGCTACGAGCCAAACAGCTTCGGAGAGTGGCAGGAGCAGCCGGAATATAAAGATCCGCCACTTGAGTTGAGTGGTGCCGCTGATCAATGGAACTTCCGGGAGGATGATTCAGATTACTACACACAACCCGGCAAGCTTTTTAGGTTGATGAACAAAGATCAACAGAAAATTTTATTCGAGAATACGGCACGCGCAATGGGTGATGCGCCTGAATTCATCAAGATCCGACACATCGGCAACTGTCTGAAAGCTGATCCTGATTATGGAAAAGGCGTGGCCGCGGCTTTAGGAATCAGCCTTGATAAAGTAAAATAGGCCACATGAAAAGAATTGTCTCGCGCAATCTAATGATTGTGTTGGGAACGTTGTGCATCGTTCTGGGTGTGGTGGGTATGCTACTGCCAGTTTTACCCACCACACCTTTTCTATTGCTGGCAGCGTTCTTCTATGTTCGCAGTTCACCCCGGTTTTACAATTGGCTGATCACGAACCGTTGGTTTGGACGTTATATCCGCAATTATCGGGAAGGAAAAGGCATACCTCTTCTACAAAAAATACTTTCCATATCGCTATTGTGGCTCTCGATCGGTTACGCGACCTTTTTTGTTGTAGATAAATGGTGGATTCGGCTGCCTCTGATTGGAATTGCTGTTGGAGTTAGTGTCCATATAATCAGGATCAAAAAATATATAAAGGAAGAAATCGGGCAGGATAACACAGAGGAACAAAAGGAAGCAACCTCATTAGGCAATTAGCAAACAGATAAAAATATTTTTTGTTAGCTACTTAAAAGATTTCGTTATTGAGCTTTCCATGCTACTTAAAAATTAACAAATGCGTAGAAATATACGGCAAACTGGATCGCTTGACACCCCCCCCCTTCTGGGTATAATCGAACCAACAGACCTACGCGAGGAAGACGGTCAAAACGCTTTTTCAGAGATCCGGCGGGTGGTGCGAGCCGGAAAAACGCAAGACCTTTTCCACCTCGATGCCCTTGGATGGGCAGGTTGCCTTCGCAGGGGCTCTTCGCAGCCGTAAGAAGGCCGGACGCACCGTTAGCGCGCAAACAAGGCTCTCGCTTTTGAGAGTGAATGCAGGTGGCACCACGGGCGCCCCTCGTCCTGCACTGGAACGGGGCGTATTTTAATTAAAAAAGAGGTGCAGCATGTTGGATCTGAATTTCATTCGTGAGAACCCTGAAGTCGTCAAAAAATCGCTGGCAGACCGGCAGATGGATACCACCCCGGTCGATCTGGTCTTGAGCCTGGACGTGGACCGGCGCAACCTGTTGACGCGCGTCGAAAAATTGAAAGCCGAGCGTAACGTGGTCTCCAAAGAGATCAGCACCAGCAAGGATCCCGCCGAGCGGCAGAAGAAGATCGACGCCATGCGCCAGGTGGGTGACGAGATCGCCCAATTAGATGAGACCGTGCGCGACGTGGACGAGAAGCTCAAATATCAACTGGCCTCCATCCCCAACATCCCCGACCCGCAGACCCCGTACGGCAAGGACGACAGCGAGAACGTGGTACTGCGAACCATTGGTGACCTGCCGAAGTATGATTTTAAACCCCTGCCGCATTGGGACCTGGGCACCAAACTGGGCATCATCGATTTCGACCGCGGCACCAAACTGACCGGATCGCGTTTTTACATCCTCAACGGGCTGGGCGCGCGCCTGCAGCGCGCGGTGATCGCCTACATGCTCGACCTGCACATCCGCCAGGATTACGAAGAACGCTACACTCCCTTCATGGTTAAGGCGGAAACCCTCTTTTCTTCAGGCCAACTGCCCAAGTTCGCCGACAACCTCTACCACGACGCCGAAGAGGATTTCTGGATGGTACCCACCGCTGAAGTACCGCTGACCGGCATGTATCGCGATGAAGTGCTGGAAGAAGCCAGCCTGCCGCAGCGCTTCACGGCCTACACTCCCTGCTTCAGGCGCGAAAAAATGAGCGCAGGACGCGACGTGAGGGGCATCAAACGCGGCCACCAGTTCGACAAGGTCGAAATGTATACCTACTGCCTGCCCGAGGAATCCCCTCGTGAGCTCGAGAAGATGCTGGCGGATGCCGAAGCGACCTGCGCGGGGCTGGGCTTGCCCTACCGCATCAAACGCCTGTGCACTGGCGACATCGGCTTCAACGCCATGATCACTTACGACGTGGAAGTGTGGGCGGCCGGCTGCGAAGAGTGGCTCGAAGTTTCTTCTGTGTCAAATGTGGGCGATTTTCAAGCACGGCGCGCCAACATCAAGTACAAACCAGCGGATAGCAGCAAGAACCGCCTGGTACACACCCTGAACGGTTCCGGCCTGGGCATGCCGCGCACCATGATCGCGATTCTGGAAAACTACCAGCAAGCCGATGGCTCGATCAAGGTGCCTGAGGTTTTGCTGCCCTGGATGGGTGGGGCAACCGTGATCAAATAATTTCCATAACGATTTCCACAAAATATCAGAGTCCCGAATTTATTAATCGGGACTCTCTACTTAAAAACCTCCCCCAGTAGCAGACGATTTTCCGTGAAACGATGTACGATAGGAGCATTGAGGTTGATGCATCACGCGAGTGGGAATGAGAGGAACCATGAAAGCGATCGTACTGCACGGCAGCCCGCATCGGAACGGCAACTCGGCCACGCTGGCTGAACATTTTCTGCAGGGTAGCGGAATCAAGGAAGTCCAACACTTCTACACCAATGAGCTATCGATCAGACCCTGCCAGGGGTGTGAAAAATGCTTCACCAACCTGCCGCACCACTGCGCCACCCTCGATGACATGCAGCTGATCTATTCCGCTTTCATCGCATCGGACGTGATCGTGTTCGCCACCCCCATGTATTGGGGCTACATGACCGCGCAGTTGAAAGCCGTCATGGACCGCATGGAAGCCATCACCGACCACTTCGCTGGTAAAACTTTTGTGGTGCTGATCACCTACCGCCACCATTACCAGAGCACTCAGGCCTTTTTTGAGCGGGTTTGCCCCTATTTTAAGGTCAAGCTGCACGTGTTGAGCTGCTGCACGATGGACGAGAACGGGAACGACGTTCCCATCCAAACCCTGCCGGGAAAATTGGAGGATGCCTTTGCCTTGGGAAAACAAGTGGCGAACATAAATGGAGGTGGTTAGGTGAAAACTAAATTCCTACCGTTATTTTTTGTCGTGCTATTGGGAATAACCGCGTGTCAAACTACGCAGACATCAACTCCCTTACCAACAGATCAGCCTGACCCATTCCATTCCGCTCTGGTTTTCTACCGTGAAGCCAACCGCAATGCAGAGATCTACCGCATGGAACCGGATGGAAGCGGTTTGCAGCAATTAACCGATCATCCCGCCAATGACACCTCACCCTGCTGGTCGCCGGATGGCACACAGATCGCCTTCGAATCGGATCGGGATGACCCCAATCCGGTGAGTTGTTTTCCATATTGCAATATCAACTTATACGTGATGAACGCGGATGGCAGCAACGTCCGCCGTTTGACCAGCCTGGAAGGATCAGAATGGCACGCCGATTGGTCCCCGGACGGTGAAAGCATCCTCTTTTCAGCTGGGAGCAAGGATTATCAGGATTCGGGCATTTACGTGATCGACGCGGATGGCGGTGAACCGCGGGCACTTTTGAACGACGGATCTGAAAACGACGGCGGGGACTGGTCTGTGGATGGCACCAGGATCGCTTTCACCTCAAACCGAGATGGCAACCAGGACCTCTATCTTATGAATGCGGATGGGAGCGAAATCACCAAATTTTTCGACAGCGGGATGAATGATTACATGCCAGATTGGTCACCCGATGGCCGCCGGATCGCATTCTTTGCCGCCAATTTTCCATCTGTTCGTCAGGATATCTATGTGATCCAAACGGATGGCAGTGGTGCGGTTAACCTGAGCAATACACCAGCCATCGTGGATGAGAATCCGATCTGGTCGGCAGACGGCGAAACAATCTTTTTCCAGACCGATCGAGATGGCAATTTCGAGATCTACAGCATGGAAGCGGATGGAACCAACCAGCAAAACTTGACCAACAATTCAGACGATGATTACTGTGTGAACAACTAGGCAGGTGTCTACTCTATCAACCGGAGGGAATGCTGCTGCGTGAATCAATGATGGGTTTCTTTTGCTGTTCTGATTGAATAACCTTGCCGGTTTTGAAAAACATCGATAAACTTCAAACATGGAAACGATCGCAAATTCAGCTTGGTTCATCCCTGTCTTGATCGCCGTGATGGCAGTCGGTTTGATCGGTCTTTTGTTTTATATCATCCCCGGTCTAACCATCATCTGGCTGGCCATCCTGGCTTATGGAATTGTGACCGGTTTTAACGTTTACTCCGGCATCCTGTTCGGGGTAATCACGCTATTAATGATCTTTGGCAATATCATCGACAACCTGACCATGGCCAAAGAAGCTCGCAAGACAGGCGCCAACTGGGTTTCGATCGCCATCGCCTTGGTGGCTGGGATTGCCGGTACTTTCATCTGGCCGCCTTTTGGCGGATTGATTTTCGCCGCGGTGGGTATTCTCATCGTGGAATGGATCAGAAAAAAGGATTTCAAGGAAGGGTTGAAATCCACCGGGGGAATCTTAAAAGGCTGCAGCGTGGCAATTGTGGCGCGCGTCTTCATCGGCCTGGTAATGGTCGGCTTGTGGGGCCTTTGGGTCTGGTTGATCAAGTAATCTTCCACATTCTCTTTTCATAAGGATTTAATTCCTTTTTTAGTCGTTCCTCATGGCGTTCATTATGCGTCCTGTGGATAATGAGGCTGGTAAAAAATGCAAAATCCCTTTTTGCATTGGATTATTCGTGTGGGAATTTGAATGGGACAGGGAAAATTCTTATGAAGAAAACTCGATTAAGTGTTAATTCATTACAAGGCAAGCTCGTATTACTCGTTGGCTGCAGTCTGATCGTGATTGGGGGATTCATCATCACCGTTTTTGCTTTTGGCGCAAACCAAGCCGGACTGCGAAACGCCAAAGTGCTCGCGCTCATACAATCCAACATCCAAGCCAATGGGATCAAATCCAGAGTCGAAGCGGCCATGGGTGTGACCCGCACGCTGGGACAAACCATGTCTGCCATTAAAAGTGCAGATCAGGAAAATCGATTCTCCAGACAGCAGGTGGTGGATATGCTTTCACCCATTCTGGAAAGCAATCAGGATTTTTACGCCATTTGGACTTCGTGGGAACCCAACGGTTTTGACGGCAACGACGCAGAAGCTAAAAGCAGATCTTTCAACGATCCCAATGGACGCTTCACACCCTATTGGGTGAAAGATGCCAGCGGCAACATTACATTGGACGACGAGCCCATCTCTTATGAAGAAGAAAGCATTAACGATTATTACCAATGCTCAAAAAAAAGTTTGAGCGATTGCATTATGCAGCCCTATATTGAGGAAGTGGACGGCGAACCGATTTTCATGACCAGCACCACCTATCCAATTCTCGCGTATGGCCTTTTCTATGGCGTTGCGGGCATCGATATCAAGCTGGATTTTCTACAGCAGCAAGCTGAGCAGATCGATCTTTATAATCATACTGCGCAAATGCAGGTGATCAGCAGCGACGGTACCGTGGTGGCATACACAGGTCACGCAGATCAAGTTGGGCAACCCTTGAACGACATTGATCCCAATTATGAGAATATCCTGCAAAAAGTCGTGGCAAGAGAAACCAGTGTTGAAAAAGAAGGCAACTGGCTGGTGGCTGTCACACCGGTGGAAATATCAGGCGTGGATACCCCCTGGTCGGTTCGTTTGATCATCCCATATAACGAGATTATTCGTGAATCACGAAACCAAACTCTGATCACTGCCGGGACGGCAGCATTGTTATTAGGTCTACTGCTCTTGATCATCTGGTTGATCGTTGGGCAACTGGTCACCAAACCAGTCCGCCTGATCACTGAAGGTGCTAGACTGCTTTCAAGTGGTGACACAGAATTGACAGGCATGAACCGTAAAGAGACCGCAAAGATCGATTTGCGTAATGATGAACTGGGAGAGGTGGGGAAAGCTTTTTCTGACCTGATCGTATACTTCATCGAAAAGACCTCTTTTGCGCAGGATATCGCTGAAGGTGACCTGACTGAAAATATCAGAGTCAGGGGCGAGAAAGACTTTTTGGGAATTGCCATGAACCAGATGGTAACCGGTCTGCGGAATCTGGTCGGAAACGTGACCCACAGTGCAAATGAGGTCCATCAAACCTCCGAAGAACTGGCGGAATCCGCCCAGCAAGCTTCGACTGCCACCAATCACATCACCTCCACCATTCAAGAAGTGGCTAAAGTCAGCGGCGGTCAAACTGAAGTGATCAACAACACCACCCGAACGATCGAGCAGTTATCCCGCGCCATTGATGGAGTCGCCAAAGGCGCTCAGGACCAGGCCAATGCGGTCAACCAATCTGCGCAGATCACGGCTCAATTAACCATTTTCATCGACCAGGTGGCGGATAATATCCAGACGGTGGTCAAACAGGCCAACACCGCTGCGGATGCTGCCAAAAAAGGTGCAGAAAAGGTGGAAAAATCCCTGACCGAAATGCAATCCATCAAAAAAGTGGTTGACCACTCAGCCTCCAAAGTCATGGAAATGGGAACCCACTCAGAACAGATCGGCAAGATCGTCGTCACCATCGATGAGATCGCTTCACAAACCAACCTGCTGGCGTTGAACGCTGCTATCGAGGCTGCGCGTGCTGGTGAAGCTGGCAAGGGGTTTGCTGTGGTTGCCAATGAAGTGCGCAGTCTGGCTGATCGATCATCGCTGGCAACCGCGGAGATCGAAACACTTGTAACCACCATTCAAAAAGTGATCGATGAAGCGGTAGCCTCCATGAAAACTGGCAATGAGGAAGTGGAACAAGGAGTGGAGCTGGCGAGTGATGCCGGTCAATCACTGCAAGACATCCTGCAAGCCGTTGGAGGGGTCAACGAACAGGCGGAGCAAGCTGCGGCCGCCGCAGAAGAAATGTCTACCGCAGCCAAAGAATTAGTCTCGGCAGTGGAATCGGTTTCAGCTGTGGTCGAACAAAACACAGCCGCCACCGAAGAAATGGCCGCCGGTTCAACTGAAATGATGCAATCCATCGAAATGATCGCGTCGGTTGCTGAACAGAATTCCACTTCGATTGAAGCGGTTTCAGCTTCCACCGAAGAAATGTCGGCCCAGGTGAGCGAGGTGACCGGTTCAACCTCAGAACTGGCCCAACTATCTAAGAAATTAAAAAGCATCGTGGACGAATTCAAACTTCCCGAATAAAGAAATGACCCGGAAGAGCACAATCCTTCCGGGTTTTTATTTGGATGCATTTTTCGTGATTTATGCCTGGGTTTTCGCCTGGCTGGTTTTTTGACGTTCCAGGACGACCTGATAAAGCACAATGGAACCCGCCACGGCTGCGTTCAGAGAGTCAATATTCCCCATCATGGGCAGACGCAGTAAAAAGTCGCAGGTCGATTTCACCAGAGAGCGCATGCCCTCCCCTTCGTTACCCACGATCAGCACAATGGGACCATCCAACGGAACATCGCCCAGTGGTTTGGATTCACTGCTGCCCTCCAACCCCACCACCCAGGCACCATCCTTTTTCAGGTTCTCGCAAATCTGCACCAGGTTGCCCTGAGTGATCAACATGTGCTCGCTGGCGCCCGCCGAGGCGCTTACCACCGCGGGGGTCACTTCAGCCGCGCGATGCGGCGGGATGACCACACCGTGGACGCCGGCCGCTTCAGCCGAGCGCAACAGCGTGCCCAGGTTTTGCGGGTTTTGGATCAGATCGAGCATTAAGACGAACAAGGGCTCGCCCTTACGCTCTGCCAGAGCGATAATATCCTCGATATCCACATAAGGATAACGGCTGACTTCCAGCGCCACCCCCTGCGGGTTCTCCCCCATGCTTGCCAGGCGCTCCTTGGAAACGCGTTCGATGGCAATTTTGCGACCTTTTGCCAGTTGAATGGTCTCTGCGATGCGGCCTTTTTCTTCCAGCCCCGTCGCCAACAGCAAACGAAACACCTCGCGGCGTTTCGTCTTTAACACTTCCATGACCGGATTACGACCGATGATCCACTCTTTCAAAAGATTACTCCCAATGCCACGAGGTGCCGTCCTTGCTGTCTTCAAGGATCACACCCATTGCCGCGAGTTGGTCGCGGATCTTGTCAGAAAGCGCCCACATCTTGTTCTGGCGCAGATCTTTGCGAATATCGATCAACAGGTCAACAAAACCTTCTGCGGCCTGGTTCCCACCCGTCGTCTTTTCAATCGACAACCCCAAGACCGAGGTCAACTGCCGCAGCAGGTCTTGCGCGGGTCTTAATTGCTCATCGCTGCCGCCGTCCGCGCGCGTCTGGTTGATCACACGCACCAACTCATAAAGCTGGGCCAGCGCGCCAGCAGAATTGAAGTCTTCGTCCATGGATTCGACAAAGCCTTTATCTGTCTTGTCCATCTGGTCTTGCAGCGATTTCAAGGTTGCTTCGGAGGCACCAGAAGCGTTGCCCAAGGCGGGTTTGAGCGCTGAACGGAAGCGATCGATGCCCTTTTCTGCCGCGGTCAAAATCTCTTCTGAATAAGACAGCGGATTGCGGTACCCTGAATTCAGCACCATCATGCGTAAGGCGTCTGCCGGATGCCGGCTAAGGAAATCTTCAATGGTGACCAGGTTGCCGATGGATTTTGACATTTTTTCGCCGCTTAATTGCAGCATGCCGTTGTGGATCCAGTACGTGGAAAAGTTTTTGCCTGTATAGCATTCGCTCTGCGCGATCTCGTTCTCGTGATGCGGAAAGATCAAGTCGTTGCCGCCGCCGTGGATGTCGATCTGTTCGCCCAGGTGGTTGAGATTCATGGCGGAGCACTCAATGTGCCACCCCGGACGACCGTCGCCCCACGGGCTTGGCCAGGCGGGTTCACCCGGTTTGGCAGATTTCCAAAGCGCGAAATCCATGGGGTGTTCCTTGCGGTAATCCACATCAATGCGCGACCCTGCCTGCATGTCGTCCAGCCGCCGGCCGGAAAGTTTTCCATACTGCGGGTCTTTGGTGACCCTGAAATAAACATCACCATCCACGGGGTAGGCGAATCCCTTGTCGATCAAACCTGTGATCATGGTGATGATTTGATCCATCTCTCGCGTGGCACGGGGATTGATCGTGGCAGGCAAGATATTGAAATCACGCAGGTGGCCTTCAAACTCGCGAATATACATCTCGCCGAGGGCGAAGGGGTCCATGCCCTGTTGGTTGGCCTTGATGATGATCTTGTCATCCACATCGGTGAAATTCATCACGTGCTTGACTTTGTAATTACGGTATTCAAGATAGCGGCGGATGACGTCAAAAACCAGTGCCGACATGGCGTGGCCGATGTGAGCCTTGGCATACACGGTGGGGCCGCACACATACAATGAAACCTCACCCGGCTGTAAGGTCTTGAACTCTTCGGTTTTTCGCGTCAAAGTGTTATAGATTTTCAACATCCGACCACTCCTTTAATGATTTCCCGTACCGGTCTCTTCAGGTCTTCCAAAGATCATGCGTCCCGCTGCAGTTTGAAGTACCTTCGTGACCATCAAGGTGATCTCTTGGTCCATGTACTCACGGCCGTTTTCGACCACCACCATGGTACCATCATCCAGATAAGCCACTCCCTGCCCCGCTTCGCGCCCTTCCTGGATCACCTTAACGCTCATAATCTCACCAGGTAGTAGAACCGATTTTACCGCATTTGCGAGTTCATTGATATTTAAAACGGTGACTCCCTGCAATTCTGCCACCCGGTTGAGGTTGTAATCGTTGGTGAGGATCGGACAGCGCATCTGCCTGGCTAACACCACCAGCTTGTCATCTACTTCGCGCATGCCTTCCACATCAATGTCGCTGATCTTGACCTGCATAGAGGGTTCCTTTTGCAGGGTGGAAAGCACTTCCATACCTCTACGACCGCGTTGACGCCGCATGCTGTCAGGTGAATCGGCGATGTATTGAAGTTCATTGAGTACGAAGCGCGGGATCAACAACGTTCCCGGTAAAAAGCCGGTGCGCGTGATATCCGCGATGCGGCCATCGATGATGACGCTGGTGTCCAACAGGATGTTGCGGTTCTCTGCCCATCCCGAGCTGCTTTCCTTTACAGAAGCCGATGATCCTCCGCGCAGGGAGGCTATGATCGAGAAGATATCCGCCTGGCGCATGACGAACAGCGCGATGCCCACGTAACCGAAGATCAAGACCGCGAAGAACGGCAAGATCTTGCCAAAAGGAGCCGGTAGCAAAGAGATCGGGAAGGTCAGCAGCGCAGCCACGATCAAACCTGAGATGAGTCCGATCAAGGCTGAAAGCAGCGTTTGAGCCGAAAGTGAAGCCAGGGTCTTTTTCACCGCCCGCACCGGGCGCGTGGTGATATAGGGGGTCAAGATCAAGCCCACCAGAGCTCCGACCGAAGCGATCACAAAAGAGTATTGGTCAATCGTCAATGTCGCGGTTCCATTGGCAACCGCTGCCTCGCCCAAACCTTTCCCCCAAAAAGCGCCGCCTACTGCAAAACCGATCATGCCCAGAATACGAAAAATAAAATCAGCACTCATAAGAATAACTCCTGATAAGTCCTTGTTGAACACCTGTTAATGTGCAGAATAAAAAATGAAAAAGATGATAGCACATTCATCATAGCATGCTGTGCACCTTACGTCAAATTAGATAAATCACGGTCAGGATGATAAAAAGTAACCCAATCCATCATAAGATTTATAAGGATTAGTACTGCAAGCTACGCAATGATATGCCGCCTAAGTCATTTCATTTAATGAAACTGTATTTCGTCTGTTGACATCAGACAAGAAAAATGCTACCATAGACAATATGATCCTTGTAAATAGTTACTGAAAAACTGTGTACCAAGAAATGGATCGACAAAGGGGCTGCCAGAACCTGGGATTACGCCTCCATCGCATCATAAAGACGACAGCAGCACATATTATCCAGCAGCAGGTAACAAGAGCAATGTGTAACAGGATCAGTGATATCGAGAGCCATCTTCATCAAAAGGAGAAATGAAAGCTATGCGCGTAAAAAACCGTATGACCCTCAACCCAATTGTGGCCACCCTCAAAACCACTTACAATGACGCATTGCATATCATGAAGCAAAATCATATCAAGCACTTGCCGATCGTCAATGACAAAGGCAAACCGGTGGGGATCGTCACCCGGGGGAACATGTCAAAAGCCTCACCCTCCCCGGTAACCTCCTTGAGCGTGTTCGAGATCGCTTCCTATCTGGACAACGTGACCATGGAAAGCATTATGACCAGCCCGGTGTTCGCAGTGGAAGAAACCTGCAGTATCACCAATGCAGCAAAATTCATGGTCACCAACGAAATCGACTCGCTATTGATCATGCGCGAAGGAGAACTGGTCGGCATCATCACCATCGCTGACATGTTCAAGACCTTCATCGAGATCACCGGTGGAACCCAGGCCGGTACGCGCATCGAAGCCAGAATGCCGATTAAAAAAGGCAACCTGTTACCCTTCATGCAGGCCCTTTCCAACGCGGGCAGTTTCATTGCCTCCCTGGCCATCCTGAACGACGAGAACGCGGAATACGGATTCATGGATATCAAGGAACGCGGTGGCTCCGAGGAAGACATTCGCAAGGAAATCGACAAACTTGGCTATGTCGAGATCCTTTCAATCCGCCACAGTGACACCGACAAACTGCTGTCGCTGGGCAAATAATCACGTTCTCCTCCTTTGAGATCGAAAAAGGATGCGTCTGACCTATACACAAGGGGTTGGCGCATCCTTCCATTCTAAGAAATTGCTACACCGACGAGACCTGCCATGATCGACTATGCCGGATTCTTCAACTCCTATCTCAGCACTCTGCCCCTATTATTGATCGTATTGTGCCTCTACTGGACGACCCTGGTCGGTGCGCCCTGGGTGCCCTCCTCGCTGAAGATGGCCGATCAAATGCTCAAACTGGCCAATGTCGGCCCCGATGACGTGGTTTACGATCTTGGCTGCGGGGATGGTCGGCTGGTATTGGCGGCCGCCAGGCACTTTAGCGCCCGCGCGGTTGGCATCGAGATCGATCCGCTGCGCTACTTGTGGTGCCAACTGCTGATCACCCTGACCGGCCAGCGCGGACGGGTGCGCATCCTGTTTGGCAACCTCTTCAACCACGATCTCAGCGGCGCGACCGTGGTGATGTGCTACCTGCTGCCCGACGCCTTAAAAAAGCTCGAGACGAAGTTCAGGCAGGAATTGCCGCCCGGAACACGCATCCTGTCAAACAAATACCCCTTCCCGACCCTCACCCTGGTGGCTGAGGACGGGAACGCCCTTCTCTATCATCTGTGATTTTTAGGTTCTAGTTCTCTAAGTCCCCACCTGCGAGCCAGTCTTCACCGCGTTTGTAGAGCACTTGCAGTGACTCCCCTCCGCTCAGGCGCGGCACGTCGCGATCAACATCGTATCCCAGCTTGGTCTGCAGGTAAGCCAGATGCCGATATTCGATCGGGAATTGAGCCAGGATGGTTTCATCCAGGTTGATCGGCTGGCGCGGATCGACCGGATCCATGCGGTCTTTGTCGCAGATGGTCTCGCGGCTGACCAACCCCCAGCGCCCCTCACGCTTTTCCCACAGGTCCTGGTGGCGGGCGTAGTTGGTCACGTCCACCAGCACGCCATCCAGCGTCGCGCGCTGCAAAATGACAAAACGGGTCAGCGAAACCGCCCGGTTCGAATTGACGTCAATGGCAGACGCCCCCAACACGTGCATGATGTTCAAACCGTGTTTGAGACCTTCCTGGGTGATCTGAATGAATTCTTCGAAGGTTCCCTCAAACCAGGTAGCCCGCATGCGGCCATCCGTGTGCCAAACTTGTCGAAACTTGTCCCAGAGAAAAGAATCGCGGTAGACCATCCACTTTTCGAT
>CAZRHZ010000063.1:0-14663 GCA_964599995.1 uncultured Anaerolinea sp. | reverse complement strand
CCGCTGTAGCAGTTGCGCACCCAGCCGGTCAACCCTTTGGCTTGGGCGAAATCGTAAACGTAATAGCGAAACCCAACCCCCTGCACGTGACCGTCGATCAGCAGGTGAATGCCTGCTGTTTCCGAATTCTGCTTAGCGTTCATTCTTTTGGTTTCCTTGTGAATGGCGTTTGCGGGAAAGGTAGATGAGAACCGCCAATAGCAAGACGCCTCCCGCGATCAGGTAGGGAAGCAGCTTATCCGCGGCGGGGTTGGAATCGCTATCCGGAAATACTGAGCTCAACCACTGCGCTTCCAGTTGATCGAGGCTGACGTTCAAAACGGAAGAAACCGCGTTTTCGCAGGTCTGCCCGGAGGCCGAACTTTCGAGCAGGCGCAGGAACACGTCCGAGCCGTAGGTGCCGCTCAAATAGCTCACGAAGGAAGCGGACTGCGCGTAGGCAAGTTGGGCGTCCCTAGCGTCTTGCGGGAACCCCGCGCACAGCGAGTCGATGGCCAATAGGCTGCCATTCGCGTGACTTTCTTCAAGCGTGCGCTGCAGGTCGGGGTCTGGATACAACTCAACCGACGTGGACAGCCCTTCACTCAACCAGGTGGGGATCGAGGCGTAGCTTTCACCGGCAACCTGGTACTCGAGAATGTGCATCAGCTCGTGTGGGATCTGGCGCTCCATCTCGATCAGCTCCGCGTCAGAAGCCGTGTTCGAAACGACGATCACACCGATCTCCGGTGAAGCATGGCCCGCCGTCCAGGTTTGGCCGGTCAGGGTCAAGGCTCCTTGCAGGTCTTCGACTTTCGGATAAACAAAGATGCGGATGGGAAGTTCCGGAGCCACGGGCAGCAGGGTGGTGGCTGCCTGCAAGCCGCTGCGCGCGATCTCTTGCAGTTTCTGACCGAAAACCGCGTCGCCTTCGACCCACGAAATGGCGAACAATTGGGTCTCGCTGGTTTTCCAGGTGTAGCGGTTGTCTGTATAGTCGAACCAATAGGAGGCAGAGGTATAAGCAGTGCCGTCCGCTCTGGTCAGCTCGAACCAGTAATAGACGCGTGCAAAGGGCTTGAGCGGATCAAGGATCAGGTCATAGTCGATCTCAACCTGACCGGAGGCATCGGGTGAAAAAGGGACCTGCCGTGAAGATTGGCCGTCCGGTTGCAGAACGAGCAGGAAGGATGAAAAATCAGCGGGCTGCACGATGTGGGCGCTGAGCTGCAGCGAAGTTCCGAACTCGTACTCCAGCGCGACCTCGCTCACCGGTTGTTCCACCTGAGCCGCAACCGGTTGACCCAGTACGAGGCAGAAAAGCAGGGCAGAAAGGAGCGCACGGATCAGACGCTGCATGAGTCTGTTACCCGATCACTCTTCCTCGTCATCTTCGGCGAAATCTTCCAGATCATCCAGGTCCTCATCGTCTCCGTCTTCGAACTCATCTTCCTCAAAGTCGTCCTCATCGGAGGTTTCGTCGTCTTCATCCTCGTCGTCAGAGTCGGATTCGGGTTTGTAATTGAGAAAGTCCATGCTTTCAGGACTGCCGCCAAGTTCGAGATTCTCAAGCGCCTTTTCGATCCATTCAGCTTCCTCGTCGCTTTCGGAGTCTTCCAGCAGTTCCTTCAATTTGTCTTTCACTTCAGGTCCGCCGATCTGCGAAAGGGACCAAATGCCAGCCAACCGGTTCTCGTCATCTGAATCGCTTTCCTCGACGATGGTGAACAACTGCTCCAGCGCGGAAGCGATCTCCAGCTCGCCAGCGGCACGGATGGCCTCGAATTGAACTTCGGAGTCGCCGGAATCCAGTTTTTCGAGCACCAGATCCGTCCATTGCTCGTCAGCTGATCGGCCCATGGCACACAAAGCGCTGGCCACCCACATGTTGTCATTGGAATGGTATGCCGATTTGATTAATGCAGGCACTTTAGAATTTCCTGAGTAGCCCAGGGATTCGAGGGCGCGCATGCGCACCTGCGCCAGGTCTTCACTGCTGACCACTTCCAACAGGTTCTTGACCATGGGGATGGTAAACACATCCGGGATCTGCTCCAATTCGCCGAGGTAAACGAAACGTCCAAGCAGCGAAGCGGCCGTGGCGCGCACCGCTTCATCTGGATCGCTGAGCATCAGGTCGGTGATACCCGGGATGATCCTCGCGTCTTCGCATTCCCACAACAGTCGAATGGCGAGCACGCGCACTACAGGATTCTCATCTAAAACCACCGATTTGGCGATCTCGTCAAAACAGACCAGCGTATCCCGCTCGGATAGGTCTTCAAGGTCTTCCAACAAGGATTGCTTTCGGGAGAGCGGAATTTCCGGCCATATCGCGGAGAATTCCCGCAGGTCACGCAGGGATAAATCCGAGAGTCCCCTCAACAGGCGAGCCGGGAAGGGCTGGTTGGTGTCTTTGAGTGCAGCAGCGACTTCTGCGAATTTGATTTTAATGATCTCATCTTCCATATTCATTTTCCTAAGGCAACGTGACGGGATTGACGATATCGTTGATCACCATGACCACCATCAACGCCATTAATAACACATAACCGATAAAATGCACCCTTCCTTCAAGTTCGGGCTTGACGCGCTTCTTGAAGAGGATTTCGGGAATCAGAAAAAGAATGTGACCACCATCCAGGGCGGGGATGGGCAGCAGATTGGTGTAACCGAGGGCGATGGAGATGAGAGCAAGGAAGGAGAGGATGTTTAAGCCCTTGACCGAAGGGTCCACGGCGGCTTCCTGTTGGTCGATGGTCTTCACCTGGTCGAAGTAATTGTAAATGCCCACCACCGAGGTCATTCTGCCTTCACCCGGGGCCAGTTGCCCCCGTATCAGGCGAATCGGAAGCATGAGCAGCGCTTCACCGTAATCCAGGGTGGTCTGAAATGCGACCGGAATGGCGCTGAAGAAGGATTTCTTGATGGTTGGATTGGAAATGGTGACGCCCAGTGCGCCTTCGTCATCCGGGTGCTCCACGCGCGGGGTGATCTTTACATCGATCAGCTCTGAGCCGCGCAGAACGGTCAACGAGACCTCTTCACCCAGATGGGACGAGACCATTTCGGTCAGTTTATCGGTGCTGGTGATGGGGGTGCCGTTGATGTTGTCGACGATATCGCCCACCTGCAGCTCGACAGCGGCAGGGGAGTTGGCAGCAATGTCAATGATCAATACTTTTGAATAATCAGGCACTCCGGTGCGGGTAAAAATGTAAGCCACAATGACCAGGCCAACTACTAGGTTGGTGATGGGACCTGCCAGCAGGGTGGCGAGACGCCTCCACGGGTTGGCAGCAGCAAAACTGCCGGCCTCCATGACATCTCCGGCTTCACCCTTCATGCGGCAGAACCCGCCAAAGGGGATCCAGTTGAGGGTGAAATCCGTGCCGCCGGCGCGGAATAACCTGACCATTTTTGGAGGATAGCCAAAGCCAAATTCCTCGACGTCGATCTTGCTCAAGCGAGCCGCGATGAAATGTCCGAGTTCATGTAAAAAGACCAAAGCTCCAAAGAAGAGGACAAATTCCAGGATCGATAAAAGAGTACTTCCAATTCCAGACATTTTTCTCCGTTATGGTTACAGTATTGTTCAATATTATATCCGGTTTGGGAAGGGATTTCCTTAACCGGAAATGCAAATGCCTTGAGGAATGATTACAAGCCGATCGAGTGTAAGGATCAAACAATCTTAGCCGGACCTCCGGGGTGAGCCAGGACGATCTCTTTCACCCCCGGAAGAGAAGACAGCCGGTGTTTGATGTTCTCAAGCGCAACCGCTTCACAGATCACGTGTACGTTTGGCCCCGCATCGATGGTGTAGGCAACAGGAATGCCCGTCTTGCGCCAGGCTTGCACAGCTTTCATGATCTCGATTGTGGCGGGTTCCCAATAGAACAAGGGTGGGCGAGAGGTCATCATTACGGCGTGCATCATGTTGCTGTCCTCTTCGATGATGTCAGCCAGCTCGGCAAAATCGCGGGATAAGATGGCAGCGCGGCAGCGCTCGATGCGGCGGTCTGCGTCTGCCACACGCGCAACCTGAAAGGGGCTGGAGGAAGCCAGTTTGTGGCCTTCGCTGGAGCCGGTTTTCTTGTGACCGGATTCAACCAGCGCGATGCAGTCCACCAGGTTCCAGTGGGCGGGTTTGGCGAAGCTGACCGCGAAGGAATCCTTGTCGGAACTGCCGCGGTACCACTCCACAAAACCCGTTGGGATGGAGCGGCAAGCGGAGCCCGATCCGCGGCGGGCCAGGCGTGAGAGATCCTTTTCGATCATCTCCAACCCTAGGGCGTGGATGGCAGCCAGGGTCAGGGCTGCAAAGGCTGACGCAGAAGAAGCGATGCCCGCCCCGGTCGGAAAGTTGTTCTCGCTCAAAATGTGGGCGCGGGTGGCTATCCCACGGACACCGCGCAGGATGTTCAACTGGGAGGTGACGCGCTGCAAGGTGGTGCCGGTCTGCCGGATGCCATTCAGGTCAAAAATATCGGAGGTCAGAGCTGGGTCAAAGGTCACCCGGGTGCGGGTGGCCAGCTCCTCGAGGTTCATCGAAATGGAACCATTATCTGGCAAACGCAGGGTATTGTCTCGATTGCCCCAATATTTTATGAAGGCGATGTTAGGGTGAGCAACGGCGGTGGCGGTTTGAATCGACATAGTACGTTAACCCTTTCAAACATTAAGTTTACCATTGATGAAGCTGGGTGATATCAACCGTGAGAGGATTGACAATCTTCATTATTCCCGGGGTTTTACACATTTTCTTTTTTCTACTAAAATATATCCCATGGTTGAAAATTTCGATTGTCCCTCTTGTGGTGCGCCTATCGTCGTTGAGCCGGAGCAGGCTGGTGAAACCTATAAGTGTCACTACTGCGGAAAGTCATTCCGACTGCCAAAAGGGATAAAAATTGACAGCCATTTGCCCGATGTTCTAACCAAGGCAGATTTTAACGATCCAAAACTGGTCGGGTGGGAAACGATCAACGCGCACCGGGTGACGATCCAAACCGGTGAGGATCCCGCGCTGCTAGGTGCGTTCCCGCCTTCCGACCGGGTCCACTTCGTGTTGAAAACTGCCGGTTACCTGGATGACCAGGATATGCGGGTGAAGATCCGTTTTCTGGAGGGCGACACTGACCTGATCCATGCCGGACTGTGCGCGCGGTATGAGGATGGGATCGGCGGTTACTGCGTTCTGATCTCTGCTGAAAGTTCTTATATTGTCGGGGTTTATCTGACGCCGGAAGGAAAGGAAATGATGTGGAAAGCCATTGTTCCCTGGCACCGCCACACCGCCTTAAAACCTGGTTTGAACGTCACCAATGAATTGAGGGTGGTACTGAAAGGCGAGCATCTGTCGGTCTACCTGAATGGGGTACTGGCTACCTCGATGAAAGACGCGATCTACAAACGGGGTCAGTCGCACCTGTCGGTGGAACCTTCAGAAAAATCAAACGCCAAAGTTGCCTTTTCAGACCTGATCATCTACGAAGCCTGATCGATTCCAATAATTTATTCCAGCGGAAATTCAACGACAAATCGGGTCCCGTGACCCATCTGGCTGCCGGTCTTGTGGATTGGACTTTCCACCTTCACCGAGCCGCCGTGCGCTTCAACCAATTCTTTGACAATGGCCAACCCCAAACCTGAACCGCCACTGACGCGCGAGCGGGATTTGTCTGCGCGATAGAAGCGGTCAAAAACATGGGCAAGATCCGCGCGTTCAATGCCCGGGCCGGTATCAGAGACCGAAAAGCCGAGCCTTTTTGTGTTTGACTCAAAAAAAGTTTCAACCAGGATCGAGCCTTTAAGGGGTGTGTATTGAAGTGCGTTGCTGATCAGATTATTGATGACCTGCGTGATTCGATCTGGATCGAGGGAGATCACAGGCATCCCAGCCTGACATTTTGTTTCAAGCTGCTGCTCTTTTGCCATTGTTTGTACTTGAAAACGATCCGCGGCTTGTTGGACCAACAGGTTAATGTCGATCTGTTGGCGTTCCAATTTGAGCTGACTGGCTTCAGCCAGAGAAAGCAGGCGCAGGTCACCGATCAGGCGATTGAGGAGTTGGGTTTCGGAATAGATCACATCCACCTGCTCACGGTCGCACGGCAGAACGCCATCCTGCATGGCTTCCAGGGTTCCTTGAATGGCAGCCAGGGGAGTGCGCAGCTCGTGCGCCACATCCGCCATGAGGTGTTGGCGTTGAATCTCGGCTTTTGACAGGTTCTCAGCCATCAGATTAAAGGTGTTGCCAAGTTCGCCAAATTCATCTTTGCCTTTGATGTCGACTCGTTGGTCGAGATCCCCTTTGGCAATAGCCGCTGCGGCCTTGTGAAGCTTGCGCATGGGTGCCGTGATCTGAATGGACAAAAGTGAGCCAAGGATCAAGGCGATCACGCTCGCGATGAGTGCTGAACTGATGATAGCCTTTCGAATCGAAGATAGGAATTCTGATTCAGCGGTATCCACGGCGGTCATCAATTGCGGGGTAATCAGAATGGTTCCGACATGTTCTTCTTTATCAGTGATCGCGGTCCCTTTTTCGAGATCTGATTGCGATAGGGTCTGGCCAGTCAATTCACCCAAGGAATCGTAAACGACCACGCCTTGCCCATCCGCAAGAATGAGCTGCTGATTCATCATGCCCATCATACCGCCACTAGCGAAGGGCTGACCACCAGTACCGGGCCCATGGCCCTGTCCCATACCGTTTTGGCTGGATTGGCTTTCTGAAGTGGAGTATCCAGACAGCGTTTCGGTGATCACGGTATCCACGCCATCCCAACTGCCATTTGTAATGTAGTAAGATGTAAGATTGGGAACCAATCGCTCCACCCATAGCTGTCCGCTGCGGGTGGTGTACAGTGAAAAAGCCGATTGTGTGGCTGTGGAGATCAACAAAGAGATCACAAAACCGCCCACCGCAACGATCAGCAGAAAAGCTGCCATTAGTTTCCAGAGCCAGCTATTTTTCATTTTCACTCACATCAAATTTATACCCAACCCCAAACACAGTTTGAATGTAGGTGGGTTCTTTTGGGTTGGGTTCAAGCTTCAAGCGAAGGTTCTTAATGTGCGCATCGATGGTGCGTTCGTAACCTTCAAACGAGTAACCCTGGGCTTGTTCCATGATCTGAAGGCGAGAGAAGACCCGTTTGGGATTTCGCGCCAGGGTAACCAAAATGTCGAATTCAGTGGGTGTCAATTCAATGGTTTTCTCGGCGACCTGAACGGTGTGTTTTTCGAGGTCGATGAGAAGTTTGCCACTCTTGATGATCTCTTGGGCCGGTGCAGCAGGTGCGCTACGGCGGAAAATGGTTTTGACGCGAGCCACCACTTCACGAGGGCTAAAGGGTTTGGCCACGTAATCGTCGGCTCCCAATTCGAGGCCAATCAGTTTATCGATCTCTTCGATGCGCGCGGTGAGCATGAGGATGGGAACGTTCGATTCTTTTCTGATCTGCCGGCAGACATCCAAGCCATCCACTTTGGGCAGATTCAAATCGAGGATGATAAAATCAGGCTTTTCAATGTCAAAAGTAGAGAGGGCTGCTCTGCCATCCGCTGCAGTCAGCACGCGGTAACCTTCTTTCTCAAGATATGCCTGGAGAACACGTACGATTTGCGGTTCGTCATCTACAACGAGAATATTTTTGGATGTCTCTTCTATCATTTAACCGTTCCCATTCTACTCATATCTCAACCTCACCCCTGACCCCTCTCATGCTCTGCAGGAGAGGGAAACAGAGCGTCTGAAAAAACTGAGCGCATAAAATTCTCTTAAATTATATGGTAATTCGAACCTGGATGAGATATGAAATTAGAAACGACGAGGATGCTGTATTCGCATCCTCGTCGCTGATCCATGATTATGGATTCCAACGGGGACAAGTGCCATTCCCCATCATGCCGCGGTATTCAGAATTCTGCATTCCGTAGAGGCCGGTTCCCATTCGCTCAACCCGGCTATTCATCCAATCAGCCTGTTCCTGGGTCAGCGTTCCATTCGAGACAGCCTGGTTAATGGACTGGGTGCGAACCTCGGTCATCATGGTCACAAACTCATCGTATGTGTATCCTTGAGCCAAAGCGATATCTGACATGGTCTCTCCAGCGGTCAGCCGACTCTCGATCTCTTCGACGGTCAATCCCAGCTTTTCCGTAAAAATGGCTACCATTTCATCATGCAGGATACCGGAGCCGCTTCCACCCATCATTCCACCACCACCGCGATGGCCAAAACCATAGGTAAAGTCAGTCGTGGAATTGGTTGGGGTCTCAGTTTGGGCGTGAACCACACTCGTTGTTGAGAGGGCAATCACCGCCACCATTAGTAGTGCAATAACCAATAAACCTTTATTCATTTTTGTCTCCTTTGCTATCTACGAAACATATTCTGTTTCTTTCTTGATAGTTTATCCACCAGTTGTGAAGAAATGATGAATTCCGCTTGAAATTCTTATGTGTTTATTAAACACAAAGCCGGCTTATCGCCGACTTCGTGTAATTTAGGGAGAGATTATTCCTAATGGTGTCCTGCTCCGCTGTCGTTTCCTTGACCGGGAGTGGAAGAGGTCTGCCCGTTATAGGCAGGAGTGCATGTGGTGCAATAGCCAGTTCCATCACCCGGACCGTAGCCACTGCCGGGGGTGGGGGTGCCGGTCGTCCATGGATTGCTGCTCTCGCCAGGACCATAGCCGCTGCCAGGGGTGGGGGTGCCGGTCGTCCAAGGATTGCTGCTTTCGCCCGGACCGTAACCACTGCCGGGAGTGGGGGTACCAGTTGTCCAAGGGTTGCCATTGCCGGTTTCTGTGGTGGGTTGGTTCCCTAGTCCGGATAGCGGCGTGAGCAGTTCAGCAGGATTTCCGTTCTGCTGTTGGTTTTGATTCATGTTGTTCAGGCCGACTTCCAGAATTTGCAACCTTTCCTGAATCATGTTCCGTGTTTGTGAAAGTACCATGTTTTGGGTTTCAGCGCCGTTGTTCTGCAGCATGACAAAAGCTTCATCCTGTGTTTGCAGGTGATTTTGTATCTGCTCAAAGGCTTGTGACACCTGATCTGCAGGCAGGTTCAATGCCAGAATGATGGCTTGTTCCACCTGGTCGCGGTAGCGGGTCTGAGTTTCGTCAGAAGGCATTTCACCTGCCAAAACCAAATCTTCAATCTCCGCGGCGCGGCGATCCAAAAAATCCAATGCGAGGTCGAATTGTGAATCAGGTGATGAAGTGACACTCATTAAGGTGGATTCACTCAGCAATTTCAGGTTATAGAGTGCATCTTCCGGAAGGCTGGCTTGGGCGGCTGCGACAGTGACGCCACCTCCTCCAAGCAGCAAGCCAATTGCGATTAAGATCGAAGTCAAAGTGGTCAACATGGGAGCACGCTCCTTTCTGCGTACAAAAAAATGGGTTGTTTGTTTCTGATTCCATTTTTTATGACGCTGCTCTTGTTCAGGAGATACGCTCTTTGCAATTTTGTTGGCTTCTTGCAAAAAAGCCGCACGCCCAGCCGCGACTTTGCGCGGATCACGATGCACATCCACCTTTAAATATTTCATCTTTTCAAGGATTTCATTTTCCTGCTGTTTATTGGAAACCATGATTACTCACTTTCTCATCGGCCGTGCAGATCTTGCGGAGCGTTTCCAAGGCTCTGTGCTGCAAGGCTTTGATTGCTCCCACAGGCTTCTGCAGGGATTTTGCCACTTCTTCGATCTTCCATTCCTCGATGAATCGCAGGGTGATCACCTGGCGCTGATCTGGAGTCAACGTTCGAAGAGCCATTCGCAAACGGTGCGATTCTGCCGATCTGTCGAATAAGGTTTCCATCCTTTGTGAATAATTCTCCTGAAGAGAATCATCCAGTTCAACCATGACGGGGGCTTGCCTGCGATAGGAATCGGTGATCAAGTTGTGCGCGATGCGGTAAAGATAGGCTTGCAAATGATTGTCAGGGCCTTTACCTGCGCGCAAGGCTTTCAGAAAACGAGAAAAAGTATCAGCCACACAGTCTTCTGCCATATTTTCATCTCCAAGCAAACGCAAGGCATATCGGTATACACCTGGGCTGTATTGATCGTATATCAAACCAAGCGCATTGGAATCAAAGGTTCTTGCGTTTTTTAGCAGATGTTGTTCTGACAAAACACTCATTTTCTATAGATTATGACGGAAAATCATCTTTCAGGATACGGTTGAAAAAAAAGAATCAACCAACAACATCATTCATTCATTGGAATGCATAATTGCGAGCTTAAGGTCTTGATCAATTGAATGGCCGGGGTCATATACTTCTGCCTGTGGTAAACCAGATTGAATCTTCTGTGCAAATCCAATCCTTCAATATCAAGAGCGACAAGATGCTGATGAGCAACTTCATCCTTGATCGCAATTTCAGAAACCATACCCAGACCCATGTTGGCAGTCACGGCTTTTTTCAACGCTTCATTATTGTTCACAATGCCGGCAGTTTTCCACTCCACACCGGCAGACTGCATGACATGATTGAAAATATCCTGAGAACCACTTCCGGGTTCACGAGATATGAAAACCTGGTTTTGCAGATCGTGGATGATGATGCGGGATTGACGTGCCAATGAATGGTGAGGTGAAGCGATAATCACCAGAAAATCATCTGACATTTTTTCTTCCACCAAAAAAGGGGAATAGGTGGGACCTTCCACAAAACCCAGATCGATTTTATCCTCCAGCAACATTTTTTCGATGAGACTGGTGTTTTCCACCCATGTCAACAACTCTATGTTTGGATATTGGTTACGAACCTGAACGGTCCATTTCGGCAACAGATAAGTGCCAATGGTCAAACTAGCCGCAATGCGAACCGGGCCTAACAATTCGAGGTTTTTCAACTCCAAACGGGCCTGGTCTGATAAATGGACGATATGATTGGCGTAATCTCGTAACCGCTCGCCTGCGTTTGTCAGAAAGAGGCGATGATTCATCCTGTCAAACAAGCGCACCTCCAGATCTCTTTCCAATTCGGTGATGACCTGGCTGACCGAGGGTTGGGAAATGTGAAGGTTTTTACCCGCCACAGTCATGTTCTGACAATTGCAGACTTCCAAAAAGATCTTCAAATGGCGTGGGTTCATAAGGATTTTCCTATCATGATCCATACATTATACTATTTTACAGATGATAGAAGTTCGATTATAGTAAGAATTAATGAAATAAATGGAAGGTCTGTTTTTATGGAAACAACCCATTGGCTGCTCCTTTTGATCCTGATCGTTCCTCTCGTTTTCGTTTTTCTAGGTCGATTACGAATGGATCTGGCAGCCCTCATCATGGCAGTCTCTTTAGGTATTTTGCAGCTTGCTGGTTTTGGAATTATCGGGCCTGCAAACACTCCACAAGATGCGAACAAGGTGCTCTCAGGTTTCAGCCAAAATGTGGTCATTACATTGATCTCACTTTTCATCCTCACCAAGGGGCTAGAGAAAAGTGGCGTAACGGGCTGGATCGCGAAACAAATCCTGCGGATCGGAGGCACGAAGACAAGCCGCTTGATCCTGTTGTTCACAACCGCCACGGCTCTCCTTTCGCTGTTCATGAATAATCTTGCAGCCGGTGCGTTGATGCTGCCTGGCGCGATGGAAGTATCCCGGCGAACGAAAATAAAACCCTCAAAACTGCTTATTCCCGTCGCATACGGCAGTCTGCTTGGCGGATCTGCCACATATTTCACGACAGCCAATATTGTCATGTCTGACCTGCTAAAAATCGCGAATCCCCCTCAAGCCCCCCTTCATTTTCTAGATTTCACCCCCACGGGCGGACTGATCGCCCTGGTTGGGATTTTATTCCTCTGGCTGATTGGCGACCGACTGCTGCCTGACCGGGAGCCTGCCAACGAACAGAAAATCGTACGACGCACCAATCAGGAACTGGAGGATTTTTATCAGATCGGTGAGCGGCTCTGGCTTGGAAAACTGGCCGCCAATTCACCCTTCATTGGACTACCTCTTTCTGAAACGAATATTGGCCAAAAATATGGCGTAACGGTCGCGGCGATCCAACACGATAAAGAAAAAGTGGTTCTTGCAGCTTCTGATCAACGCCTGCAAGCCCGAGATCAACTGATCATTATTGGGCGTGAAGAAAAAATCCGTTCACTTGAAACGGTGGGGATCAGCGTGCTGGCAGCAGACGATCCGCAGAATCTATTCCCTCGTGATCTGGGACTATCAGAGATGATCCTTGCGCCCCAATCTTCATGGGAAGGGAAAACTCTGAAAGAAATCAACCTGCGGCAATTTTTTGGCGTCACAGTAATTGCCCTAAAACGCCGCATTCGCAGTTACCGCACCGATGTGGGTGATCTACCCCTGGAAATGGGGGATTCATTACTGGCGATCGGAAACCCTGAGGATATCAAACATCTTCATCGAAATTCGAATGTGATCATCCTTGAAGCTGATGCAGGTGACCAGCCCATCCATACCACGAAAGCTTGGGTCACCGCAGCGATCACTTTTGCAGCCATTGGAGTTTCCATTGCGGGTGTTCCGGTTTTCTTGTGCATGCTGTCTGCCGCCGTGTTGATATTGGTCACCAAAATCGTTTCGGTTGACGAGGCTTATCGTTCAGTAGAATGGCAGGCGGTCTTTTTAATTGCCGGTATGTATGTGGTGAGCCTGGCCATGGTTCAGACCGGTCTGGCGCAACTGCTGGGGAATCGGTTTTTATCCCTCGTTACTCCAATGGGAGCTTTAGGAGTCGCGGGAGGAGCGTATCTCTTGTCAGGGCTACTCACACAGGTGATGGGTGGACAGGTTTCAGCTCTGGTGGTGGGGCCGATTGTGATCAGTGCGGCCATCAGCATAGGCGCAAACCCCCAAGCCGTGGCATTGGCAACCGCCATTGGATGTTCCGCTTCATTCTTAACGCCCATGGCACATCCTGTGAATATTCTAATGATCGCACCTGCCAATTACAAATTCAGTGATTTCTTTCGAGCGGGTTGGATGCTGACCCTGTTAAGTTTTGTGACTTTACTGGCAGGCTTGCTTCTGTTTTGGAGAGTATAATTTTCTGGTGGGTTTAATTTATACTTACCTTTGGAATGCGGTAACTTTATTGATCGGATCACATCTAAATGAATGAAAGTAATGAACAGAATTTCTTAGCTGCGCTAAAATCGGGCGACCGGCAGGCTTTTGCTGAGTTGGTCGAGAAAAGCTCAGCACAAATCTACCGTGTTGCATTGCAGATCCTGGCCAACGAGCAGGATGCAGAAGATGTATTGCAGGAGGCGTACATCAAAGCGCTGCGCGCTTTACCCGAATTTGAGGGACGGTCTAGCGTGTTCACCTGGCTGCACCGAATTGCGGTCAATGAGGCGCTTATGTTGATCCGAAAACGTAAACCTCAAACCCTTTCGGTCGAAGATGACACTCCTTTCGATCATGAAGACGAAAGCGAAGGGATGCAAATTGTCGATTTTTGCTGTCTGCCGGAAGGCGAATTGCTTTCGAATGAAGCCAGGACGTTTCTGGACGAAGCCATTCGGAAACTTCCTGAAAAATTGAGAACCGTATTCATTTTGCGTGATCTGGAAGGTTTGTCGATCCAGGAGGCTTCAGAAAGTTTGAAGATCAGCGAAGAGAATGTGAAAATCCGTTTGTTGCGCGCGAGGTTACGTCTGCGGCAAGAACTATCCGCCTATTATGCTGAAAAGGTGGAGAAGGAGAAACTCAAATGAACGACCATGTGCATGATGAGACCTGCAACCAGATGCTTGGCAACCTGTCTGAATATATTGATGGTGAGCTTAGGGCAGAACTGTGCGCTCAAATTGAGGGACATCTGAAAACCTGCGAGAATTGTCGGGTGGTGGTGGATACGCTGCGAAAAACGATCGAATTATTCGAGAAGAATCAGGAAAGCGATGAATTGCCATGCGATGTGAAAGAACGATTGTACGCCAAACTTGAGCTGAACGAGTTCTTTCCACCTAAACAATAAAAAAAGAAACTGTCCTCATCAAAAAAGATGAGGACAGTTTCTTTGCGCGTCGAATTATTTATTGGTGCGTATTTTCAACAAGGTATACAGCGGGCAGAATCCAACGACGCCGGTGACTAAAAGGATGACTCCCAGTACCGCGAGGACGACTGCCAATGTGCCTGTCACTACTTGAAAGGCAAACAAGATTACCAATACTGCCCCAAGAATGACTCTGATCAAGCGGTCAAGTGTTGATTCATTTCTTTTCATTTCATTCTCCATTCCTACGTGTCTAATTGTTAATTCGCGGTTCCAACTAACGACATGAATTGACCGAGCACGTCTTTCAAGATCGGCTCGGGTAATGCGCCAACCTGTTTGTGAATGATCTTGCCCTTCGAAAGGAAAAGCATGGTCGGGATGCCCTGCACGCCGTAGTGAGAAGCCCATTGCTGGTTCTCATCGGTGTTCACCTTTGCCACCAGCAATTTTCCTTCCTGTTCTTTGGCGATCTTGTCTAGAATGGGGGCAACCATGCGGCAGGGTCCGCACCAGGGAGCCCAGAAATCAACAATCACGGGCAATTCTGATTTGAGAACGACTTTTTCAAACTCATTGTCTGTAACATGAACAGGTGTATCCATTTTTCTCTCCAATTTTGTTTATTTACTGAGTTAGATGGCAAAAAGAGAAAAAAGATACAAAAAG
>CAZRHZ010000062.1:0-14940 GCA_964599995.1 uncultured Anaerolinea sp. | reverse complement strand
CGCATGTTGATGCAGGACGAGCAGAAGATCCTTGGCAAGTTTGATCTGCCTCTTCTTGATAGAGTTTACAGCGTCGGTGAACCCTTGAATCCCGAGATCATCACCTGGGTGCGCAGGGTCATGCAAAAAGAGATCTACGACACTTGGTTCCAGACCGAAACCGGAGGGGTGATGATCTCAAACCGGCCAGGGCTTGAGGTGCGTCCAGGCTCAATGGGCAAACCGCTTGATGGCATTTCAGCCATCGTCGTGGACGAAGAACAAACCGGTCAGGCTGGCTATCAGGTCGGCAATCTGCGCATCAAAAAAGGCTGGCCGTCCATGTTCCGCACTTATCTTAATATGCAAAGCCAGTATCAGCAAAAATTCCTCGGCGACTTTTACGATACAGGCGACCGAGCCAGGATCGATCCGGATGGTTATTTTTGGTTCTTGGGCCGCAACGATGACATCATTAATACCTCAGGCCACCTTGTAGGACCTTTTGAGGTTGAAAGTTCCCTGCTTGAAGTGGATGAGATCATCGATGTGGCTGTGATCGCTGCTCCCGATCCGCTTTTGTATGAAAAGATCGTCGCTTTTGTCAAAATTATACCGGGTTCTGAATGGTCCAAATCGCTTGAGATCCGCTGTCGGATTCACGTCTCGAAGCAGTTATCCCCCATCGCTGTTCCATCCGAGTTTGTAATAACAGACAAAATTCCAAAGAACCGCAGTGGTAAAATCATGAGGCGGGTCCTTAAAGCCCAATATTTGGGTCAAGATACCGGAGATCTTTCAACTTTGGAGGAATGATATGCCTAGCACTCTTGACGAAATCACGAAGGTCTTTGAAGAGGTTTTTGACCAAAAGGACTTGTTGATCACACCTGAAACCACCTCCAATGATATTGAGGGTTGGGATTCGATGTCGCATGTGACCATGTTAATGGCCATTGAAGATCATTTCGGTATCGAGTTCAAACAATCAGAAATTGCCAATCTGCCCAATGTGGGTGCGTTGATCGCACTTGTTGAGAAAAAATTGCCTGAAAAGTAAAATTTTTATACATGGATCCACACATCCGAACATTGTTGAATGACGAGATCCTCAAAACAGCCTGTCAGCGTTACGGGATTAATTTTTCGAAGATCAAACTCCTGGATGGTTTCGAGAGCTTCATCTACGAATTCCAACGCGATTCAGGCGAGTATATCTTGCGCTTGAGTCACAGCAGTCGCCGCACACCTGCAATGATCCGTGGTGAAGTGGATTGGATCAACTATCTGGCAGATCACAAGGTGAGCGTTTCACGTGCGATTCTGTCTGAAAACCGGATGCTGGTCGAATCGATCGAAGATGGTCATGGGGGTGTGTTCCTGTGTACGGCCTTTGAAAAAGCCCCGGGGGCACCTGCCAGGAGAAACCAACTCGATGATCGATTATTCATCAATTACGGCCGATTGCTAGGGCAAATGCACAGCCTTGCGAAGCAATATACACCCTCAGACCCAGCCATCAAACGTTACACCTGGGACAGCCCTGAAAACAACACACCAGACCGTCAGTTGGGTCCTGACGAAGTGAAGATACGCCAAATTTATCAATCCTTATTTTCGCATTTGCAGAGTCTGCCTAAAGATGCGGACGGTTACGGGATCATCCACCAAGACGCCCATCTCGGCAACCTTTTCGTAGATCAGGATTTTCGCATCACCTTGTTCGATTTTGACGATTGCGTCTACGGTCATTTTATCAACGATATTGCCATGGTCTTATCTTATAGCGCTTACGGGAATCCTGATATGGCTGGATTTACTGGTCATTTCTTACCGGTCTTTTTCAAGGGGTACAACGAGTTCAATCGACTGGATCCCAAATGGTTGAAAGAGATCCCCCATTTTATGAAATTGCGTGAGATCGACCTCTTTGCTGCCATCCGGTTTGCCATGGGCGAAAACCCTGAAGATGCCTGGTGTAAAGCCTACATGCTTGGCCGCCGCGAACGGATCGAGAATGGAATTCCCTTCATCAGCTTCGATTGGGAATCGCTGGCGAGCTGCTTGTAAACAAATGCGCAATCTCAGCATACAATTAATATCTAGGAAGTAAAAACGGCGCCACCCGGTTTGGGTGGCGCCATTTTTTTACGATTTGATCAATTTCAACAGATCTCTGGCAGCGTTGGCTGGGCCGTCGTGTTCGCACCCCTCGACACCTAATTGGGTCAGCATTTCACCCACAAAAACCTTGTTGCTATAGAATTTTGAGAAATACTCTTTGGCAATCCCGTCGTGCAGTTCTTGATATTGATAGGGACCAAAAATGTTGGCAAAATACGTCTGAACCACTCCGGTCGTGGTGGTCGTGCCCTTGCTCATCACCTTACCGTCGCGGAAGGTCTCGATGGCTTTATTACTATCATTGATCTTTCGAATGGCTGTTCCACCCTCTTCGATCTTCTCATAATTATTGGCGTATAACACGTAATCAATGCGATGCCCGGTCGTGATGGTTTCATAGTTGGTCACCGGAATGACCACCCTGGCATTGACCTGGCTGGGATTCATGATCACTGCCCGGTCCATCTGGCCAAATGCGTATCCGGGCTGCAGGTCATCCAACCGGACAAAAGCGCCGATCTCTGTGCCATAGCCAATTACCTGGCCTTTCTTGTCGATCTCGAGTGAACCCATGTCATCCGCCACGATGGTGACGTCTTCAATCTCCTTTGATGCGATCGATCTGAACGCCTCCAGCGTCTCTGATTTTCCAGCTCCTGTGTCTCCCATGATCAGGATATTTTTGGCAGGCACATTGTTCAACTTCAACTGGAAGAGCGCGCCGTGATAGGGCATGCGTCCCTTCTTCATCATTTGAATGTTATGCAGAGTCAACGCCAGTTTCTTGAGGTATCCGAAATATCCAAACACTGGATCGTCAGGTACCACGCCGACCAGCATCTCGTTTTCGTGATCATCGTAGAAAAATGATTTCTTGCGTAGCTCGCTGGGCAGGTCTTTTTGATTTGAACCAAAGAAAATGATGCCATCCGGTTTGCGGTGTAGATCAGCGCCGGCTGCCAGTTCGAAGAGATTACAAAGTGCAAAATTAAGCTCAAACTGCTCGATCGAGAAATAGATCAAGATCAATTGTGGCCCCACCATGGCTGGATAACACAACCAGCGATTGGGTTCAAGGTTCACCATGTCGATCGGGTTGGTCTTGATGGGTTCGTAGTATCCGGTTCGCTTGTTAATGCTTGAATTAAAGATCATGGGTGGGTAGATCAGCACTTGCCGGATCAAGCTGATATCTTGAAGTTTGTTTTTATAGATCGCTGGCAGGTCGAGATGCTTGACCTTGGTAATGGCCGCAATTTCTGCCCCCGCACTCACCTGTCGGTAGATGCGCGGGTATTTTCCGGTGATATTCACCTGGATATTGCGGTAGGTGCTGCGTACCAGAATGGTCAGGTGCTCGATGGTGCGGTTAAAAGTGGTGTTGGGTTTCAGGTCGATATCATCCGCGTCGGTCTGGCTGATGATCAATCGCTGGAAATGGCGCCAGTAGTTATAGATGTATTCCACCAGACTGTTGAACAGGCTACGATCTTTGAAAAAGACCTCTGACCCTTCAACCAGTTTTTCAACATTTTCAGCAGAAAGGGTCGTTAGATAATGCAAGACCGCCAGCAGTTTTTCCTGGTCTTTGTCAGTGATTTCGGCATGTCCAAACACGCCAAGAAGTTTCGAGTTCTTGGCCTGCAAATCATACAGGCAGCGGTTTAAAAATTTACGAAACTGGTCACTGGAAAGTAAATCATCCGCATCTTCACACACTCTGTCACGCAGCCATAATACGATCTTGCCTTCGAGCATTAAGAACGACGTCTTTCTCATAAGCGCCCTCCACTTAAATTCCCCCAATTATATAGGAAATTTTCAATTGTACAGACATTTAACCTTAAAATAAACACCCCAATTTCTTGGGGTGTTATTTGGGAATCTATTTATTACTTTAACAAATCAATGGCGTCTGAGACTCTTTTTAGCACGAGATCCCGACCGATCACTTCCATACTTTCAAAAAGCGGTGGGCTCACTCGTTGGCCTGTAACGGCTACGCGCAACAATCCAAATACCTGTCCTGCACCGAACCCGCTTTCTTCCACAAATTTCCGCATGGGTTCCTCAGTGTTGTCTTTACGCATATCGGGCAGGCCAGCAAGAATCTTCAGCATCCCATTAAGTAAATCAACACATTGATTTCTTTCCAAGCCCTTCTGGATCAGGTCTTCAACAGAATAGTTGACCTCGGCTCTAAAGAAAAACCCCGCCATTGGGACAACCTCATCCAGAGTTGGCAGTCGCTCTTTCAGAATAGGAGCGATTTTTATGAGAGTACTCAATTCTGGTGAGTACCCGGCGTTTTCAAGAAAAGGCTTTATCCTTTTTGCCAATTCTTCGTCGCTCAAATATCGGATGTGCAGCCCATTGAAATAATCCAGCTTGGTGAAATTGATCGCGGCTGGAGAGGGGTTAAGATGATCCGGGCTGAATTTTTCGATCAGGTCTTTCAACGTGAAGAACTCGGTGTGATCGTCGTAACTCCATCCCATCAGCGAGATCCAGTTGACCACTCCCTCTGGGGTATAGCCAAGTTCCTCAAGGTCTTTCACGAAAACCGAATACCCATCTTTGATGGCATCCGCGCCATCCCGTTTGCTCATCTTCCCCTTCCCGCTCGGCTTGAGAAAAACAGACAGGTGGATGAAATCGGGCTCCGGCCATCCAAAAGCGCGGATGATCTGGCAGTGCAGCGGAAAACTTGGCAGCCATTCAGAACCGCGGATCACGTGCGTGATCTTCATCAAATAATCATCCACCATGGCAGCCAGATGGTAAAGCGCCCAGCCGTCCGATTTGACCAAAATGCTGTCATCCAGAACGCTGTTATCAACCGTAATATCGCCGCGCAAATGGTCGTGCACGGTGGTGGTTCCCGTCTTGGGCGTCTTGAAGCGGATGACATGCTTTTCGCCTGCTGCCACACGCTTGCGCGCTTCTTCAAGTGGCAGTTCACGGCAGGTGCCGTCATAATGCAGGTTTTCCTTGTTCTTCTGTTGTTCTTCTCTGACTTTCGCCAGGTGCTCGGGGGAGCAAAAACAATAATAGGCATGACCCGATTCGATCAGTTTTTCTGCGTATTCGCGATAGATTTCCTTGCGCTCAGATTGGCGGTAAGGCCCATAGGGTCCACCCTTGCCTGGACCTTCGTCGAAATCGATGCCCAACCATTGCAACCCCTTGATCAACTCTTCTTCTGCGTCAGCCACATAACGCTTGGTGTCGGTATCTTCAATGCGCAGAATGAAGGTGCCACCAGTTTGTTTGGCAATCAGATAATCATACAGAGCAGTTCGGGCGCTGCCCAAATGCATGTGCCCCGTTGGGGAGGGTGCAAAACGTACTCGTGCGGGATGTTTGTTCTCCATCATCGATACTCACTCTCAACATTCTTATTTTGGTGCAACAGCACGCTTTCGATCAAACCAATACCCAACATCAACGACAACAAGGAGCTTCCTCCATAACTGATGAACGGCAGGGTCTGCCCGGTTACCGGAATCAATTTCAAGTTTACACCGATATTCACGATGGTCTGAAAGAAGATCAGAGTTGAAAAACCATACGCGATCATCGCGCCATAGTGATCCTTGACCGTTCGCGCGGCTCGCAGGCATCGGATGATCACGAATGCCAACAGGGCGATCAGCACAACCGTCCCCACAAACCCAAATTCCTCCGCGATGGCGGAGAAAATATAGTCGGTGCTGCGCACTTTCAGAAAGCGCAGCTGCACCTGGGTACCATGACCGTATCCCTGCCCCCACAGACCTCCGCTGCCGATCGTGATCAACGCCTGTTCAATGTTATAGGTGTTCCCGTATCTCGCGTTTGGATCAGGAAACAAAAATGTCGTGATCCTTTCCTGCTGATAGGGTTCAAGAAAAGGAAAGGCAGCCACTCCACCGATCAATCCTGCCAGACCAAGATATAGAATGTATTTTGGGGGCAAGCCACTGATCCACACCATTGAGAACCAGATCACCAAAAGTAGGATCGAAGAACTGAGGTTCGGCTGCAAGACAATCAAGATCACCAATCCGCCAACGATCAACATGCTGAGGATCAGCCACTTGATATTCTTCTCTTTGAGATACGATTTACTGAAATAATCCGACAGCACCAGGATCAAGACGATTTTGGATAGCTCAGCAGGTTGAATATTGACCAGCCCCACCTGCAGCCAGCGCTGCGACCCGAAACTGGTCTTGCCAGCCACCAGAATGACTGCAAGAAATAGAAAGGTAAAGATGTACATCAACTTCGAAAGGCTTCGCCAGTAGTGATAATCGACCAGTGAAGCGACCACCATCACCACCAGTCCAATACCACCAAAAGTTGCCTGACGTTTGACGTATCCGGCCAATTCGATATTGCCGGCAATCGTAGAACGGATCATGATCAGCCCAAATACGATCAGAAAAATGACCGTTCCGAAAAGCCAGAAATCAAAATTGCGCCACAACTCACGTCTGAACATTTTTATCCGATTTGACGCCTTCGCGACGTCTTCAGCGGAATATCCGCAGTCAGCTTTTGCTCGCGGCCTTCCTGCCGCATGCTGATCTTTACCGCTTCCGGGTCGATCTCTACATGCCGTGAGATCACTGCCAGGAGTTCATTTTTCATGACAGACAGTTCCTCTTGCGAAAGATCTGTCCGGTCATGGATCAAAACTAATTTTAACCGTTCTTTGGCTTCATCAGCGCTTTGATGTTTTGATTTACCCCAGGCAGCCATGTCAGTCTCCTCCTTGCTTGAAGAGGCCAGCCACCTTTGAAAGGAAATCGCCCTTATCGTCCAGGTTCAGGAAGGGCACCGTTTCACCCATCAAACGTTTTGAAATGTTCTTGAAAGCCTGGCCTGATTTGCTTTTCGCGTCCAAAGCCACCGGTTGGCCGCGATTGGTACTGATGACCACATTCTCATCATCCGGGATGACCCCGATGAGCTCGATCGACAACAATTCAACCACGTCTTCAGGTGTCAGCATGTCACCTTTTTTGGTAAGCGCTGGATTCACCCGGTTGATGATCAACTTGATCGGCCCCTTTTCTTCAGCTTCCACCAGTCCGATGATGCGGTCGGCATCTCGCACGGCTGAAACCTCAGGGTTGGTAACCACCAGCACGATGTCGGCCGGCGCGATGGTGTTTCTGAATCCACGTTCGATCCCCGCAGGAGAATCGATCAGGATCCAATCCACCTCCTCGCGTAGATCGTCACAGACTCGCACCATGTCGCTGGGTGAAATGGCAGATTTATCTCGTGTTTGTGCGGCCGGGATCAGGTATAACTCTTCGATCCGTTTGTCACGGATCATGGCCTGTCGGATGCGGCAGCGGTTTTCAACCACATCCACCAGATCATAAACGATCCGGTTTTCCAACCCAAGCACCACATCGAGATTCCGAAGGCCGATATCGCCATCGATGCAAACTACTTTTTTACCTGCTTCTGCTAACGCTACTGCCAGATTGGCTGTGGTGGTGGTTTTTCCGACACCACCTTTGCCTGAGGTGATTGTGAGTACCCTTGCTGTCATCTTTTATTTTTCCTTTTCGTTTTTCCAGTTTTCTATGATGCACTCATTATTCTCAACGTAAGCAACTTCGGGAAAAGGTTTTCCTTTGCGTTGACGGGGAGGAAAAACGACCTCTCCGATTTTCAATAGGTTGGGTGTCAGTTCCAGCGCGCATACTCTGACCTTCGCATTCCCCTCCACCCCCGCAAATGCGGATCCCTTCAACTTGCCCCACACAATGATACTTCCAGCTGTGATGATCTCCGCGCCAGGATTCACGTCTCCAAATACAATGACATGTTCCTTTGCCTCAACCCGATATCCGGCACGTAACGTTCGGTTCACAAAAACAGCTTTTTCGCCTGCATCCTCATGGTTTTCTTCGGTTTTCTTGTTTTCTTTTTTCTCAGGCAAATGTATGGCAAGCCCCAAAGCCTGTGCATTGTTAATCGTTGCCTGAGATTGGCTCAAGATCGCCCACAAGGTGATTTGTGCGTCTGCCAGTTGGTCACGCAGTGCGGTGATCTCTTTTACGCGCAGTAGTGTATCGCCCACATCCAGACAAACCCGGGCACCATAGAAAAAGGACTCTTTTTCATGCACAAGCTCCGCGATTTGCTGTTTTCGATCTTCCCAACTTCCGTTCTGGGCAGAGATCAGCAGTCCTTCGCGAATTCCTTTTATTTGAATGATTGATTCTGAATCCATCATGCGACCACACCGTTATGGAGATACCGAACTGGAGGCGGTATCAATGGCTTTCAACTCAAAATAGGCTTCCAAAACTTTTGCGACAATGGGTGCTGCCACGCTTGCGCCTTCGCCGCCGTTATAAACAAACGCCACCACCACGATCTCAGGATCATCATATGGCGCGTATCCTACATACCATGAGTGAGTCGGCCAGTTTTCTGGCATGCATAATCCCTTCGCCTGCGCCACGTCGTCGCAATACTCGGCCGTGCCCGTCTTGCCGGCGGATGGAATTTCTTCATCAGTAAAAGGTTCTTCCGCGGTCCCATCAACGACCACAGCCCGCATGCCTTCCTGCGTTTTTTCGACTACCCAGGGTTGCACTACGATCTTTTCACCGGTAGGTTTGTTGTTCTCATCCAAGACATTGATCAACGGATCTTTGGTGATATCCCAAACCAGGGTGGGCTCGAAAGGTTTGATGACATTGCCTTGTGCGTCAGTGATCTCTTTGATGATCGTGGGCTGCATATACTTCCCGTCATTGGCCAGGATGGCAAATGATTGCAGAACTTGCAAGGGTGTAGCCAACACATAGCCCTGACCGATGGTGGTGATATAAGTGTCTCCGGTAGACCAGTTTTCAGCACGGTAGATGCGCTTCCAGGTCGGGTCTGGGATCAAGCCGGATATTTCCCCAGGCAATTCAATGCCGGTTAATCGATCAAATCCTAACGCTCTCGAGTACTCGGCCAGACGATACGCCCCCAAACCGACACCCGGAACCTCGTCATTAAACCCTCCGCCGATCTTGTAAAAATAAACATCATCAGAGAGTTTGAAGCCTTTTAGAAAATCACAAATACCATGCCCGGCCCGGTCGTAGCTGTAATACAAGCGCAAGGTGCCGGGGTCATTGGGTGAGTACTTTTGCAGCACCGAGATGGTGCCAGGACATTCCAATTGTTGTTCAGGCGTGACCACCCCTTCATTCAACGCGCCAATTGCAGCCGCAATCTTGTATACTGAACCGGGGGGTTGTTCCGCAGAGATCGCATAATTCAACATCGGTTTGAGCGGATCATTCACCAGTTGATTGTAATAATAGGCTGGAATGATGCGTTCCAAACGGTTATTCTCGTAATTTGGATATGACACCATCGCGAGAATTTCACCGGTCTTCGGGTTCATTGCGATGACCACACCATTTTGAGAGAGGATCCGATTAAGATAACTGTTCCAAAAATTAATTTCAGAAATGAGTGCTGTTCTTGCTGCAGATTGAAGTCGAGAATCAATGGTCAACACAACGTTATCACCGGGTACAGCCTCGACAGGCACTTCCACATCTCGCATTTCTTTGCCTGAATTATCCACTTCGATCACACGTAAGCCGTTCTTTCCCATCAGAAGATCGTTTAACTGCCGCTCGATGCCGGCAAACCCGATCTTATCCCTGCCCGCCACAAATCCCCTGTTTGTGTAGTATTCTTCATCTTCCGCCGTGATGGGTCCCAAAAAACCGATCACTTCAGAGGTCAAGTTACTGGTCGGATATTGACGCACCGGTGTGATCTCAATGCCTACCCCTTCCCAATCATTGGTCTTCTCCATGATGGTCATGGCGGTGGCTTCATCCACGTTGCATTTAATCTTGACGGGAGAATAGGGTTCATTGGTGTCGCCAATAGTAACGATTTCTTTGATTCCAAACTCGGTCTGGCATGGGGTGAAATATTTCACCGTGGTATCGTTGAAAACGCCGTTGGTTACAGGGATATCGATCAGTACGGAAAGTTCACGGAAAATATTCTCGGTCGTCCCCGTGTCTGTTGGCAGATAAGCAGGCGTGATCACCACGTCGTATGAAGGCACATTTCCTGCCAGGACCACGCCGTTTCGGTCATAGATGTTTCCGCGGGCCGTAGATACGCTCACGTTGCTCAGGCGGTTTTCTTCGGCTTGCGCAAGATAATCATCACCATTGATGATCTGCAAGCTGAACAAGCGGATCACATAGATAATAACGATGACCCCCAGCAAGCCATAAATGGCTTGAAAACGCCATTTTTCTAGACCCTCTTTGTTCCTTACTTCCTGTCTCATTAAGTTACCTCAGCTGGATAGACCCATTGAGCGGTGTCTCTGACAATTGCGTACATGGGCAGTGCGAATAACAAGTTGATCAACACCGAAGGGATGATGGTTTCTACAACCCCTTCTTTGATGGGAATTGAAACGCCGGTGATGGTTAACACAACATAGGTCAATCCATTCAATAATAAACTGCCGATAATGGTAACCAGGAACATCATGAGAAGTGGTGCTTGCCACAATTGTTTATTGATCATTTTTGCCAGGAAAGTGACTGCAACATAACTGATCAACGGAATATACCATGGAATGGCGGAGATGAAACTGATGGCCATGCCAGCCAACAGAGTCCAAAACCACGCGGATTTCACCTGTTTCTGCAGCGCCCAGGCCGCCAACCACAACAAGATCAAATCTGCGCAACCATTCAGCAAATTCATTTGCGTGACCAAAGTCGTTTGCAGGATGATGAGAATAAAAAGGATTGGGAAAGCTAAAATTCTGCCCATTTACTCCTTAGCCGATCAAGGAACCAATGGTGTGTAATCAACCGGTTGAAAGTTGGTGATGATCAATACCGCCCGCAAGTTCGAAAAATCAACCACCGGTTGGACCGTAGCAGATTGGAAAAGCGCGTTTTCTTCTGCTTGAGTCGTGATGACCTGCCCGATCAGGATATCAGATGGATAGGCTCCACCCAATCCTGATGTCAAGATCAGGTCTCCCTCAAGCAGTTTGACGCCTGGATCAATCATTTCAAGGGTGACATCGCCTGCCACAGAGCCAATCACTTGCCCATCTGTTTGGGCAGCTTCAAGCCTGACATTGATGATCGAACCAGGATCCGTGATCAACTCCACCCTTGCGGCGGTGGCTGTAACGGCTGCGACCCTGCCCACCAACCCTTGCTGTGTGACCACCGGCATTCCTCTTTGAATTCCGTCATCCGATCCGTGATTAATGATGATGTATTTCAGGAATGGACTTGGATCCCTACCGATCACGGAGGCGGCCACATATTTATTTTCAGGTTTCGCTCTGGCATAATCCAGCAGCGCGTATAGGATATCCGTTTCGGTTAACTGTTGTCTGGCATCCAACAATTCAGCTTGCAGCTGAGAGACCTGGTTTTGAAGTGCTGCATTCTCTTCGCGCAGCGTAGCCACGTCGCGCGGCACTGTGAAGAACTCCACCACGGCTTGCGCGCGTGTGGCAAACCAACTTTGAATGCCAACCAACGGGTCGATGGCTTTACCAACCATCCGGTTCAACATGCCGCTAACTGAAAGGATCAGAACGCCGAGGATAACCAACCCTATGGTGATCGTCTGCAGCGTTCTAGAAGAGATTTTTTTCATTCAACCTGAATACGTTTGATTCTATCCGCGTGAGTTTGAACGTTCAATGCCAACCAGAAAACGCTCGTGATCTGCTATGTTTTCAAGCACTAAACCTGCGCCTCTCGCCACGCATGTCATTGGGTCATCCGCTATCCAGACTCGCAAATTAAGATCGTCTTTCAGTCGCGGGACGATGCCAAGTAGTTGCGAACCACCGCCTGCCAGACAGATCCCCGAATCCAACAAATCCGAAACCAATTCCGGTGGCACCTCATCCAACGCATCGCGGATGGTGTCAATGATCACTTGCACAGAACCCGCCAACGCTTCACGAATTTCCACCGAACTGACTTCCATTGAACCCGGCAGGCCGGTGATCAAATTTCGACCGCGCACCACGTGGGTTAATTCGGTCTGCAGTGGATACGCCGAACCGATCGCGATCTTCACCTGTTCGGCCATTCGTTCGCCGATCAATAAATTATATTTTTTTCGAATGTACTGCAGGATGTCATCGTCAAGTTCATCGCCTGCCACCCGCAAAGAACGAGAAACGATCAATTCGCCCATCGAGAAGACGGCCACTTCTGTGGTGCCGCCGCCAATATCAACGATCATGCTGCCGTTGACATCACCAATCGGCACACCCGCACCCAGGGCTGCCGCGCGCGGTTCTTCGATCAGATAGGCCTCGCGGGCTCCAGCGGCCATGGCGGCATCGTATACGGCGTGTTTTTCAACCTGAGTAGCACCCGATGGAATGCCCACACACACCCTCGGCCTCGGCATCGGAACAACAGTTTGTTGATGCACTTTGCCGATGAAATATTCGAGCATCGATTTGGTGATTTCGAATTCGGAAATAACGCCATCTCGCAACGGCCGGATGGCCTGGAAATTGGGCGGGGTACGTCCCACCATTTCTTTGGCTGAAGCCCCTACCGCGATCGTCTCATGGGTCTTTTTATTTACCACCACCCACGAAGGTTCATTGATGACGATGCCTTTGCCTTTTACGTTTACGAGTGTGTTTGCGGTCCCCAGGTCTATTCCAATGTCAAGTGAAAAAAAACCCATCAACCAACTCAAGGGATTGGCTGCCAATGTTTACTCCTGTTTTTTGTTTATTACGTAAGCCAGAAAAAATTATACCATAGGCAAGTTTTGTCAACGTTTTTGCTGCGGTTAGAAAGTGTGAAGATTTGGATACACCAAATGATTGCCCTTTTACATTTGTGTGGAGTCTCTCCACAGCTTTTTACCCTTTGATCGATCCAAGCGGTTTAAGCGTGACCATGATCTTCACCAGGTCTTGCTGGTTGCGCATCACTTCCTCGATATCCTTGTATGCGCCCGGCGCTTCATCCAGATCATGTTTGGTTTGCAGGCCGTGCACAATGCCCCTCATTTTTCGTTTTTCTTCGGCCAGGTCAAGCCGGCGCTCGGCTTCTTTTCTTCCCATGCGCCGCCCTGCTCCATGCGAACACGACTTGAAGCTTTCCTCGTTTCCCAATCCCTGCACAATATAACTCGCAGAACCCATCGAGCCAGGAATGATCCCAAAAGTACCTAAGTCTGCCCGCGTCGCACCTTTTCTATGCACCAACACCTGTCTGCCAAAATGGGTTTCCAGCGCGGCAAAATTGTGATGGATATTGATCTCTTCAAGAACATCTGCCTCCAGTTCACTTGAAAGAATCCTTTCAATATTTCGGATCATCAAAGCACGATTGGCTTGCGCAAAATCGCAGCAGTAATTCATGGCGCTGAAATAATCGCGGCCTTCCTTTGAATCCATGGGCAAAAAAGACAATTCCTTGCTAGGTAACGCAGCGTTCATCCTTTCGTTCATGGCCGCCGCTTTTTTGTGATAATATTCTGCGCTTTTCAACCCAAAATTTCGACTGCCGGAGTGCAGCATGACCCAGATATGCTTATCGCTGCCCTTTTGGATCTCGATAAAGTGATTACCTCCGCCCAGGGTGCCCAACTGTCTGCGTGCTGAGGACAATTCCTGTTGGATGATGGCCAGATCTGGCGCGTGGTCGAATCCCTCCCAACTCTGCGGGCTCGATTGATGCTCGAACCCCACCGGCACCACCCGTTTGATCTGAGTCAGAATCTCTTGAACCGACTCGGCATCCAGGTCAACCAGGCTGGTTTTGATGGCGCACATCCCGCAGCCAATATCCACCCCTACAGCGTTCGGGACGATTACGTCGCTGGTCGCCAGAACACCGCCAATTGGCATGCCAAAGCCCTGGTGGCAGTCAGGCATGATGGCGATCCATTTATACGCAAAAGGCAAGTTGGCCAGGTTTTTTGCCTGCTCCAATGCGCCGGCTTCGATATCCTCCAGCCAGAGTTTGATCGGGATCTTTTCGCTGTTGATGATCTTTATCATTTTTACCTAAAGAGATGTGAGCTCATTTTTTCAAATCTCTATCTGCTATAATACAGTTATCCGATGATCGGTTTCAATGAGGAGGAGTCATGAAGAAACAAATCACTGTTGTCATTCTAATCGTTTTCCTGATCGCTTTTTCAGTTTCCTGCCAAGTGCTTTCAACGATCACCGATCTGATCTCCTCCAATGAGGAAACCAGCGAACCTGAATATGTCATCATCACCGCCACGCCGCAGCAAGAGATCGTTTCTTTGCCTGCCGTGACTGAGATCCCATCAGCCACAGAAGAAGATCAACTCTTTCCGCTGCCGTTCTATGATGATTTCAGCCAGGATTTATATGAATGGCCGACTGGCCATGATGAAGATGAATATATGATCATCGATTACGATTACATTGACGGGGTCTATACCTGGTCAGTTACTCCGGTCACCCCCGCTTATGCGACCGGCTGGCCCAGCACGGTTCCGACCGGCGATTTCACCGCCACGATCACAGCCAGATTGAAAAGTAATAACGCTGCAGATTGCGCATATGGCCTCTTCTACCAATCCATGGATGAAAACGATTTCATTACCTTCATCGTAGGTGATAAATCCTTTGCCGGGTACACGCGCAACTCCACCGACGGCTGGGTGGATCTCTATTCCTTCACCAATACCGATACAGTGGCAAACGGCGGCAGAAATGATCTGGAATTCGTTCGCGAAGGAGATTACTATACATTCTATGTGAACGGGTATTATCTGGCGGATGCGTCATACTCAGACATC
>CAZRHZ010000061.1:0-14987 GCA_964599995.1 uncultured Anaerolinea sp. | reverse complement strand
AATCCAGGTTGAGCATCGCGTCACTGATCGTCTTCTTCGGCATCGGTATCTTCGTGTTGAGCAAGGTGAACATTGAGCGCGGCGCTGAAGTTGCGTTGAAAGAAGAAGCCGAAATGGTGGCCGTCGCGGAATAAACAAAAAGCAGGCCAATTGACCTGCTTCATGATGAGATATCGGTAATTTATTGTAGGGACACAGCGCTGTGTCCCTGCGTTTTTAATTATTTCGTGATCTCGTACAACTCCACCAACACACCGCCGGTGCTCTTGGGGTGGATAAAGGCCATCTTGCGTCCGGGCAGCACACTGGGTTCCTCACTCAACAGCCGCACGCCCTTTTCCTTGAGTTCCTGCATGGTTGCGGCGCAGTCGTCCACCTCAAAACACAGGTGATGCATGCCGCCGCCTTTTTCGGCCACGAACTTGGCCACGCCGCTGTCCTCTGAAGTCGGCTGCACCAGTTCCACTTCCGTGTCGCCCACCGGTAAAAAAGCAACCTTGGATTTCTGGCTGGGGACTTCCTCGACATGATGCAGGCTGATACCCATGATGTCACGCCAGAACTTTAACGCCTCATCCACATCTGCAACCGCCACCGCTACGTGGTTTACCTTATTAATTTTCATCGCGTCTCTCCTTTTTCCTAACCCCACACGGGCGGCTGGTATTCACCCCAAACCTTGCGCAGCACACCGCACACCTCGCCCAGAGTCAGGTCATTTTCCATGCAGGTGACCAGCAGTGGCATGAGGTTGTCGCTGCCGCGTGCGGCCTTGTCCAACTGCCCCATCAGCTCGTGTGCCTTGCCGTTATCGCGTTCCTTGCGCAGTTTGGCCAGCTTGGCCACCTGGTTCTTTTCGATCGTGGGATCCACCTTCAAGCGTTCCAGGTCGTTCTGGTCATTCGTCTGGAACATGTTCACGCCCACCACCACCTGCTCTTTGCTCTCGACCTGCTTCTGGAAGGCATAGGCCGAATCTTGGATCTCGTTCTGCATGTAGCCTTTTTCGATGGCTGCCAGCGCGCCGCCCAGGTCGTCGATGCGGCGGATGTACTCCATGGCGCGTTTGCTGATCTCGTCCGTCAGATATTCCACCACGTACGAGCCGGCCATGGGGTCGATGGTGTCAGCAATGCCGGATTCGTAGGCAATAACCTGCTGCGTGCGCAGCGCGGTACGCACCGATTTCTCAGTGGGCAGCCAGAGCGCTTCGTCCATCGAGTTGGTGTGCAGCGACTGCGTGCCGCCCATCACGGCCGCCATGGCCTGGATGGCCACGCGCACCACGTTGTTCTCGGGTTGCTGTGCAGTGAGGGTCGATCCGCCCGTCTGGGTGTGGAAGCGCAGCATCCACGACTTGGGATCCTTCGCGCCAAAGCGCTCGCGCATGATCTGCGCCCAAATGCGGCGTGCCGCGCGGAACTTGGCGATCTCTTCAAGAAAATCGTTGTGTGCAGCAAAGAAGAATGAAAGCTGTGCGGCGAATTGGTCCACTTTTTGGCCTGAATCGATGGCCGCCTGCACGTAAGCAATGGCGTCAGCGATGGTGAAGGCCACTTCCTGCACGGCGGTTGAGCCCGCCTCGCGGATGTGATAGCCGGAGATACTGATGGTGTTCCAGTTGGGAACTTCGGTTTCGCAGAATTTGAAAATATCGGTGATCAGGCGCAGCGAGGGCTTGGGCGGGAAAATATACGTTCCGCGCGCCACATACTCCTTGAGGATGTCATTCTGGATCGTGCCGCGCAGCTGCTTGGAATCCACGCCGTGACGCTTGCCGGTGGCAATATACATGGCCAACAGTACAGCCGCGGGTGCGTTGATCGTCATGCTGGTCGAAACCTTGTCCAGCGGGATCTGGTCGAACAGCGTTTCCATGTCGCGCAGCGATGAAATGGAAACACCCACCTTGCCCACCTCACCCAGTGACATCGGATCGTCCGCGTCGTAGCCGATCTGGGTTGGTAGGTCGAAGGCCACCGAAAGGCCAGTCTGTCCCTGGTCCAGTAAATAACGGTAGCGCTTGTTAGATTCTTCCGCCGAGGCGAACCCGGCGTATTGGCGCATGGTCCAGAAGCGGCTGCGGTACATGGTGGGCTGCACGCCGCGTGTAAAGGGGTACTCACCCGGAAAACCCAATTGGCTCAGATAATCAAACTCACCCGGCACCGCTGCCCTTGGCAGAGGAATACCAGATGGGCTTAGAAATTCACTCTTGCGTTCCTTGAACTTGGCAACCGATGGAGCGGCCACCTCATCCTCCCAGCGTTTCTTTTCCTGCTCCAGACTCATTTCGTCCTCCTGATGGAGATTTTTCTGTGTGACTAGTATACCTGAAAGAAACTGGCCATATCCAGTGAGAGAAATATGCGAATTGAATGACAAATCGCGTCGAAATCAAAATGCCGGGGTTTTTACGATTTATCGGTTGGCAAACAACCGTTATTTAATTGTTCAAGACCTTTTTCAGCCTCCGGTCCGACTACTACTGTAATACGCATAAATGCGCTCAGCCTGGTGTTTGCCTTCGGTACCCATTCGCGATTTGCATCAGAGCAGCGTACGATAATACAACCGGGTGGCAGACCCAATTCCTTGATCATGCGCCCCTCAAATTCAGATCCGGGTTGAACCGTAAAATCCATGACGGCAGGATCGTGAAATGGCACAAATGAACCTTTGCCTTTTAGATCATTCTCAAGCAAAGCTTCGTAAATTGGAAGGTCTTTTAATATTTCTGCGACGGTGTAAGCGCAAAAACAACTCACCAACAAGGGTAACATTTGAGAATAATTACCGGTCATCTCAACGATCAACATGATGCCGGTGAGCGGTGCCCGAACGATGGCTGAAAAATAGGCAGCCATCCCTACCACCGCAAACACTGCTGGAATGGGAACAGCACCAGGGAACAGTTTCTGAGCGACCAAGCCAATTGCCAATCCAAGCAATGAACCCAAAACCAATAAAGGAGCGAAAATCCCCCCAGGTGCGCCTGATCCGTAGCTTGCCATGGTCATAATGAAACGGGCTGCAAAAAAAAGTGGAATAGCCGCCAAAAGGAATTCCCCTTTTAAGACAGATTCAGCCAATAGATGTCCTCCGCCCAATAATTCCGGAGAAAACCAGCCTGCCAAACCGACCAATCCGCCCATGATTGCGGTCACGAACAAGAAAAAACGAGGAGGAACGCGGCGATAAAGGCGTAATGAGGCTAACACCCCTTTGTTAAACAACACCCCCAAAAAACCCGCTGCGATACCCAGAATCGCAAAAAAAGGGAGCGCTGAGAGGGGTGGCGTTGGATAACTGGGAACTTGAAAAACGGGGAATTGTCCCGAAAAGATGCGCGTGATAATATCAGCGATCACCGCTGCGATAAAAGCCGCACCAAACATGATAGGTTGAAAATCGCGTTGTAATTCTTCCAAGACAAAAATCAAACCAGACAAAGGGGCATTGAATGCGGCTGCCAGGCCAGCCCCTGCGCCCGCTGACGTCAGGGTCAACCTTTCTCTCTTGGAGGATTTCAATAAACGAGAGACCGCGTCACCAGTAGCTCCCCCCATCTGAACGGTTGGTCCTTCCTGGCCAAGAGCAAGTCCGCTGCCGATGGCGAGAATGCCTCCGAAGAATTTGACTGGCAAGATTCTTTTCCAATCCATTTTTCGATATCTTCGCAGTACGGATTCCAAATGCGGGATACCACTTCCGCCAGCCTCTGGTGCGAACTTGCGGGTAATGGCTACCGACACTACTGCTCCGATCAACGTAAAGAGAACTGGAAAAATCCAACCAAGATGTGGAAGAGAGTGTGCCCATGCTAAAAGTCGGTTACGCAGCAAATCCGCCCCAGATAAAGCCGCTCGAAACCCCAGCGACATAAACCCGGCAGCAATACCAACCAACGCGGCCCTCGGAAAGATCCACCGGCGTTTTTGCTTGGCTTGTAAATAATCTTCTAATTCAGTTCGAACAGTGACATCATTTTCAGTCTGACTCATCTTCTTCGCTTTTGGGACCGAAAGTGAGAAACTCAAAAAAACAACCTTCGGTATTGTACTTCAAAATAAAAAGCAAACACGCGAATCATTGATGTGCGCGAGTTGTCTGGAAAAATATGTTATAAATATTATGAGGGAGTTAACACAATGCATCATAAGAAATCTTTGAGCAATCGCATGAAATGGATTCCTGATCCGCCAAAAGTCGATCCAGGAATGAATACAGGGTTGCATCTCAAGCCTGTGTCATCAATCCAAGCTGTTCCTGTATATGCCATTGAAACAGATCTCACCTAGATCATTGAACAATTCGCAACAAGCATTAATTTTAACAGGAGCAGTTTACTCAAAACGCTCCTGTCTTTTTTAAACTGAGGTGGTTATGAAAAAAACAATTGTAGCAGCAGCCCTGGGGGATTGTGTGCACGTGGCCGGGATCTCGCGCTTTTTACAGTTGGCAGAAATGGCCGGCTGGAAAACCATCTTCCTTGGCCCCGCTGTGCCGATTGACAAAGTACTTGCAATCGCAAAAAAAGAAAAAGCTGAAATGGTAGGCATTTCTTATCGCCTGACCCCTGAAACCGGGGAATTATTGCTGGCCGATTTCGCTGAAGCCGCGGATGAGCTTCGCAGCCAGGGGGTGAGATTCCTTTTTGGCGGCACACCACCGTTGGCTGAGAGAGCTCAAAAAATGGGTTTCTTTGAACGTGCTTTTGCTGGCGGCGAAGCAGACGATCAGGTTCTCGCGTTTTTACGAGGACAATCCTCCACAATCTCAAATACCGCTCGTTATCCAGATAACGCCATTGAGCGGATCAACCTGAAATCCCCGTTCCCCTTGATCCGGCATCATTTTGGCCTACCCACCATGGAGGCTACTATTGAAGGGATTCAAAAGATCTCAGATGCCCAGGTGCTGGACGTGATCTCCCTCGGCATTGACCAGGATGGGCAGGAGAATTTTTTCCATCCTGAACGTCAGGACCCAAAACGAACAGGAGCCGGCGGTGTGCCGGTGAGAACCCCGCAAGACTACGAAGCGCTCTACGCAGCCAGCCGGCGCGGCAACTACCCGCTCATGCGCACCTATTCCGGCACAGACGATTTCATTAAACTTGCGCGCGTGTACCTTGAGACGATCAACAATGCCTGGTGCGCCATCCCGCTGTTCTGGTTCAACCAGATGGACGGCCGCGGACCGTGGGACCTGGAAGGTTCGATCCATGAACACCAAAAGGTGATGGAATGGTACGGAAGGCAGAACATCCCCGTGGAGTTAAATGAACCCCATCATTGGGGTATGCGAGATGCGCCGGATGCTGTTTATGTGGTTGCGGCTTACCTCTCCGCTTATAACGCACGGGCTTTTGGCGTAAAAGACTACATTGCCCAATTCATGTTCAACTGCCCCGCCGGCCTTTCAGACGCCATGGACCTGGCCAAGATGTCTGCCATTCTGCAATTGATCGAGCCGCTGCGCAGCCCTGACTTTCGCATCTGGGTCGAAACCCGCACCGGTTTGTTGAGCTACCCCCTTGATCCATCCCTGGCGAGGGCACACCTGGCTACCAGCGTGTACCTGCAAATGGCGCTCAAGCCCCATATCATGCATGTGGTGGGATTCAACGAAGCGGATCATGCCGCCACCGCCGAGGATGTGATCGAATCATGCACGCTGGCGCGCAAAGCCATTGAGAACGCCCTTAGGGGCGCGCCGGATATGCTTTCTGATCCAAAGGTGAAAGCCCGCGCTAATTGGCTGGTGCACGAGACCGGTCAAATCTTACAGGCGATTCGGAAATTAGGAAACTCGAAAAAAGTTGACCCATTAACCGATCCTGCCTGTCTCACCCAAGCGGTCACCAGTGGCATCTTGGATGCACCGCAGCTCAAGAATAACCCCTTCGCGCAAGGGAAGATCGTGACACGAATTATCAATGGCGCATGCAGAATTGTGAACGAAAATGGAAAGCCGGTCTCTCATAAATACCGGATTGATACCTTAATCGACGATTAAACAGGAGTGGAAAATGACTAAACAAACGAATTTTACAGTAATTGGAGCTGGACATGGTGGAAAAGCCATGGCAGCCCATCTTGGATTAATGGGATTCTCCACCACTCTTTATAATCGCACTCCTGCCAGAATCGCAGCCATAAAGGAATTAGGTGGCTTGGATCTCGTTATGCAAGAAACAGGCATCAAGAATTTCTGCAAATTGGCCAATGTCACCTCTGACATCGACGAAGCAGTTAAGGGTGCTGATATGATCATGGTCGTCGTGCCTTCTTCTGCACACGCAGATATCGCTCGTGCCTGTGCTCCCTGTTTAAAAGATGGACAGATCGTTGTACTACATCCCGGTCGCACCTGTGGGGCGATCGAATTTGCCAAAGTCCTCTCAGATGAAAAGTGCACCGCAAACGTGACCGTGGCAGAGGCTGAAACCTTTATCTACGCATCACGTTCAGACGGCCCTGCAGAAGCCAGGATTTTTCGCGTAAAAGATGCTGTTCCACTGGCAGCCCTCCCCGCCAACCAAACCCCCAAAGTTCTCGAAATGATCCATCAGGCTTACCCACAGTACATTGATGGGATCAACGTCCTGCAAACCGGATTGAATAATATGGGGGCAATTTTTCACCCTGCCTTAACCATCCTGAATAGTGGATGGATCGAATCGACTCACGGTGATTATCAATTTTATATAGAAGGTGTTACGCCATCAGTAGCGAGAATTCTTGAGGCATTAGATCGTGAAAGAGTTACCGTAGCTTCTTCACTTGGGATTCGAGCCCGCACAGCCATGGAATGGCTGAAGCTGTCTTATGATGCCACCGGCGAGGATTTGAATGAAGCAATCCATAATCAGCCAGGATATTATGGCATCAAAGCACCGCCCACCCTTAACCATCGCTATTTATTCGAAGATGTGCCCATGAGTCTGGTACCCATCGCTTCGCTGGGCCAACGGTACGGAGTCTCCGTCCGCGCCATGGATTCTATCGTACGGCTTTCTTCAATCATCCATAAAACGGATTATTGGAGACGGGGAAGGACCATTGACAAACTTGGCATTGATAATCTAAGTGTTGGTGAACTGCTGACTTATGTTAATGAAGGAACCAAACCTTGAAAGTTGCTATCTTTAATTGTTCAAAACCAGAACGCACTCTTTTTGATAATCAACGTTTCTCAAAAATGGTAGAGGCTTTGAGAAGTGCCGGAATCGATAGTATCTATTACAACCTTACGTCATTGGAAAACCTTGAATGTTTATTGTTCATGGAGCATCCAGACCTTGTCTATTGTGCCAATTATTACCTTCATGATCAATCCATGAACCGGATTGCAGTTCATGCATACCTGGAAGAAAAACAAATCCCGTTCATTGGCTCCTCTTCAGACACGCTTGAATTTGTCTTGTCAAAAGCAGACCTGAAATTAATCTGGCAGTTAAACAACATCTCCACTCCTCCCTTTTTCGTCGTGAATCAAACAGATCCGAGAGAAAGTGTTCGAGATGTGATTACTAAATGTACAGATTTTCCATATCTGTTGAAACCCAATCGTGAAGGAAATAGTCGGGGAATAGACGAAACCTCCATTGTTTTGAACAGAGAAACTTTAGAATCCAAGTTGACCCAGTTATTGAATTTTTATAAAGAAGTGCTAATTGAAAAATATCTGGGAAGTAATGGGACAATTCGTGAATTTACTGTAGCCATGATCGGCAACAACAAGAAAAGGCTTGTTCTGCCTGCTGAAATTACCCTAAACGTTGAGAAAGCTCACCGAATCGTCACTACTGAAGATAAAGACAAGCACCACACCCAGGCGACGATACTTGAGGATGACCCTCTCAAGAAAAGGATTGTGGATTTCGCGTTGAATGCATTTGAAGTTGCTGGGGTTCGCGACTATGCTCGTTGCGATATTTTGATGGAAGAAGATACATTGTATGCAATTGAGATCAATGGCCTCCCTATGATTCCTGACAAATGGTTTGAGATTTGTGCCACGGATGCTGGACTGGATGCCTCTCAAACGATAATCGCCATCTTTCTTTCAGGAATTGTCAGAAATATCGAGGAAGGAAATCGAAGACTAGATATTCCTTCCTCGATGAAAAGTTACTTGCCTCAAAAGGTGCTAGATATTTTGATACAAGGTGTTTAAAGGCATTCAAGCCTGATGATTACTATGTGAGGGCTTATGAATATCAAAAAAGATCCTTCCGGAAAACTGATCCTTGCCATCGTTCAGACTCAGGATGCAAGTGATGCAGTTCGCGAATTTAATAATCAAAAAATATCCACTTATCAGCTTCCAAGTATTGGCGGATTCCTTGGTCTGCAAAATTCAACGCTGTTAATCTATTCTCCAGTTGTTTCGTGGAAATCGATAATTAAGATTTTACAAGAGACGTGCAAAATGCGAATTGAATTCATACCAATTAACGCTGATGGAATGACAACACCAAGCCGTTCTTTGTTGACTGAAATAATGGTAGGAGGAGCCACGGTCTTCGCATTTGATGTTGAGAAGTATGAGGAATTTTGAGATGAAAATGATCCTGTCCATCGTCCAAGAGGATAACTACGATAATCTGGTTTCTGCCCTGCTCTCGAAAGATTTTCGAGTAACCTGCATAGCATCCACCGGAGGCTTTCTGAAAAAGGGCAACAAAACTCTGCTTATTGGCACACAAGATCAAAGAATTGAAGAGGCGATGGAATTGATCCGGGCGAATTGCGTGCACCTATCTACAGGGAATGATCCACACACCATTTCTTTTGTTCTGGACGTAAATCAGTCGGTTCACTTCTAGAAAATATGATTCGTTGATCTTATTCAATATAGGTTGATATGTTTACAGTCCTCTCTCAATTATCTGGTGCTCAAACATTTGATTGGTATGCCTGGGTGATACTTCCAGTGGTGATATTTTTAGCCAGAGTGTGTGATGTAACTCTGGGCACAATCCGCATCATTTTTATCTCAAGGGGATTGAGAAAAATTGCCCCGCTGCTCGGTTTCTTTGAAGTTCTGATCTGGATTGTGGTAATCGGACAATTAGTTCAACACCTAGAAAGTCCCATGGGCTACATTGGTTACGCTGGAGGGTTTGCAGCAGGAAATTTCTTCGGGATGTGGCTTGAAAACCGTCTCGCCCTGGGCACGTTCCTCATTACTGTGATGGTTTCTAAAAATCGTGATGACCTGGTAGAGAAAATTCACAATGAAGGGTTCGGCATAACTTGTGTGGATGCACAGGGTTCGATGGGACCCGTAAAAATTTTTTACACCGTGGCGAAGCGAAAAGACGTAAACCGTCTGCTAACCATGATCCATTCCATTACACCAGATGCCTTTGTAACCACTGAAGAAGTACGTTCATACGAAAAGGGCATATTCCCTTCATCGATGCCCCCTCAGACTCATATCTTTTTTGGAAGAAAATCGAAATGACCTGGATCAAACGGACACTCTTTTATATGGAAAAGTTCTTTAATCGTTTTGTTCACCGCTTATCTCCAAATGAAAGAAAAGACATCTTGTCAGAAATTGTTCCAGCCGCTTCACCGGGTTTCGATTTCTATCTATTGGTTATCCTTTCGTGTGGTATCGCAACTATGGGACTGATAACCGATTCCGCGGCAGTCATCATCGGAGCAATGCTGCTCGCGCCACTCATGTCACCGATCATCGGTCTGGGCTTGGCATCCATCATTGGTGATGAGAATTTGATCAAAGCATCTGCGTCTGCGGTATTCAGGGGAGCATTTTTGGCGGTACTTTTATCGTTTTTACTAACCCTCATCAATCGGTTCCTGCCCTTTGTATCCTTGCAAGAACTTCCTGGTGAGATTCTGGCGCGAACCCGTCCGACTCCCATTGATCTGATTATCGCCCTGGCAGGCGGTTTGGCAGCGGCCTATGCCATGACGCGCACCAACTTGTCAGCGGCCCTGCCTGGAGTAGCCATAGCAACCGCATTGATGCCACCGCTTTGTACAATTGGAATCGGTATCGCCTTGAATCGTTGGGATGTAGCCGGAGGGGCATCTCTGTTGTTTATCACAAACGCGATTACGATTGCGTTTGCATCTGCGTTGATCTTTTTCCTGCGTGGGTTTTCAGTGGAAGCGCGTCGATCAGGCCAGACACTTCCGCATAGTTTGGTGGTATCTGCAGTTCTGGTGTTGATTCTGTTGATCCCGCTATCTTTTTACAGTATTAAATTTTTTCGTGAAGCCTCTGAAAATCGGTTGATCAATACTGTGGTTACTGAAGAGATTTCTAAACTAAACAATGCCCAACTTGTAGATATCGAGATCATCCACCAGGATGAGAAACTCGATATGGTGATCACAATCCGAACCCGGACCAACTTGAATTATCAAGAAGTGGTTGCCCTTCAAGAATCCATCGTGGAGGGTCTGCAAAGGCCGGTTTCGCTGAAAATAGATCAGATCATTGCTGAGGAACTTGATCCGCTTATTCCACCAACCTATACTCCTACACCCACCCTCACCTCAACGCCAACCTTGGGACCGAGCCCAACCGTTACCCTGTCACCGACTGCTACCGCCACACCCACACCATTCCCTACATCTACTCCCTCCTCTGCGTTGGTTGAAGTCACCAGCCTGCCCCCACTTCAGATCTACCAATCCCCTGGTGGGCCTGTGATCGGCACTCTGGAACCCGGTCAATGGTTGACAGTCTTGTACGGCAAACAAGTCAAAGATGGTATCAGTTGGACCGAAGTGGTGGATACAGAAGGACGTATCGGATGGGTTCCTGAAATTTATCTACTCCATGTGACCCCCACGGCCTCGAGCTTGTTCACCGAACCTTGATCCTCAATTTATCGACCAGGCAGGATAAGATTCCGCTGAAATTTCAAGAAAGCCACCATGAGGTTTTCTTTGTCAGAAATATGTTTTGATCAACACCGAGATCTTATCGGATCATTTACTTAAAAATCCAAATAAAAGCAGATAACAAATACTGGCCATGAGGGTCGTTCCAATCATGACTGGTAAACCTCGCTTACTCCAGACCGCCGGGGTAATCGGATGATGGGTTTTCTCAGAGAGCGATGCCACCACAATATTCGCAGTGGAACCGATGATTGTCCCGTTTCCACCAAAACCTGCGCCAAAAACAAGCGCCCACCAAAGAGGAGCAGTTGGGATTCCTGCCACACCCAGGTTATGAATGACTGGAATTAATGCAATTGTGATCGGAACATTATCGACCACCATCGATAAAAGAGCAACCGTCCAGAGAACGATCAACCCCAAAACAACCGGGGGTAACCCTTGAATTCTCGTTGCCAATTGCATGAATCCATCAAAAACCCCTGCAGATTGCATACCCCCAATCATGACAAACAATGCGCTGAAGAAAACAAGAATATCCCATTGAACGCGCTTTAAAGTCTCTTGAATGGATGGCCGAATCCAGACCAATGCGATCGCAGCACCTGCAAGAGAGATCAATGAAGGTTGAATATCAAGTTCTTCTTCAAATAAGAAGAAAAATATCATCACAATGATTACCGCTACCATTTTTAAGGCTGATTTTTTATCTTTTAATGCCTCAATTGGACTAAGGTGGAAAAGCGCATCAAGATCGGTGGGTTGTTGAGTTAACTCTTTTCGATATAGGAACAGCATTATACCCAATGCGGTGAGCCATACGATTGCCACAATCGGAAGACTATGGGTTAAGAAATCGACAAAAGTAAAACCTGCAGCCGAACCAATCAATATATTTGGCGGGTCGCCTACCAGAGTGGCTACACCGCCAGTATCAGAAAGAAGAGCTTCCGCCAGTAGATAGGGTTGAGGACTAAGTCCAAGGATCTCACACAACAAAATCGTCACGGGAGCGATCAGTACGACGGTAGTGACATTATCCAAAAACATCGAGGCCAAGGTGGTGATTAATCCTAAAAAGATCAGTAGTCGAACCGGTTTTCCTTTTGACAGTTTTCCAACCCATATCGCAAGGAATTGAAAAAAACCTGTGGGTTCTAAGAGCGCCACTACAACCATCATGCCTAACAATAAACCAATTGTATTAAAATCGATGGATGTCAATACCCGTTCAGCAGGGTAAAATTTCAAGATGGATCCTATAATCACCATCAGTACCGCTCCCGCGATAGATGCAATGGTGCGATTGAGTTTTTCTGAGAAAATCAGAAAAATAACCAGTAAAAAAAGTGTGATCGATACGATGATTGAGATCATGTTTTTTTCCTATGGCTGATGCCAACGAGCAATAATGGCAACACCAATATCTACTTTTGAGGCGATTCCTACCAAATGCATGTCTTCATCCACCACTGGAAGATCATCAAGCTTGTTTTGCTGCAACAGAGTAATCCCCCGAATTAGCCCCGAAGTACCAACCACATATACCGGATCACACATGATCAGGCGAACAGGTTTCAATAAGATTTCTGGTTCGGGTTCTTCATCTTCAAGTGCGCCGAAATCACGAATATAATCCAAACTTTCAAACAATTGAACATATCCAGGCATCGCTAATGAAATTAAGTCTCGCATGCCAATAATTCCAACCAGTCGAGATTCTTCATCTACAACCGGCAATGTGCCAATATGCTTTTTGCTCATTAGCTGGGCAGCTTCTTGAACAGTACAATCTTGTGTCACAAAAATGGCGTTCCGTTTCATGCAATCGCTGATTATCATTAGGCTCCTCCACCCGTTTACCCCAAAAAAGAAAAGAGACACAATAATTATGGCACATTTTTTTGAGACTCCTCCAAATGCAGCCAGGTTTTTACAGCTTTTTTATCTACCTAAATAATCATAAGAAGACCCTTCAAAAAAGAATATGATAAACTCGTAGATAAATACATCGAGTTTTGAGGAACCATGTCAAGTTTTCTTCAACTAATATTTGAAATTGCCGTAATACTCGTGGCAGCCAAGATAGCAGGTTTCTTGGCTCGCCGTATCGGTCAGCCCTCCGTTTTCGGTGAACTTCTGGTTGGCGTTCTCCTTGGGCCATCACTGCTTGATCTCACTCATCTGGTATTCATCACAGATATCCATTTGCCCGAAGTTATTGCACAGTTGGGAGAACTTGGCGTGCTGCTTTTAATGTTCCTGGCGGGGCTCGAATTACACCTCAAAGATTTGGCTCAAAACTCAAAGGTGGCAGCTCTTTCAGGTGTGCTGGGTGTATTGGTTCCGGTAAGTATGGGAATTGGGCTGGGTGAATTATTGGGGCTCGATTTTAATCATTCGCTGTTCCTGGGCTTGACTCTCGGCGCAACCTCTGTCTCCATCTCGGCGCAAGTGTTGATTGAACTGAAAAAGATCAAGAGTAAGGTGGGGTTGGGTTTATTAGGCGCTGCCATCTTCGATGATATATTGGTCATTCTATTACTTTCATCGTTTATTGCTCTTCTATCAAGTGGAAGCGGATTTGGCAGTATTTTGATTGTATTAGGAAAAATGGTGGCCTTTTTCGCCCTCTCAGCCATCTTTGGCCTCTGGGGCTTACCTGTAATTGTTCGATTTGTGAAAAAGCTTTCAGTCAGTCAAGGGGTAACCACGCTGGCAATCGTTTTACTTTTGGTTTATGGCCTTGCAGCAGAATTGTTGGGTGGCATGGCTGCAATCACAGGAACTTTTTTGTGTGGATTGATGTTTAGCCGGACCCCTGAAAAAGCCACCATTGAAACCAATCTACGATCTTTGTCATATGCGTTCTTCGTTCCAATTTTCTTTATCAGCATTGGCTTGAACGTGAACATGAAATCGATCAATCTGGAGTCAATTTGGATGATTCTTGCCATCACTGCGATCGCAATTTTAGGCAAAATTATTGGTGCGGGTTCAGGTGCCTTGTTATCCAAATATAATCTGCGTGAAGCATTACAGTTGGGGATTGGAATGATCTCACGTGGCGAAGTAGGGTTGATTATTGCCAAAATTGGCTTGGATTCTGGTTATTTAAGCAATGAATTGTTTTCTGCGATCATCGTGATGATTTTGATGACCACAATTATTACACCTCCACTATTACGCATATCGTTTAAGGAAAAACATGCGTTAGTGGAACCCAATTCAGAAAATGAAAAAACAAATTCTGAGGAGAGTGCGTAATGTACATGATTTTTTTCGTTCTTCACGACCCAAACATGCTTTCAGAAATATTGGATGCCTGGAACCAAACAGGGGTTAAAGGGATCACTGTTCTGCCCAGCACAGGATTAAAAAGGCTTCAATCCGAGGATGTACTTCGAGAAGATATGCCGCTTATTCCAAGCCTTGAAGATATCATCCACGAAGAAGAGAGATTGAATCGAACCCTCTTTACCATTGTTGAAAATGACGAAATGGTGAACAAAGTCGTGGAAGCCACACAATCTGTGGTCGGTGATCTGGATCAGCCAAGAACTGGCATACTGACGGTTTTGCCTGTCGCGAAAGTATATGGTTTAAATCGGAAAGACGACCCTGAGTAATAAGTATTTCAAAGATTCCTCAAGTATTTGCTCAAGTAATTGCTTGACCGATTGTCGGTCAAATGGTAAAATTTCGTCCGTTAATGCCTCCATCGTCTAGGGGACCAGGACGCGACCCTTTCAAGGTCAAAACCGGAGTTCGAATCTCCGTGGAGGCACAAAAAAACTCCCGATTTTTCGGGAGTTTTTGGTTTAACCAGAGTTCTCCCCTCTTCGGGGGGCCTTCCCTTCGTTTCGGGAATCTCCGTGTCCCCTGCGGGGATTTCCGCTTCGCTTCAAGAGGCACACACAAATAACCGCTGCAAGGCGGTTTTTTGGTTAACCGGAGTTGTTCATTTTTTTGCAGGGTGCACCGCGCGCACCATAGATGATGCGAGGATCTCAAAATGTAGGTTGGGATAATCCACAACCCAGTTTCTGCCCTTCACAATATCCGAAGCCAGCAAGCCCATGTTTTCGCCCC
>CAZRHZ010000060.1:12661-15140 GCA_964599995.1 uncultured Anaerolinea sp. | reverse complement strand
CGAATCAAGAGGAACCTGAAAACCCTCCCGAATACTTGGCCAGGCCACGCCCATTAAACCATCAGGCATTCCGAGGGCGATGAAGGCAATGTATGCCAGCACAACCAGACCAAATTTCACTGGGTAACGTTTTTTGTCAATCATGGGTGGTCCTATCTGCAATGTAAGTGATTAAAAATTTTACCATGAGGGATCTCACAAAAAAAAGACACCTTCCTGAAGTGGAAGGTGCCAGTAATCCTGTGATAGAGCCGCCGGTCAGTCGCGTTTTCCCTTCACAAGAGACATGATCTCATCCCTGGTGTTGTAGGTCTGAACGAGTTTTCCGTCCCGCATCTGCAGAACCCGATCCACATATTCACACATGCGCAGATCGTGGGTCACCATAATGCCGGCGCGGTTCTGTTCGTGAATCAAGCCGGCAAAGGTCTCCACCACTTGATAGGCACGCTCGGTATCAAGGCTGGCAGTGGGTTCATCCGCCAGAACAAGGCTGGGATTATGGATCATGGCGCGCGCGATGGCGACACGCTGCTGCTGCCCGCCAGACATCTGTCCGGGCAGATTATTCAACCGCTCTGACAATCCAAGCCGGGAGAGAAGTTCACGTGACCGCATCCTTCCCGTTTTGTCATATTTTCCGTTCAGCCGCAGCATCAATTCCACGTTCTCAACGGCAGACAGGTAGGGGACTAGATTGTTTGCCTGGAAGGTAAACCCGATCTTCTCGCGGCGCATAGTCACCCTTTCCTTTTCTCCCATGACAGCCAGATCCTGACCATCCAACAGCACCTTCCCGGAAGTGGGTTTGAGCAGCGCCGCCAGGATGGAGAGCATGGTGGTTTTGCCTGAACCGCTGGGGCCAACCAGGGCCACGAATTCACCCGGTTTTACCTGGATGGACACATCGTCAACGGCGTTGATCGTGCCGGAATCGGTTTGATAGGTTTTTTTAACAAGCTGCGTTTCGAGAGCAAAAGTATTCATTTTTACATCCGATCTATGAAAGGCCTAGCGCTTTGAGCGGTTCAATTTTCACCGCAAAGCGGGTTGACACCAGGCCGCTGAGAGGGCCAATCAATAACAAGGCGATAATGGCAATGGCAGTGGTGGTTCCATTGAAGACAATGGGAACCGTGGGGGGGAAAGTGAGCGAGAACAATAAAGTGAACAAGCCGCCAATGGTTACCCCAATGAAAGTGACGACGATGATCTGGATCACGGATGCGGCAGCGACCACGGGGTTGGAGGTGCCAATGGCTTTCAATACGCCAATTTGGGCAACCTTTTGCAGGATCTGGATCTGGAAGAATCCGCCAATGACCAGAACGCCGATAAAGAGGGTAAATCCACCTTGCAGATTCAATGTGCTCTGCTGCGCTGAATACCCTGGCAGAGCTTGGATGGCCTGTTTGAGCGTGGCAAGATCAACGTTATCCACCTGAGCCACGATGCGGGCACTCACTTCATCAATTTTGGTCGGCTCCGCTAACTTGATCAAGATCACGTTGGCAACCGGATTTGAGCTGTTGATCTCAGCATCCGATTTTGGCCGGATGCGATCCCAGGTGTAAAAAGGGACAAAGATGGATGGCTGAAGAGAATATTGCTGCCCATCAGTGAGACCCACGATTTGCAGGGTATAGAATTCATCTTTTGTGCCTTGCGTGACTCGAAGGGTCAATTCATCACCAACCTGTAAACCTGTGCGGATGGCGGTGTTGCTGTCAATGATTACTTCGTCTGCCAGATCGGTACTAAGCTGCCGGCCTTCCTCGATGGTGGGTTCCCCGGTATGGCCGGGCTGCACACCCAGTAGGGCAACTTTGAGGGGTTCGGTGTCATCAACGTTAATAAGGGATGCACTGGCCGTACCAAGCATACCCGCGTCAGCCACGCCATCCACGCGTCGAATGGCCGATAAACGGTCCTTGCTGAGACGGCTGGCCTGGATCAGGTTTTCTGATTTAGCCTGAAAGGCGATCAACTCGGCATCCAATTTGGAGATGTACTCGCGGTTGCCGTTACCCAGCCCCTCACCCAGCGCGGCGATGAAAAGAACGAGCAGAGTGATGAGCGCGATGACCAGACTGACCAACAGAAAGCGGCTTCTGTTTCGCCAGATCTCCTTCAAGGCCAGGTAACCTGAAATGGTAATAATTTGTTTCATGGGTCTTGCCTGCCTTTTCTAGGGTAAAAACTCAACTGCACCGGTCATGCCCCACCGCATCAAAGGATCGATTTGTTTCAGGAGGACGGTCACCGTGTAGGTGATGTCCCCTCGTTTTTCTTCAAACAACGAATTAATGTAGGTGACCTCGCCCTCCAAAGTTACTCCAGGCAGGGCGTCGAATTCCACATTGGCCTGTTGACCAACTGCTATGGAGGTGACATCAAATTCAGTCAGGTTGTCCGTTTTGACGATCCAATCTGAAAAATCAGCGATCACCACAACCGTTTCGCCTGCGGCGATTTTTTG
>CAZRHZ010000060.1:4907-12561 GCA_964599995.1 uncultured Anaerolinea sp. | reverse complement strand
GCGGCGGCTTTTAGTGGATCTGAATCTTTTTTATCACTCAGGGCATCATAATCTTCCTGGGCCTGCTCCACCCTGTCAGTGGCCAGAACCACCGCAGCACGGGCTGCGTTGATCACGTCTTGATTGGTTTCGCGTGACTGGTCTGAACGCACTTGATTCCATTGGGCCCTATCGTAGTCTTCCTGCGCGTTGGCGAGATCCAGCTGCGCCTGGGCGAGGATCAGATCGGCGTTCTCTTGAAGCTGATCGACTGTCTGCTGAGCTGAAAGCGCTTCAGTTTTAGCTTGTTCGAGGGCGAGTTCTGCCGCGGCCGAATCGGTAAGACGAGCCAATTCATCACCTGCTTCGACAAACTGTCCGTTTTCCACAAAAACTTCGGCCACCTGACCGGGGATTGAGAAGGAATGATTAAGCGAATTGATGGGCTGCAAGCGGCCTTCCGCGATTAGCGCTTGTGAGGTGGGATTCGCGACAACCGGTGTGGCGGATTTGTCTGGTTGAGCAGCGCAGGCGCTTAGTAGGATCAATGCTGGTACCAGCAATAAGTATTTCAAAGTTTTTTTCATTATCGTTCTCCAATAAAAAGTTATTTTCTTTGTTGCCCGATCGGACCTTCGAACGTTTGGTTCCAGGCAGTGGATAACACACCACTCAACAGCAAGTCCAGCTTGGGATGGTCGGCAATATTGTCGTAATAAAAAGGAAGAAGAATTCTGCCTTCGGGGTTAATAATGAAGGTACCTGACATCTGCATCGCATCCTGCCCTTGAGGGGGAGGTTCGATCTTGTACCCCCTCTTTTGTGAGTTTCTGACAGCCAGCAGTACCTTCAGGTTCAGAAAAGTTTGAAAAAGGGTGCCACGTTCCAAACCGTAAGCTTTGTAGGCTTTACGTTCAGGATCGGCCAGGCACAGTAAACCCGGGGCAAATTGGCTGGCAAAAAGTCTGGTGGTTTCGGGGGTGCCTTGCGTGATCACGGCAATCGACAGACCATTTTTCCGGATCTGTTCCTGCCCATCCACCAGCTCGCTTAGCATCTCTTTACACTGAGTACAACCAAAATGGCGTGTAAAGGCCAGCAGGAGCGGTTGATCCTTCCATAAACCGGATAGTTGGATGGACTGGTGGTTCATATCCTGTAGGGTCAAATCAGGAGCGAGAGAATTGAAATTGAGTTGATTCTTGTTAATCATAGGACTCCAAAGTACACTTAATTTATCTATTAACTATAATATCAGAATGCAATAAAAATTACTATTTTTGTATAAGGTTGTGATGCAATACCCAGCCCTACACCAAAGAGGATCTGCCAGTCTTCCTTTTCCCGATGGCGTTACATCTCTCCGATATCCCTTTCATGATCCTTGTCGGATAATGAGAAATTCTGCGGGTTGTGCTGCCCGCAACATGTATACAAGGGATCAATTTACTTTATGTGTGATGAAAAGGAAACAAGAAAATTCCCGAAACAGCTGGCCGCTAAAAAGTCGAGTTTAAAAAAACGGGAACCCAGTCAAGGATTCCCGATCCATTAATCTTAAGGAATCTACCCGAGGGTGTTCTTTTCAAGTATCTTGAAAAACAATCCTGCAGGAAGGATGGCGCGCACAAAATTAACCAATTTCGCGTCAGACCCCACCTGATATCGCAGGCGGCTGCTTTGATCGGTGGCGGCTTGATAGATCGCACGACCAACCACTTCTGGCGGCGTACCGTTGCTCATACTCCCTTCGCCAAGTGTTTTTTTTGCACGTGTAAGGATGCCTTCATAGGCTGACCCCTGCGCGTCATTTTCAGTTCGATCCAGAGAACGTTCGTAGAAATCGGTCTTGATTACACCCGGCTCGATCACTTTGACCCGGATGTTCAACGGACTCAGTTCATATTGCAGTGCTTCAGAATATCCCTCCACTGCCCATTTGGTGCTGTTGTAGATCGAGTAAAGCGGAAAACCGATTCGGCCCCCCATCGAAGCCACGTTGACGATCACTCCCCCGCCCATGGCGCGAAAATGAGGCAAAATGGCGCGGGTCATTTCCATCAAACCAAATACGTTGGTCTCAAATTGCTTCCTGATCTGATCCGGCGTGGACGACTCAAACGGCCCATAGACCGCGTAACCGGCGTTGTTCACCAACACGTCAATCTTCTGGTACTTGTTTACCGCGTACTCCACGGCTGTGTGGATCGATTCAGGCTGTACGACATCCAGATGCACGAGATCGGGCAGCCCTTTTTCATGCAGCAAGGTTTTGCGTTTTTCGGGGTTGCGCATGGTGGCGATCACGTTCCAACCCGCTTCATAAAAATGTAGTGCGGCTGCCAGGCCAATCCCGCTGGATGCTCCGGTGATCAAGACTGTTTTTTGCATGATGAATGTCTCCCGTTTTTTGATTTCTTCATCTTCAATTGGCTTTCATGCGAACACGTTTGAAAAGCCAAATCCCCAGCGCAAAATATACGATGGATAAGGTGATCAAAGCAAAAAGTTCAAACAGGATATCTTTCAGCCCCGCTCCAAGAGTTAGCACCTTGTTTAGAGCGGTAATCGCATGCGTGGGCGGGAAGATATCTGCCAGCCCAATAGATCGCCCTGCGATGGAAAACAAAGGGATTGGTGGGATCGGGAAAACCGCTCCTGTGAAAAACATCAGGAATATCAGCGGAAAATTGGCATAAATGAAGGCTTCGCTGACGGTTCTGGCAAGGCTGGCGATGATCAACCCGACCCCGACAATTGAAAAACTGGTAAGCACCCCAATTAAAATTGCCAGCCAAAAGGAACCTTGACTGCGAAAGCCCAATAGAACGGCCACCAAAAAAGTAAGCATTACCGAGATCCCGCTGATTAAAACCTGGGTGAGGCTGACACCGGCCAGGAAATCAAAGGAAGTCATGTTGGTCATCTGCAAGCGGCGCAGGGTTCCGCTTTCGACCTCGCGGGCGATGACCATGCTTACCTGAAAGATCAAGAGAACCACCGAAAGGATCAACAAAGCCGGCACGTACATTTCAAATTCGGTGCGCGCCGCAGACGCTCCAAGCGCGATTTCGTCCACAATGATCAGGGGCGCCTGTTCAAGTTCCGAGGTGACGAAATCTTCTACACAGGTATAGACCATGATCGAAACGATGCTGTAATACGGATTGGTCAGGTCTCCTACAAGGGTGATCCTGGGTGATTCAGTAGAAGCCTTCTCCCTGGCCTTCTGTAATACGCTGGAAAATCCCTCCGGGAAAATGATCAGGGCAGCCGCTTCACGATTCGTGAGGCTGGATTCTGCTTTGTTACGATCAGTCGATTCGGTAACCTTCAGGATGGGTTGGCCATTGGCATAGGCCAACTCGCGCATGGATTGGATCACTCGCGAGCTCGCCGAGGAGGAGGTGAGATCATCATTATTAATGACAATCACATGGTAACTGGTGGTTCCTCCTCCGGTGATGAACCAATACAAGAGAACGAACATCGGGGCAAAACTGAGCGACACGATCAGCATCCAATAATTGCGCAGTTGTTCACGCATGCTTTTTAGAAATACTCGCAGAAGTCTCATTCGCGCAGCCTCCTGCCCGTGAATGCCAAAAACACGTCTTCAAGCGTGTTTTGCCGCAGGCGAATGTCTTGAGGTCTGCAATCCTGACTTTTCAGCACCTCAATAATCCTGGGGAGTTGATCAACCAGTCCCCTGCCGCGGATGATGATTTCATTGCCTGAAATGGTCAGGTCAGGCGCGACCGTTTTCAATGCCGCGATGACAGCGTCCATATTCTGCACATCTTCCAACAGGAACACCAAAACATCCCCCTGCCCAACCTGATTTTTAAGCTCACGCGGCGAGTTAACAGCCAGTAAATGCCCGTGATCGATAATGGCCACTCGATCAGCGACCCTTTCAGCCTCATCCATGTTGTGGGTGGTGAGCATGATGGTCTTTTTTCGAGCCAGTGATTTGATAAAATCCCTTACCAGAACCCGACTTTGTGGATCCAAGCCAGCCTCTGGTTCATCCAAAACAAGGATGTCAGGGTCGTGAACCAAAGCCATGATCAAGTTTAAACGTCTTTGCATCCCTCCAGACAGGGTTTTCGCCAGACTGTCTCGTTTTTCAGACAATCCCATTTGCTCCAGCAGGTTTTCACCGCGCGCGCGTGAAAATTTGTGGGGTAAGTTATACATTTCACCGATGAAAACCAATTGTTCAATGCAGGTGAGCGAGTTCCAAAGAATGACGTTCTGTGGACACACCCCCACACGGCGCGTAATTTTCTCATTTTTCTTGAGAGGAACGCCGCGAATGACAACCTCACCGCTGTCGGGTGTCAACAGTCCGCACATCATATTTATAGAAGTGGTTTTTCCTGCGCCATTGGGGCCCAAAAAACCAAAAATCTCACCTTCGTATACTTCAAGATCGAGATCAGCCACAGCCACCAGGGAACCGTATTTTTTGGTCAGTCCGTGTGTTTGCAAGACAGTTGCAGGCATATTTTCCTTGTCAATCCTCATTAATTGTACGTCCGCAGGATCATTCGTGTGAGCGGGAAAAACTCCTACTTCCCTGTGATCTTGGGTAGATCTTCAAATTTAAAGGGTTTTCCATGCCCGGGATAAACCGCGCGTACCTGGAGAGCTGATATCTTCAGCAAGCTTTTCTTCAGGTCGGCCTCATTTTCGATAATGTTGGCAATCGCAGGTTTCTTGCGGTTGGTGAACGTGTCTCCCACGATCAACTCACCCTCGCCGGTGAGTACACAGATCGAACCGCGCGTGTGGCCGGGAGTATGTAGTATGGTGGCGGATAATCCGTAAGAATCCAGCGACTGACCATCACTGAGGAACACATCTGGTTCAAAAGTGTGAAATTCTGATGACATTTTCGAATCGAACCACACCGAAAACTTGCCCCCCAGGTTTGTTCCGCGCCGCCGGGGGGATCTTCCAGTTTTCACCATTTCAAGATCACCCACGTGCATGGCGATCTTCACGCCGTATTTTTCATGCAGGTTCCTTGCACTGCCGGCATGATCCTTGTCGCCATGGGTGAGGACCACAATCTTCAAATGATCAGGCAAACATCCGATGCGTAGTAGTTCACCTTCCAATTGCGACCAGACTTCTGCAATGCCGGTGTCTATTAATATGTAGTCATCTCCAGCCTGGATCAGATAGGCGTTCACGAAGCGTAGATCAAGCCTCAATAATGGTTTTTTCATGGTTTCTCCACATTCTGCTTGGGTTTGATACGAATTGTACGCAGGAAATCGGGAATAATCAAATATCCCTCACCTTGACATCTGGTTCAATCCTTCTATAATTAGCCAGCTAAGTAATTTAAGGAAATCATGACAGAAGACAAAGACCTTGGATATTTACTCTTTTTGATCAGCCGCGGCCATCACAATCTGGCCAATCGAATTTTTAACCAGATCGGCCTGTATCGCGGGCAGCCAGCCATCCTGTTCGAATTGGGTCGGCATGACGGCATCACTCAATCTGAACTGGCTGAAAAGATCGAAGTGACGCAGGCCACGCTGACCAACATTCTGCACCGTATGGAAACTTCCAACCTGATCACCCGTCAACGCGACACACAAGATAGCCGGTTCCTGCACATCTTCCTGACCGATGCGGGTAAAGAGAAACTCGTTCAAGCCAAGCATCAAACCGATGTGAAAGAACAGATCGCTTTCGAGGGTTTTTCCACTGAAGAAAAGGACCTTCTGAAACAATATTTTAAAAGAATCCACGCCAACCTCACGCGTGATTAAGGGTATTACCTCTTCACAGGAGTTCATTGAATGGAATCATCGCAGAAATTGAAAAACCGTTGGCTCGTATTGGGTGTGATGTGTATTTCACTTTTCATCACTTCCATCGACACGACTGTTCTAAACCTGGCTCTTCCGTCCATCGCATCGGATTTTAAGGCCACCACCGGTGAATTGCAGTGGGTGATCGATGCCTATGGACTTATTTTTGCTTCATTATTGATCACTACCGGAACACTGGGAGACCGATTCGGCAGAAGAAGGCTGCTGATCATTGGCCTGTCACTATTTGGTTTGGGGTCACTTGGTGCGGCTCTTTCTGTTTCATCGGTGATGCTGACCGCCTTCCGCGCCCTTTTAGGTTTGTCGGGCGCCATGATCATGCCGTCTACCCTTTCCATATTGACCGTTGTTTTCAGGGATCTCAAGGAACGCGGAAAAGCCATCGCGATCTGGACCAGCATCTTTTCCGTCGGAGCAGCCGTCGGCCCGATCATTGGCGGTCTGTTGATCAATGCCTTCCATTGGTCCGCTGTGTTTTATCTCAATATTCCCATTACAGCTCTGGGCGTGATCGGTTGTTTGACCCTGGTACCTGAGTCAAAGGATAATCGCGCACCCAAGCCTGATTTTTTAGGTGTGCTGCTTTCCATTATTGGTGTGATCTCTCTGGTATACGCCACCATCCTGGTCGGGGAGAATGGCTGGTCTGACAGAAAGATCTGGATCGCATTTGGTGTGGCCGTCGTGTTTATCGGGTTGTTCATCTGGTGGGAAAAACGTTCAGTCAATCCAATGCTCCCGCTTGAATTCTTCAAGAACCGCAATTTTTCCGGCGCCAATGTGGCACTGACCCTCAGTTCGTTCGCGATGATGGGAAGTATGTATCTGTACAGCCAATTCTTTCAATCCGTGGAGGGTTATTCTCCATTAGTGTCGGCTTTATGCATGCTGCCTTCCACTCCCTTCGTTTTGATCTTCACCATGCTTTCTGTACGCGTGAATCGCAAAATGGGGACCAAATTCACCATGTGCCTGGGTCTGATCCTCAATGGTCTGTCGGCTTTTGTCTTTTCACAGGTTGCTGACCTGCATACCAGCTACTGGTTGATCCTGTTGATCCTATTCCTACACGGCAGCGGAGTTGGCTTTACGATGAGCCCGGCCACATCGTCCATCATGAATTCGCTGCCACACAACCGTGCCGGGGTTGGCTCTGCCATGAATGACACCACTCGCCAGTTAGGTGGTGCATTAGGTGTCGCTGTTTTGGGTGCCTTATTGAACAGCATCTATCGTTCAGATGTCAGCGGATTGGCCACTCAAAAGGGGATCACAACGGAACTGATGACCCATATCAGCGCCAGCGTACAAAGCGCGCATGTGACCGCCCAGGGGCTTTCAGCTGACCTGGGGAATATAGTGGACCTGGCTTCCAAACAAGCCTTCGTGGACGGCATGAGCAGTGCTTTCCTTGCTGCCAGTATCGCCATGTTGTTTTCAGCCATCCTGGGTTTTTCCATTCTGCCCTCAAGGGAAAAGGTGCATTCAGAAACAGCTCTGCCCGCTGAGGATTAATTGATTACTCAGTAAAGCATAACCATCCGCAATTTCTTGAAAATTTCTGTAAAACCCTTCTACCTATGAAGAAAAACGCCCGTGGAAGGGGCGTTTTTCGATTAATGAGCATTCTGCCATTGGGTTCAAGGCAAACCTCCATAGATGCGTTTCAGCGCACGCAGAACTCGAAGAGTCACCCACTTGTTGGGTTCATTGAGCTTTCCGTAGCTTTTCCAGGTTTTGCCGGTGTAGTCATAATCCAGAAGCCAGCGGCCTTCCTCATTCTGCTTGTCAAGGATCAACTTGATCGTGTTTTCCAGCCG
>CAZRHZ010000060.1:0-4807 GCA_964599995.1 uncultured Anaerolinea sp. | reverse complement strand
TGCGCCAGCAGGAGCAGGGACCAGACAGTGGATTTGTATTTCGGGCCATAACCTGGACCGGGTTTCATCCAATACCCTTCGGGTTCCATCTTTTCGAGTATTCCTGCGATCCGACCACTTTGGTGAGCGGTCTGTTTTGCTTTTGGAAGTTCATTGTCATCGTTTTTACGATCCACCAAATCACGCAGCACAAGATAACGCACGTCTGGGTTCTCTTCTTCGAGAAGCCAGGCAAGAGGATTGCCGTTGATCTTTATGTTAATGGTCATCTTTTTCTCCAGAAGGATGCTTAACAAGCATCTCGCTCTATCCCCACCTATCAATTTTGTAAAAAGGGCTGCTTTTATTCTTATTTTATTGATTTAATTTACTTTTTCAATATGATTAATCATAGCATCCAAGTTGGTCATTTTATGGGTTTTTCCTTCTTATTGTTTTCCAGTTTTCAATCAATCGACGAACCAATTATGGAGAAAATTATTCTTCTCCAGATGGTATGTTGATGTATGGCATAATTGTTTCGAAAAAACCACCATTTTCGAGAGGATTTCATGAAAAAAAGAGTCATTCGGAAAATTACCATTGCTGGCATAGCTATTATGATCTTATGCATGCTCACTGCATGTCTCGGAGAAGATCTTCTTGCAGAAGAGACCAGTCAGCCAAATCAGGGGAATTCCCTCGAAGCTGGCGAGAGTTTCGTCGCGCAAGGCGAACCAGGCACCTGGCTGGTGATGCTTTATCAGGATGCAGACGATGAGATCCTTGAGCGTGACGTCTTTTTGGATCTCAATGAAGCTGAGATCGTCGGCTCGAGCGATCAGGTAACCATCATTTCACAATTGGACCGGTACGATGGAGAGTTTGACGGTGATGGCGATTGGACGACTACCAAACGCTTTCTGATCGGACAGGATTACGACCTGGAGACCATCGAATCGGAAGAACTGGATGATATCGGTGAAGCAGACATGAGCGACCCACAAACGCTGGTCGACTTTGCCGTCTGGGCAATCAAGGAATATCCCGCCGAGCATTACGTGCTGGTCTTGTCGGATCACGGCATGGGTTGGCTGGGTGGTTGGACCGACCCGGACCCTTATGAAGGCAGCGACATGAGTCTGCAGGAAATCGATTCAGCCCTGGCAGCCATCGTGAACTCCACGGGCATCGGCCAGTTTGATCTGGTTGGTTTTGACGCCTGCCTGATGGCTCAATTGGAAACCATGAACGCCATGGCGCCTTACGCGAAATATGTCGTGGCATCAGAAGAGACTGAGCCTTCTGTGGGTTGGGCCTATGCCTCTTTCCTTGAGACTCTGGTTGAGAACCCGGATTTCTCTGCATCAGGACTGGCATCTTCAGTGGTGGATTCGTATATCAGCGAGGATTATCGCATTACCGATGATGATGCCCGCGTTTCGTTCATTGATGAAAACTACACTTACGGTTCTGATATGTCCGCAGCGGAAGTCGCAGCTGATATGAGCGTGGATATCACCATGAGTGCCATCGATCTTTCCAAGATTTCTGATCTCAATGCAGCTTTCAACGATCTGATTGTCACGCTATCCGAAACTGATCAGTCCGGGGTGGCGGCGGCCAGGTCATATGCCCAATCGTATACAAGCGTATTTGATAAGGGCATTCCAGATTCATTCCTTGATCTGGGTAATTTTGTTGAAATGGTCATGGATGAAACAGGTGATTCTGATGTGACAAGTGCCGGTCAGGCAGTTTTGGATGCCATTGAACAGGCAGTCATTGCTGAAAAACATGGTGAATTGAAACCCGGTTCAACAGGCATCTCCTTCTATTTCCCAAATTCCGAGCTCTACGAAATGACCACGGATGAAAGTTTTGCCGGGTATACATCAATTGCAAATCGCCATGCGGCAGCATCTTTGTGGGATGATTTTCTGGCAAATTACTACACCAATAAATCCATCAACGCTGAACTGGCTGATTTAAGCGTGCTTGAACCGGTTTCCGGTGCAGCTGTGGCTGATTTCACCGAAGCGATCGCGGCTTCAGCGCCAGAAGAAGATGCTGTGGTGGAATCCCCTGGTTTGGGCGATATTTCCATTGACGCCTTATACCCCTCCACGGACGAACTGGAAGCCGGTGACACCATGACGCTTACAGCTGATATCAGCGGCAGCAATATTGCCTATATTTACTATTACGTCAATTACTTTTTCGAAGAGGATGACTCATATCTCATGGCAGATATGGGTTACTTGAACTCCGACTCGATGAATGAGGTGGGTGGTTCGATTTATCCCGATTGGGGCAGCGGAGAAGATTTCACCATCGAGACGGAGTGGACACCCACAGTCTATTACCTGAGCGACGGCGTGGATGAAGCCTTTGTCTATCTTGAACCTGAGGTTTACGGCGAAACCTATGAGGACGATATTTACACCCTGTACGGCCTGTATGCGCCAGATGGGGATACCGATAAAGAACAGGAAGCCATGATCCGCTTTGATGGCAATTTTGCCACCCGTAGCTTCTGGGTATTTACCGGCCAAGAGGGAACGGGTGCTCCACGCGAGGCGACCCTTAAAGAAGGTGACACCTTCAGTCCGTGGCTACTCTGGCAGGAATATAACGAGGATACGGATGAATGGGATTATGTCTACTATCTCGGTGATACACTGACCTATTACGGTCAGCCCTTCGAGATCTTTGCTTACGACGCATTCCCTGGATTGTACGAATTGGGAATCATGGTGGAAGACTTCGATGGCAACACGACAGAAGATTTTGTGAACGTGACCATTCCTGAATATTGATGCACATTCACGAAAGGACGACAGGATGGCAAAAAAAATGATCTTTGATTTTCTTGGAAAAGAAATAACTATCACCCCTCTGAAGGAAAAGAAAGAAGCGGGCGCATCAGAAAGAAAAGTGGATAAAAAGGCTCCAGGATATGGCAATGTGGAATTCTTGGCCCCTGTTTTATTAAGTGAGAGTATCGCGGCAGAAGAAAAACTTGCGTTAAAAGTAAAAATCAGTGGGACGAACATCGCTCAGATCTATTCCACCCTGATGCTGCAGATCAAGAAGGATCTGATCGGACCATTGGCCAAAGATTATCTGCGTTCTCCCGAAGAACGGAACGTCAACGGGGTTGTCCATCCCCGCTGGAAGCAGGAAAACCAGTTGGAATGTGAGATCGATCCTGTGGTGAACCTCCTGCATTGCGGAGAAGGATCCACTTTGGCTTGTGCCGAACCGGAATTTTACAGCCCACCTTCAGGCCAGCAAATCTGGAATATCGAAGGCATTTACCAACGCGGAGGGGGAGAACCTTTTCGGGCAAAATTCACCTTTGATCTACAAGGGGAATTGATGCGCAAAACGGGGTTCTATCCAGAATCCGCGCGAGGTCTGATGGCTCCTTTTGAGCTGCTCATCGAGGACGGCGATACCTTCGAGCCATTGATCGAGGTTGTCTCAAAAAGAGGTGAAGTGAAACTGGCCACCACAAATCCGATCATGCTGGGCGGCGGGAACCTGCCTCACCTGGAACTGGTGAAAGCACCCCCGGGATCGTATCAAGCCGGCCTGCTCGTTGAGGATTTCGACGGGAACGTCACCAGAAAACTCACTCCATTTTCAATTCAGTAGACAAGAAACGACCCCTCGATATTTGAGGGGTCGTTTTGGACTATTTCAAATATCCGAGCCAGCCTGACTGGTATTCGATCATCGTGTCGAGCATCTCTTCGACCCTTTGATACTGGCTGATGGTTGGATCGACCAACAGCGCTTGAAGCGCAGCCTTTTTCGATTTCGTAAGAATTGCTTCAGCTGTCAGGTCATGCACGGCCACCTGGTTCAACAGCAATCCCGCGTAGCCCTTGGGCAGGGGATCCATTTTTAACCCGTGAATCCCGTCTTTATCGATCCTGGCTGGCACTTCCACCGCGATCCATTCAGGCAATTCCGAGATCAAACCGTGGTTGGGAACGTTAACCGCCTCTTCGATATAGCCTGAATCAGTAAGAATTCCTTCCATGATGGGTACGACGCGTTCCTTGAGTTTCAACTCAATTTTGTGCTCCACTTTGGAAAGGAACCCCTTGTAGAAATTATAGAAATCTAAAATACCTTTTTGATCGACGGTGTCATACGCCCACTGGACATACTCGCCAAAATGGCTGTCGCTGGTGATCGGGAACAAACCGAATTTTTCAAGGATCACCTTGAACAAGCGGTGCTCAGACCAGGCCTCTGTTTCCAAAGTGGCCAGCACTTCAAGTTGTTCCGGCATGGCTCCGGTCTCTTTGACATATTTATAGACCGCGTCCATTTTGGGCATATTCTCAAAGAACATGGGGGCTTTGGCTAGAATCTCGGGATAGGCATCCTTCCCATCCTGGATGTATTTAGCACTGAGAATCGCGCTGAAGTGATTCAAGCCTGCCGCCCTGATTTCAAGCGCTTCATATGGCACACCGAGAATGAAGGGCAGGAATTGCTGCAACGAAGAGATCTCATGGCACAAACCAATGAACTTTAACTTCGGAAAAGCCCGATGCACGGTGGTGCAGATGCGGCTCATCGGGTTGGAGTAATTGAAAATGGTGGCATCCGGGCAGATCCTTTGGGCATCCGCACAGATCTCAAGGATGGGAGGGATGATGCGCATGGCGTGGAACAGACCGCCGGGGCCGCCGTTCTCGCCATACACTTGCTTGATGCCATATTGTTGTGGAATGCGCCAGTCTTCTTCCCAGAGTTTGAAACGCTCCCCCACCTCGATGGAATTGATCAGAAAATCCGCATTTTGAAA
>CAZRHZ010000059.1:0-15155 GCA_964599995.1 uncultured Anaerolinea sp. | reverse complement strand
TTCAAGGTAGGGCATGTTCAATGGTGGAAGATCAACCTTATTCTTTGTGGCCGGCTTTTCTGAGTAATAGAGGTAATCCGCGATGTGCACGGCTGTGATGGGATCGATCTTGTAGGCAGTCTCTTTATCTGCATTGTGGTGAAAAGCCACGGCCTTGATCACGCCGCTCGGCAGACCCCAAAGGCTGAGCATGTAAGCGCCGATCTCGGCATGCGACGTGCCCAGATAATGATACTCCATCTGAAGGCGCGGAACCTTGGTGTTCATGGTCAGCAAACGGTAGAAACCCGGAAGATCGCTCTGGATCAGTTTTCCGACGTCGTGCAGAATGCCCGCCATCTGGGCTTCGTCCTGTTCCATGCGGGTCAATCCGGCAGAGGAGGCAATGGCACGTGACAGGTTGCCCACGAAAATGCTGTGCTGCCATAATTCGTCAATTGAAAAGGCGTTATAGGAACGGGTTTGATATTCCGAAAAGACGCCCACGCTTAAAACAAGCGCTTTAATGGTGTTCAGTCCCAAGATCGACAAGGCCTGGTTCAGGTTCAAGACGTTATATGGAATGCTAAAGAAGGCCGAGTTGACCAGTTGCAGGATCTTGGCGGTCATGGCCACGTCCATGCTGATGATCTCGCCAACCTTGGTCAGGGTGGGTTGTTCCGATTCGAATTCTTTCAACAGCCTGACATATAGGGTGGGGACGCTAGGCAGGCTTTTAATGCCAGTCACGATTTTGATCAATTTCTTGTCGGTCAACGTGTCGCGCAAGCGGCAGGTTTCTTCGACAATGCTGTGAATATTCTGAATGTTGCATGGCTTGGCGACCAATTGGTGAGCCAGAGTGGCTGCGCGATAGGAATCCGGCTCTTCGACGTTGCCGGAGAGGATGAGGCGGATCACGCCGGGTCGCGACTGGATGACCTGCTCCAACAAGGCGATGCCATCCATGCCGGGCATGCGCAAGTCGGTGATGATGGCGTCAATTTGCTGCTGGTTCATCAGGTTGATGGCTTCGATGGCTGAGGTGCAGAAAAAGACATCCCATTCCTCAAGGTATTGTTCAAGCGATCTTTGGTAGCCCTTTAAGACAAAGGGGTCATCATCCACAAACAGGATTTGCCGTTTTTTTTCCGCCATAGTTTATTTTCCTTCTTCCTGTTGGCCTATTGGTAATGTAATGATGAAAGTAGTACCGACATTGATTTTGGAGTCCACGCTGATGGTGCCATGGTGATGGTTTACGATGATGTTATGCGCCAGTGATAAACCCTGGCCGGTTCCTTTTCCTACATCCTTGGTGGTAAAAAATGGGTCGAAGATGCGGTTGACCAGGTTTTGAGGGATGCCGCAGCCTGTGTCGCTGATAGAGATCAAAACATCGTTTCCCTTTTTGGCAGTGCGTATGGTGATCTTGCCCTTGCTGCCATCAGGTTTTTTCTGCTTCTCTTGAATGGCGTGCACGGCATTAACGATCATATTTAACAAGACCTGATTCAATTCGTCGATCTTGCACCATACCATTGGAAGTTTCGGATCAAGCTCGGTGACCAGGTCGGCGCAGTATTTCCACTCGTTTTTAGAAATGGTCACGGTGGTCAGGATACCTTTGTTGATATCTGCCAGCGCGTTCACTTTTTGAGACGGGTGTGAGAACTCGCGGATGGCTTGAACGATCTTGCGCACCCTTTCGACCCCTTCCAGCGATTCCTCGACAGCCAGTGGAACCTCTTTGAAAATATGGTCAATGCCCTTGGATTTTCGTTGATCCAACAGGACGCTGATCTGTTCACCTTCTGGGGATGCCGCAAGTTTCTCCAAAACCTCCAGTTGCGATTGATCCATCTCCTGAAGGGTCTGGATGGTTCGGTTGATGTAATTCAGATTGTCACCCAAATATTGGATGGGAGTGTTGATCTCGTGCGCGATGCCGGCTGCCAACTGACCGATGGATTCCATTTTCAGTGACAGCGTGGATTGGGCGTCCGCCAGCTCTTTTTGGGTGACATCGTCGAAAACGATCACATAGCCGGCATGTTCTTTTTGCCCGACCAGGATTGGGCTGATCTTACCCGAAACCAGAATTCTTCGGCCGTCCTTCGTTTGCAGCACCGGATATTTGGACGGCCGGTCTCTCGGATCTTTGTTTTCCAATTCAAGTAGATAATTCACTGGGTCCGGTAGGATCTGATTGGCTTTCTCATCCAGGATTTGCAGGATCAGGTGGGCGGGCTGATCCACAGCCTCTTGAACTGAAAAACCGGTAATGTTGTGCGCGGCTTGATTGAAGAGCACGATCTTGCCGAACCGATCGACAGTCACCACGGCCTCTCCGATGCTGGCCAATGAGATGGAAAGAATTTCCCGCTCCCTGGCCAATTGGTTCTCGATCTGCTGTTTTTCAAGACGTGCCTGACGATATTTCAGCGCTTCCAGAACGATCATATTCATGCTGGAAGCTTGATCAGTATTGACGATGTTCGTCACGCCAGCCCTGATGCATTCGACCGCATCAATTTCAGAGATTGCTTCGGTAAAAATGATAAATAGAGTATCTGGGTAGATTTCTTTGGCTTGCCGAAGTGCAAGCTTCCCGTCATATTTCGGATGGTGGTAATCCGTGATCACAAGGTCTGGTTCAAACCTTTGAATCTCATTCAGGAGGCTTTCAATTGATTCGATGTTTTGAGATTCAAAGGTGATCTCATCAATATCAAGTACAGCGGCGACCGAGGAGGTCTCGCAGGCTGGATTCAGGACTTGAAAAACACGATAGGGTCGATTGGTCATAATAGACATGATGAAACAACACCTTCATCATATCTGTTTTTTATCTTTTTTAGCAATAAAAATGGGATTTAATTCCGATTGATGTGCGTAAAAAAAACTTCTTCTTGAATTGTTCCTATGATTTTTGCGGTTTGGGAAGGGAAAAACCGAACTCAGCACCTACTCCCGGCTGCCCATCCGCCCATACCTGACCGCTATGCCTGAGGACAACGCGCTTCACAATGGCCAACCCGACCCCCGAACCTGAGAATTCATCCGCTTTTTGAAAACGTTGAAACAAGCCAAACAGATGTACCTTGTTCTCCGGGGAAAAACCCACACCGTTGTCATTGATGCGATACATGGTTTCTGCAGAACTTTCATCGCCTGAGATCACGACCTTGGGTTGTGATTTAGGCAAGCTGAATTTGATCGCGTTTGAGATCAGGTTGCTCCAAACCCGGTGTAAAAGGGTAACATCGCCATAACCTGTCGGGAGTTCAGTCAATGTGATGGAGATTTTCCCCATGATTTCTTGAGGAACCAGTTCATTGAGGACTGACTTGACCAAAGCGGTCATATCAATTTGCTCGAGTTTCATCTCTGCAGAGCCAACCCGCGAAAGAGAAAGCAGGTCGGTCATCAGATTGTCCATGGTTTTTGTGCTGGAGCGTATGATCTCGATCAAGCGCTTCCCATTATCGTCGAGTAAAGCTTCGTAATCTTGCTCCAGGATGCGCGAATATCCATCAATGGCGCGCAAAGGGGCGCGCAAATCGTGCGAAATGGAGTAGATGACGGATTGAATTTCATCGTTGGCGGTTTTCAAATTTTGAGTCAGTTCATCAACCTGTCTTCGCAGAGAGTCATTCTCTTTTTGCAACTCTTGCGGCGTTGGCGTGGCAGATTTTTCTTTTTTCATTTTTCCCTCATTGTCTTTCAAAAACAAGAAAAACCATTTGTCAGAGTATGTCGATCAGGATTAATTTTACTGGAATTCCACCGTTGATGGTTTGGATTACCTTTTTTGGGGTTGGCAGATCGAGGTTGGCGATCAGACGATCCTCGCTGCTCAAGAGGCACACTCTCCAACCTTGAAATTGCTGTTTAAGGATCGCGCCAAAACGGGCGTACAGGTCGCGCAGGTCTTTATTCTCCGAGATTCGCACACCGTAAGGCGGGTTGGTGACGATCCATCCGGCTGGAGAGATCGGTTCCAGATAGGAAACCGCTTGCGCCTGGAATTCAACGGTATCTTTTTGCCCGGCACGGGCGGCATTGGCTTTTGCCATTTCCACTGCGCCTGAATCACGGTCGAACCCTTTGATGATAGGCAGATCGGGCAGGATCTGTTTTTTGGCTTCTTGTAGAATACGCTGCCAACACGCCTGATCGTGAACCGGCCAGCGCATGAATTGGAATTCGCGCGTGATGCCCGGGGCGATGCAGCGAGCCATTAGCGCGCCTTCGATGGGGATGGTACCTGACCCGCAGAAAGGATCAATCAGGGGAGAATGCGCATCCCAACCGGAAGCCAGCAGCATGGCAGCCGCCAGGTTCTCGCGCAGGGGAGCTTTCGCCACCGCCTGGCGATAGCCACGTTTATGCAGCAGTTCACCGGAGGAATCCACGCTAAGGGTGCATTGATCATTAACCAGTCTGACCAGAATCAACTGGGCATCCGGATCTTTGGAGGCTGTGATCTCAGCCTTTCCCAGTGCGGTAAAGTGGTCATTGATGGCTCCTAAAACGCGTTCAGCGACCGCATCGGAATGATAGAGCCTGGATTTGTGGCAGGTGGCCTGGATGTTCACTTTCTGCCCGGATACGAGATACTTCTCCCATTCCAATTTTGAGGCCTTTTTTCTCAATTCAGCAAAGGAAATGGCGATGAAATCACCGAGACGTACGATCACCCGGCTGGCAGTGCGCAGGTGCAGATTGGCAAGATAGACCTGTTCGAGAGAACCTTCGAACTCCATCCCGCCGCTCTCTTCCGTGGTGAGCTTTTTACCCGTCTGTTCTTCAGCCGGTTTATTTTTCACGCGTACCAGGCCAAGGGGATGGTATTCCGCGGCGAGCATAGGTTCCAGGCCTGGAGGGCAGGAAACGTAAAAGCGCAATTTTTCAGGGGAACTCATTTTCGCCTCCCGGCTTTTGTCGGCTTATTCGCATAGCCACTTGATATTTTCTTGTGCACCCCTTGTTTCCGTTTCTCTTGATCAGAAGATGGCGAACCGGTGATGATCTCTTTTTGAGCTGTCTTGCGAGCCAGATTCTTTTCGACAAAAACAGGTTCGCCTGTAAAGGGATCCGTTTCAGTGTAGTACATCAAGCTGGCATAGGTGGAGGGGGTGGGGGTGAACACCTGCACCTGCTCAGGAGTGAAATGCAGTTTCGAAGCCGCGAATTCTTTCAAACGTTTCATTTCTACTTCACTGCAGCCCGGATATGCAGCGATCAGGTAATAGGTAAGATACTGTTCCTTGCCGGCTTCACGGGTCAGTCGTTCAAAGCTTTCTTTGAATTTCAACAGTGATCCGACCGAAGGTTTTCCCATCCACTTAAGTACGGATGGATCAGAATGCTCAGGTGCCACCTTTAGTTGACCTGAAGTATGATGCGAGACAATCTCTTTCAAATAGGCATTACCAAACTTTGGATCGGCCTGCACCATGTCGTAACGGATGCCGGAACCCACAAAAACTTTCTTAACCCCCGGGATCCGCCTGATCTTTTGCAGAAGGGATATCTGTTGTGAGTGATCAATCTTGAGGATCGGGCAAATCTCAGGGAAGAGACAGCGTTTATCCGGGCAGGAACCCTTGCGCATTTTCTTTCCGCACTCCACCTCGTACATATTGGCGGTTGGCCCGCTCAGGTCGCTGATGACCCCTTTGAATTTTGGATGCCGGGTCATGGTTTCTGCTTCTGACAGGATGGAATCTTCACTACGTGAAGAGATGGTGCGGCCTTCGTGAACTGCGATAGCGCAGAAATTACATTCGCCATAACAGCCGCGGTGGGTCGGGATAGCAAAACGGATGGTTTCGAGCGCTTTGACTGGACCTTGCTGCTCATAAAATGGATGCGCATCATGCTCATAATCGAACCCGTAGACCTCATCCATTTGAGCCTGAGTGAGGGGCAAACAGGGCGGATTCTGCACCAGCCAGCGGTCCCCTTTTTGTTGAGCCAGCCCCACCGCTGTGAGAGGATCGTTGTTCTGATAAAAAAGATGAAACATGCGTGAGAAAGCTGCCTTGTCTGCCAGCACTGTTTCGTAAGAAGGCAGTACCAGATAATTTTCGGGAGGTGTCTTGGCCAGGTAACATAAACCACGAATTTCTAATAGAGATTTGCCTTCACGCAGGGATTTTGCCAATTCCAATACGCTCAGATCAGCCATCCCGTACAAAAGGAAATCTGCCTTTGAGTCAAACAGGATGGGCGCGCGCAGTTTATCCGACCAATAGTCATAGTGGGTGATGCGGCGCAGACTGGCTTCTATGCCACCCAGCACGATAGGGGATGTGTTTTTGAAAGCACGTTTGATCAAATTGGTATAGGCGATGACGGCGCGGTCGGGACGGTGGTTGTTTTCACCGCCGGGGGTGAAATCATCTGAACGGCGCTTGCGCAGGGTGGCTGTGTAGTTCGCCACCATTGAATCCACTGCGCCACCGCTCACCCCCCAAAAGAACTTGGGTTCACCCAGGCGAGAAATGTCGGTGGTTGTGGTCACATCCGGTTGGGCGATGATCCCAACGCGGAAACCGGCCTTGCGCAAGACCTTGCCAATGACCGCCACCCCGGAATAAGGGCTGTCAATATAGGTGTCACCGGTCACCAGAATGACATCCAGTTTTGACCATCCAAGTTTAGTTACTTCTTCGGGTGTGGTGGGTAGAAACAAGGCTTGATCCTTTACGATTAATTGAGTTCAGTATAACATGCCGATGTTCTGAACACGGTCCGATCAAACCAAGGCTTGTCGATCAGGAGCTTTTTGTTTTCTTGGGGAACCAGGGAATGAATGCGCTGGTGGATTCCATGTATTCACGGTATCCAGGCCGAGTCTCTTTCAAAGTCCTTTCAAGCATGGCCACGCCTGATACCTTGATCAGGAAAAGCGTCATGATCACCGGACTGAAAATGGTCCACCATCCTCCCGCTGAAAATGAGATCAGATAGTAAGCCCACCATTGGGTTGAATCACCAAAGTAATTGGGATGGCGGGTGTATCTCCAGACGCCAGTGTTGAGAACAAGACCTTTTTTAGTTGGATCTTTTCGGAAACGCACCAACTGAAGATCACCGGCAGATTCGAAGAAGAATCCGATGATCCAGAACGCAAGCCCGATAAAATCAAGGACAGTCAATTTTGATGATAAGGTTGAAAATTGAGACGCCAGTAAGGGAGTTGAAATGATCCACATCAAGAAACCCTGCAGAATGAAGACCTGGAAAAGGCTTTTCCACCACCATATGCCGCTGGATTCCTTGCGCCATTTTTGATATCTAAAATCTTCACCCTTGCCCCAATTTCGAACCAGCACATGGATCGTAAGGCGCAATCCCCAGATCGTGGTCAGGGAGGAAATCAATATTTTTCTCGATAAAAGGCCGTCAGGGGTCAGGAAGAAGTATACCCAGGCTGAGATGACAAAACCAGCACCCCAAAAGATATCGACGATGCTCGAATTGCGAAGAATGAGGCTGACGACCCAGAGCAAAATCATCAACCCGAAGATCACGGCTGCTGAATAGGAAAGGATCGTGAAAATACTCATTTTTCGTTATCCTTGAGCAGATGCGGTCACGGCCACAAAACCCACCGCCCCAGGTCCGAGATGAGAACCAATCACCGGTGTCACATCCATTGAGTAAGCCTGGGTGATCTTGGATACCAGAGATTTAGCCTGGTCGCGCAGGTTTTCAGCCCTGTCTGGAGCGTTGGTATGCACCAAGGCCACGTTTTCTAACGGCCCCAGCGATTTCAAAGTGGAAAGCAGGTGATTGATCGCACCTTTGCTGGTGCGCGCAACTTCCATTGCGATCTTGTCCCGATTCATGCGCAGAATGGGTTTGATCTGCAGCAGGCTGCCAAAACCAGCCTTGAGACGTGAAACCCTGCCACTGCGCTGCAGGAATTGAAGAGTATCCAGTGCGGCAAAAGTGTAAGTGCGTGCTGCCAGGTCTTTTACCTTGGTCATGATCTCGTCCAGGCTTCGTCCAGCCTGGGCCATTTTGGCGGCGGCTTCAACGACCAATCCAGTGCCCATGCTGAGATTGCCTGCATCAAAAGTCTTGACCACCATATTCTCAACGGCTTCTGAGGCAAGGACCGCGACATTGTAAATTCCGCTTAAGTTGGAAGAAATATGGATCGAAAGAATCTGGCTTGCACCTTTTTCAATCAGATCTTTATATGCCCTAGCAAAAGTACCGATGGCGGGTGCTGAGGTAGTGGGGGGAACCTGGTAATTCGGCAGCCTTTCATAGAACTCCTTGCGTGACAACTCAACCCCATCCAGATAGCTGCCATCCGGGAAATTGATATATGCCGGGATCACAGTAATATCAAATTTTTCAATAATTTCCTGAGGGAGATCACAGGTACTGTCGGTAACAATTTTTATGGTCATTCTACCTCGTAATATTTTTCATTACTTGCATTTATAATATTATACTGTCAAGCCAGATGATTTGCATAATTTGTATAAAGTAAGTGCGATTATATTAACCCCGGAGATGGTATTGGAGATGCGATGAAGATCACGTCACTTGGGCAGGCAGGATTTCTACTCGAAGATGATGAAATTCGCTTCCTGATCGACCCGTATTTAAGCAATTATGTGGTCACCAGTGGGGCAGGAGATGCACAGTATTTCACGCGGCAATTTCCACCCCCTTTTGCTCCCGCTCTATTCGAGGGTATCCAGGCGATCTTCCTCACGCATGATCACGCGGACCACTGCGACCCAGAGACCATCCTGCCCATTTTGCAAACGAATCCTGAATGCGTGGTGGTTGGCCCGCAGCCAGTACTGGACCACCTGCAGAAGGAAGGCGTTCAAAGTATAAATTTGAAACTGGCAGCGGTTTATACCACCCTGATCGTGGGGACGATCCGCTATACAGCAGTCCCCAGCGCGCATTATATGCTTGACCAAGATCCCATCACGGGGGAATTCCCCAATCTGGGTTATGTGATCGAAGTGGGCGGGAAGATGCTATACCACGCGGGTGACACGATCCTCTATCAGGGGATGATGGAATTTCTGCGAAAAAAAGCCCCTGCATATGATGTATGTTTCCTGCCGGTCAATGGGCGGGATGAGAAACGGGAGTCCATCGGTATTATTGGAAACCTGCAACCTGAAGAGGCATTGGAACTGGCCCACGAACTGAAAGCCAAACTACTCATCCCGATGCACAATGACCTCTTCGCGATCAACCACCTCGATCCCGGCAGATTGGATAATTACGCACGTCACCACCATCCGGACCTGCACATAAAATGGCTGGAACCGAGCGAGGAATTTGTCCAATAAAAAAAACCACCCGAAAGGGTGATTTTTTCGCCAGGTAATGAAAGGGCGTATGGCCTTACGCTCTTACGATTTTTTGGAAAAGCTCGATCAGTTGCAGTTGCAGTTACAGTTTCCGTGATCGCCGTTGCAATCGCAATCGTCGTCGCAACCGCATTCGCAATCATCAAAATGGACATGGCCGTGTTCAAGTTCTTCGGCGGTGGCTTCACGGATATCCACGATCTTGACCTTGAAAGTCAGGTCCTTGCCGGCCAACGGATGGTTGAAATTGAGAGTGATCGTTTCAAGGCTGATTTCTTCGATGAAAGCGCTTAGCTCATTGCCATCATCATTGGTGACGCTGATCTCCAGCCCGACTTCCAGAGGGATCTCTTCGGGGAATTCGGCTTTGGGAACTTCAACGAAACCTTCAGGATCGTATTCACCATAGGCTTCAGCGGCTTTCACAAAAACTTCTTTCGAAGTTCCAACAGTTAATCCTTCGATGGCTTTTTCGAGGCCGGGAATGATGTTCTCGTGTCCCTGAATAAATTCAATCGGGTCGCCGGGTTCGGATTTATCTACAACATCGCCTTCAACGGTCAATTCGTAATCCATGCTGATCACGAGGTCTTTGGCCACTTTGTTCAAATCGGATTTTATGCTCAAGGGTACTCTCTTTCTTTTGAATAAATGTCGACCGCGCATTATAACACGGGCGGGTGAAAAACCCAATCAGAAAAATCTGTTCCTACAGGGTATAAACGCGAATGGCTGCATCACCCGAGACGGGACATTTATTTTCACAGGTGCCGCAGCCAATGCACCTGTTGCGATCCACGACAGGTAATCGCACCTGAATGGGATTGCCTGTCTGGTCGATGAATTCTGACGTTTGAAGCGAAATGGCTTTTTCAGGCAGCGGGCACATTTCTTCACACACGATGCAGTTCTGGTGATCCGACCAGGCCAGGCAGCGGTTATGGTCGATGTACGCGCGCCCCATCGGGGTGGCTTGTTTTTGTTCCAGTGGCAGATTTGGGATGGCCTGCACCGGACATGCCTGACCGCACAGGTTGCAAGAGAAGATGCAGAAACCGATGCGCGGAACAAGGATGGGTGTGGCAAATCCTTCCAGGCCGGAGAGGTGAACGTCAGCCTGAAGGGCCTGACTGGGGCAGGTGTCGATGCAGACACCGCAGCGCAGACATTTGGAGATGAAGTCACTCTCGTCCAACACACCGGGCGGTCTCAACAAGAAGTTTTGCGGTTTGTGTTTCAGCCACTCTGTGTTGAGAAGCGCGGTTGCGGCGACGGAAATGCCAATGGATGAGAGAAAAGTACGCCGATCCGGATTGTAGGATTGGCGGGGAGCCAACTGAAATTTTGGAGTAAAGGAGGTCGCATCCTTGAGACAGTCTAAACAATTCATGCAAAGTGTGCACTCCGACGGGTCGCTCGCATAATCCTTTTCCGCGTCAATGGTGGCTGTCGGACAGGCTTTGGCGCATAGGCCGCAGGAGGAACAGGCTGAATTGTTTCGCCTTTGAAAGAGGGCCAGCTTGGCGGGCAATCCCAACATCGCGCCCAAAGGACACAGGTAGCGACACCAGAAGCGTTCTGCGATCAGGTTCAGTAAGATCAAACCCACGAAGAAGAACCCGAATAACACAGAGAATTGCACCGCATAAGAAGCCATGGGAAAGATAGTTGGACGAAGCCAGGTGTCGAATTTAAAAACCGCGTCAGACATGAAGGGTACTTTGATAAGGACCTTTTCGACCGCGAAGAACATTTTGTCCAGCAGGGGCAGGAACGAGAGAGTGGTGGACCGCACAAATATCGTCAGTGGATCGAACACCAGCAGCGTGAGGTTCCCCAGCAACGCAGAAACGAGGATCACGATCAAGATGCCGTATTTTGCTTTTCTCAGGTTTTGAGGGGGTTCTGCAGGTTTATTTATTCTGGAAAATGGGAAAAGGTCAAGCAGCGTGCCAACCGGGCAGAGCCATCCGCACCAGGCGCGGCCTACAATAAAACTGGATAGGAACAGGATCAACGAAATCGCGAAACCCGCCTGGAATGTCTTGCTGCTTAAAAGGTTGGCGAGCATGGCAAGCGGGCTGATGCGAGCGGGCAGACCGGCTAGTTTGGGTGGGATTTCTGCACTGCGGCTCAAGGCAACAGCCGTTAAAAAAGCGATCAGGGCCAGACCTTGGGTGATCTTGCGAGCCAGTACCCATGGGTTCCCTTTCGGTTTGGTGGTCCGCGTTCTACCTGAAGGCCGATCAGGCATTCGTGTTGATCTCCTGAATGTTGACCCCGCTGAGGTCAGACATTCCCAACCCGCGTCTTCCCGCGTTCATGATGTAGGGGATGTCTTCAGGAGTCATGTCGAACAATCGTGTGGCATAGCTGTCTGCTGCCACGATATCGGGAGAGAAGATCAAGGTATCCTGCTGCTTCACGTCCGCGAGATTACCGCCAGTGGGGCCGTTGGCCATCAGGGTGCGGATGGCGTCGATGACGGTCAATTGCGGGCGCACAAGGGTGGCAAGATCCACCAGATTCTTCTCAAAGGAGGGATGGATCCTCTCGCGGTAGAGCATGGTTCCCATGAGGTTCTTCAATCCCAGGGTGAGGGTGGCCATGCCGTGATTCTTGGCAATCGGGACGTTGATCAACAGGTCAGCTTTGAGGATATCCTCGTAGATAAAAGCGCTCGACATATTCTCCGCGTTAGGGATGGGGGTTTCAACGAATTTGAGCATGGACATTTCTTCCATCTCACCACCCGCGGCAATCACCTGATCTTGAACACCTGTAACGGTGTAGCACTGCTTGGTCGTGCCTCCAAAACCGTAATCCATCACGCGCACACGACTTGCGCCGCCTTCGATGCAGATCTTGACCAGCGCGCCAACCACCCAGGGATTGGTGGTGGCTGCGTATTCATAAGAGTGGTAACCCACACATAGATTGGGCTTGATGATGACATCCGCGCCGGATTTCATGAAGCGTTCGATCCCGCCAAGGGCTTTAATGCCCTGCCTGACCATTTTTTCAGGCTCGCTGCCACGTGCCACCAACAGGGATGGAGTTTCTTGTGTGGGAGAAGCATTACTTTCTGTGGTTGGAGATTGTGTTTCAGAGGATGGAGTTTCTTCCGAACTGGCAGCGATTGAGCTGGGAGAAGCGGTTTGTGTGGTCGTTGAGGTAGTTTCTACGCCACAGGCACTCAACAACTGGGAGGCTGCCACGGTGGTAATCCCCAGACTGGCCAAACGGAGGAATTCTCTACGGGAACGATCAGTGGCCATAGTGGTTATCCTTTTTTTTTATTCGTTGGATAGCACGTCACACTTTATTGTTGATCCAGCCTGAATGATCCGGTCAACGGTTAACATGAATGTCTCAAACGGGATGTTCGTGATGAGATGGTCTGGAAGAAGTTGTGACCATTGGATCGATTGATATCCGGTTTTGAGCGTACCTGTTGAGATTGTGGTGCAGAAACCCTGATAGGCGGCCTGCCCGCTGTTGCGTAAAGTGAGTTTCTCTTCATCGGTCACAGCCGCAGTGAAAACTTGTGAATCTGGTTGACCGATCAACCAGGCCTTGAGGTTTTGCACCGCGAGATCGTCCACCAGAACATAGCCCGCAATGGGGATATCGAAAGTCTTGCTGATCTGCGATAGAAAACTCTGACTGACCATCATGTCTGAAGTGAGGTCGAATTGTCCGGTGATGCGGTCATGCACTTTTGAATCGTAAGCCGGATAAAGAGGAATGAGCATAACCTGGGGTGAGGTGGATTGGTAGACCAGTACCATCCACAAGGAGATCAATTGAGGTTCATCCCCGTTCAGCGTGTCAGCATGGATCAGGAGGTAATTCTTTTGTTCGACGATAGTTGAATCGATGGATTTTTCAACTGCCGGCGCGGGATTGCTGGCTTGAAGGATCGAGGAAGCGACCTTAAACCCCAAAAAGGCGCAGATCACAAAAATGACGACAATGAAAATGATGACTATCTTTTTCATAGACATACTTCCTTTTATTGTACCATCGGCATCAATATTGAAAAGTGCAACTCATAAATTGCAACTCATGAATAAACAAGAACCTTGACAAGATTTTACAATAAATCTTGTCAAGGTTCTTTTAAAAGAACGAACTATTTTAGGAAAATATGGTACTGAGCGAAAAGATCAGAAAACCGGTGGCAAAACCCGCGCAGGCAGTCACCACGATGATGGCGGTTTGTTTGATAAACCGTTCATCATGATACAGGTCGATCATTTTTTGGAGCACATTCGACACCCAGGTGGACCGGGAGAGTAACGGGATCACGTAATCCCAGAATTTGAGTTCGATCTTCTTCGAAATTTGTGCAAACATGTCTTTTTCACCTTGAAGTGCTCATTTTGAGCACTTTTCCTTTTTCATCTGCGGTCACGCGAACCGTGCGGTTGATCGATTTTCCATCAGCGGTCTGGGCTTTACCATGAAAGATCAATTGGAATTTTTCACCTGGCATGGACGAAACCGATGGATTGGAACCTCGAACTTCAGGGAACTGACGGTAAACTGCACTGCATACCCGGCTTTTTGCGCCTTCTTCCATACAAACCTCACTTAATTCGACCTGCGTCGTAAAAACGCAGGAATATCCACTTCCTTTTTATTGTTAGCCATTTCAAATAAAGGTTCCGGTGTGGGAGTGAAGGTGTGCAACATGACCGGTTCGCTATGAATCTCACTCACAGGTTGGGGTTGTTTTTCTTCGGGCTGTACGGCTTGCGTCTGCTTGGAATCCACTGAAGTCGCGCCAATGCCTGTCAGCACCAGGATGACCTGAACGCGGTCTTCCATGCGCTCATCCGTGATCACACCCGGGATGATTTCGACATCTTTTTGAGTTTTTTCCTGCAGGACTTTCAAGGCTTCCATGACCTCGACAAAGGAAAGGTCGCAGCCGCCCGTGAAATTTGCGATGATGCCACCCGCGTCTGAGAGGTTGATGGTCTCAAGCATGGGATGGTGCAGGGCATGTTCGAGCGCGTCGAGAACCTTGTTCTCACCTTCGCCAGTACCGATGGCAAGCAGCGAACCGCCGCCATTTTTCATCATGTTGCGCACGTGAGCAAAATCAACGTTGATTAAACCGGGTTGGGTGATCAACTCAGAGATCCCTTGAATTCCCTGGCGCAGCACGTCATCCGCCATGCGAAAAGCCATTTCAAGCGGAAGATCGCGCGGAGCGCACTGCAGTAGACGGTCATTGGGTACGCTGATCAGAGTATCGGTAAAAGGGTGAAGCTTGGCAAGCCCTTCACGGGCGTTTTTCTGTCGTCTTCCCATTTCAAAGGAGAAGGGGGTGCTGACGATGGCAACCACTACGGCACCCAGGCTTTTAGCGATGCGGGCAGCGATGGAAATGGAGCCTGTTCCGGTTCCGCCTCCCATGCCCGCGGTGAGGAATACCATGTCTGCTCCGGCCAGGGCTTGGTTCAATTCCTTATAGCTCTCTTCGGCCGCGGCTTCACCCACTTCGGGGTTGCCACCGGCACCCAGGCCACGTGTCAACACCGGGCCGAGTTGAATTTTATGAGCCGCTTGACTGGATTTCAACACCTGCGCATCTGTATTGGCAGCGATGAATTCCACTCCAGAAATGCCCAGTTCGATCATCCGATCGACAGCATTTTGACCGCCACCGCCCATGCCGAGGACTTTCAGCACGGGGATTTTCGCTTCGATGGGCGTGTGATCAACGGGGGTAGCTGGCAGCGTGATGTTCATGGGTCACCTCTCTAAGAGTTTTGTTGCAATACTTGTACCATCGCCTGT
>CAZRHZ010000058.1:0-15180 GCA_964599995.1 uncultured Anaerolinea sp. | reverse complement strand
TTCCTGGCGGTCGTCCATAATTGTCTTGAATTTGCTTGACAAACTCGTGTATAATGCCTTTATCTTCGAAAAAGGAACTCTGCCTATAAGTTTATCGCAAAATTACCAACTGGAAAGCCAAGCGCATGGACCGGGAAACATCCGGTTGACGAGGATGAGGGTTCTCCACCGCGAGGTGGAGTTAACCGGCTAACCGCCGGGAAAATCGAAAGATCAGCGGAAGCCCTCCAGACCCGAACGGATCTGAACTTTCCAAAAAATCATTGTAAATGACAACTTGATCGGAATGTCTTCCGATCCATCGTGCCATGCACGCATATTGCTGCATGGGTCTGGATGTAACTTATGGAGGTTACCATGTGTGGCATTGTTGGCTACATTGGGGATCAAAACGCAACACCGATCGTCTTGAACGGATTGAAGAAATTGGAATACCGGGGGTATGACTCTGCGGGGATCGCGGTCATCACCAACGGGCATATCGAAGTCAGACGTGACGCCGGAAAACTGGCTAATCTTGAGCTGCTGGTAAGTAATTTGCCCATCGTAGGCAAAATAGGCATTGGGCATACGCGTTGGGCGACCCACGGTGAGCCTTCTGCGCGCAACGCCCACCCGCATCTGAGCAGTTCAGGCGACGTAGTGGTGGTTCATAATGGCATCGTGGAGAATTTTATCGAGCTCAAGGAAGAACTCACCAAAAAGGGCATCGAATTTAAATCCGACACAGATACCGAAACCATCGTGCAGTTGATCGAAATGTACACGACAGCCGGGGAGAGCTTGGAAAGTGCTGTTCGTACCACACTGGGTCGCCTAAAGGGCGCACACGGGGTGGTGGTAATGTCTACCCGCGAGAAAGACAAGATCATCGCTGCGCGCATTGGTAACGCCGGCGGCGTGGTGATCGGTTTGGGAGAAGGTGAGAATTTTATCGCCTCCGACATTCCTGCCATTCTGGAACACACCCGGCGTTTGATCTTTTTAGAGAGCCGTCAGATGGCGGTGGTTACCAGAACTGGGGTCGAGATCAGCACCATTGAAGGCCAACCCCTGGCTCAAAAAGTATCTTCCGTGGCCTGGGATCCTGTGTCTGCAGAAAAGGGCGAATACCGCCACTTCATGCAAAAGGAGATCCATGAACAGGTGCGCTCGCTGACTGACACGTTGGCGGGAAGGGTGGATTTCGAAGAGGGCACGATCCGGTTGCCTGAATTAAAACTAACGGAAGAAAAAGCCAAAAAGATCGAAAAGATCGTCATCGTGGCCTGTGGCACGGCCTCGCATGCAGGCATGGTCGGCAAACTGCTGCTCGAACGCATCGCGCGCATCCCGACGGCCAATGAGATCGCCTCGGAATTCCGTTATGCTGATCCCATTGTGGACGAGAACACCGTGGTACTTTCCATCAGCCAATCCGGTGAGACAGCCGATACGCTGGCTGCCATGGAAGAAGCCCGCAAGCACGGTGCCACCACGTGGTCCATTGTTAATGCCATTGGCTCACAGGCCATGCGCATCTCGGACGGTTTCATTTCCATGCAGACCGGGCCAGAAATTGGCGTGGCTTCCACAAAAGCGTTTACCGCTCCATTAGTGGATCTCTACATGCTGGCTGTGCTGCTGGCAGACCTACGCGGCACCCTCAGCGCTGAAGAACGCAAAGCGCTCGTGGATGATTTGCGCCTCATCCCTGAATTAGCGGGTAAGTGTTTGGATCGTGAAGCGGAAGTTGAGGAAGTAGCAAATTTTCTCAAGGAAGCCCGCGACATGCTCTATCTTGGTCGGGGTATCAACATGCCCATCGCTTATGAGGGTGCACTGAAATTAAAAGAGATTTCGTATATGCATGCAGAAGCTTATCCAGCTGGCGAGATGAAACACGGCCCGATCGCTCTGATCGACGAAGAAATGCCCGTGCTGGCCATCTGCACCCAGGATCCGTGGCACGAAAAGATGATCAGCCAGATAGAACAGGCCAAAGCGCGCGGCGGGATCGTGATCGCTGTAGCAACCCAGGGGGATGAACGCGTGAAATCACTGGTGGATCGCGTGCTTTGGGTGCCTGAAGTGCCCTGGATGCTCAGCCCTGTGATCACTGTCATCCCACTGCAGATCCTGGCTTACCACATCGCCAGATTGAGAGGTTTGGATGTGGATCAACCGCGCAACCTCGCGAAATCCGTGACAGTCGAATAAATGGAAAAGCCGTTGGTTCATCGCCAACGGCTTTTTTCAACTCTGCCTGGCTTGAATACTATGTTAAAATTCAATAGAGTAGTGGAAACCAGCTTCGTTGGAATGAAAGAGGTCCATGTTCAATACCGATACTGACATGCTGTTTCCGTTAAGAATTGTCCCATCTCTGGGCGATCTACGCGGTGACGAATGGCAAAAACTGGTTCAAAGAATTTCTGAAGACAAGGTCGATAACAGCGAAAAGATCGCGTTCACTTATCTGATGGTCAAGATGGCTGGCTGCGCGAACTGTAACGCGGATTCGTTTCGTGCCATGCGCGGTTGCACACAGTGTTCACGACAGATCATTAAACGTTTCAAAGGTTCTGATCAAGATCTGCTGAAAAGCTACCATGAATGTCACACTGAGGTAAAGAATTACCTGCAAAAAAGGGATTTGCAGGTTTGATGGAAAAGAGAGAGGTTTACTAGTGACTGAACAAAAATCGTCCCAGATTGTGGGTGTCCGTTTTTCACGAGTTGGCAAAGTCTATCACTTCGATGCGCGCAAGATCGAGAATCTACGACTGGGGGATGTGGTGGTGGTTGAAACCAGCCGCGGCTGGCAAATTGGAGAAGTGGTGGTGATGGTCAACGACCCCGTCGCACCCCCCGAAGGCACTTGGAAGCAAATCGACCGCCTGGCCACACCTAAAGACCTGATGCTGCGCCAATCTTGGCAGGCCAAGGAACTGGACGTGACTGAAGCTGCCCGTAAACGGGCGCGCGAGCTGCGGTTGGCAGGCGTGAAGATTGTGATGAGCGAGTACTGCTATGATGGTTCCAAGCTGACCATCTTCTTTAGCACGGATTCAGAAGATAAAGTGGATCTGAAATCCATGCGTTCTGACATGCAGCGCTTGCATTCTCCAGCCCAGGTCGAAATGCGCCAAATCGGCCCGCGCGATGTTGCCAAGGCCATGGGCGGTATGGGGGCTTGCGGGCTTGAGAACCGCTGTTGCTCACGTTTTATCACCGAATTCAGCTCCATTTCCATTCGCATGGCCAAGGAACAGGGTATTTCTCTGACGCCTACTGAGATCACCGGCATGTGCGGACGTCTGCGCTGCTGCCTGATCTATGAATATGAAAATTATGTTGAAGCGCGCAAACTACTCCCCAAGAAGAACAAACGCGTCATCACGCCGGATGGAGAAGGGAAAGTAGTGGATGTCTCTCCAATCCGTGAAATGGTGACCGTGGAATTAATGGAGATCGGACGCAAGGAATATCATAAAGATGTGCTAAAACCAGCCGAAGAGCTTGAAGCCCTGGAACACAAGGCACATACTACGGGTGGAGGTCATGGTGGCGGCGGCTGCGGTCAATGTAGAAAAAGTTAAATACCCTCCCGTATTGGAGGATTTTGAAGGTTGGAACGAAAAGAAGAGGATCCTGGTCATCCTGGCGCATCCGGATGACCCGGAATTTTTTATGGGTGCCACCCTGGCGCGTTGGGGAATGCTGGGCCACGATATCAGTTATTGCTTGATGACCTTGGGACAAAAAGGTTCACAGGATGTCCACCAAAAACCAGAAGACCTGGCCGCCTTGCGAAAGATCGAGCAGCAAGCCGCGGCAGACCAATTGGGAGTGAAAAGCCTGGAATTCATGGATTACGTGGATGGCGAGCTGTTCCCGGATATGGAAATGCGCAAGAAGGTCGTGCGGGTCATCCGGCAGCATTCACCCCAAATTCTGGTCAGCAGTGATCCTTTGAATATTTTTCCGGGTGAAAACCGGGTAAACCATCCAGATCACCGCGCAGCAGGGCAGGTGGTGTTGGATGCAGCTTTTCCGGCCGCCGGCAACCCGATGTTCTTTCCCGAATTGCTTCACGAAGAGGGCTTATTTCCGGTGAACCTGGAAGAACTCTGGTTCTCCATTCCGGCCCAATCCAACCTTGAAGTGGATGTAAGCGACTACTTTGAGAGAAAAATTGATGCCATCGCCTGCCACCGCTCACAGATCGGCGAGGATCTGGAGAAGTTTAAAGAAATGATCCGCTCACGCTGGGGAGTTCCAGGCGAGGACGGGAAGCTGCAGTATATCGAACGTTTTCGCCGAATTATTTTTCGCTAACCAAAAAAATAAACAGATTAATAAGATTAATAACGGTTACATTTGTCATTATTGACCTTTTTATAGGCTCTGTTATACTCATTTTGTCTGAATAATCAGATGAATAGAGCGTGATCGAGTGGATTCGTCTCAACCCTATAAACTTTCCGAACTACTTAAATATCTGGCCTCATTACCCGAAGAGGAGAATTTTCGTATTCCGCCGTTGAGTGAGCTCAGCCAGACGCTTGGCATTAGTGTGGCCAGCCTGCGCGAACAGCTTGAAGTTGCCCGGCTGCTCGGTATTGTCGAGATCAAACCCAAAGCCGGCATTCGCAAAACCCGTTACGAAATCAAACCTGCCTTGATCGCCAGCCTGACCTACGGCGTGGAAGTGAATTCACGCATCTTCTGGCAGGTGGCTGATATGCGCAAGCACCTTGAAGCTGCGTATTTCATTGAGGCTGCCCAGATGTTATCTACTTCCGACAAGGAAGAATTGGCCGCGCTGGTGAAGAAGGCACAGCAAAAACTACGCAGCATCCCAACCCAATTACCGAACCTGGAACACCGCGAATTCCACCTGGTGATGTATCGCAGGCTTAACAACAAGCTGGTTTGCAACATCCTCGAGACCTATTGGGAACTGTACCGGTTGATGGGCATGGAAGTGTATACCGATATCAATTACGTTGACCGGGTCTGGCAGTACCACGGCCGCATCGTGGAGCAACTTAAAAACGGCAATTACAACCAGGGAATGCAAATTCTGCTGGAACATATGGATCTGATCAGTCAACGCGAGAGACAAGCACCCCGTCTTTCATTCGAATAAAACCTTTAGTAACAATGGAGACCAGTTCAGGGATGAGTGATAAAGAATTGATCGTTAATGATTTTTGCATCACCTTCAGCACCATTAATGGTTCGGGTAGTGCTACTGCCAACATCACCTTGATGCGTTCCCTGTTTCGCATGGGAATCCCGGTATCAGGCAAGAACATTTTCCCATCGAACATCCAGGGTCTGCCCACCTGGTATACCCTGCGTTTAAGCAAGGACGGTTATCTGGCCCGCCTTGAACAGGATAACATCATCGTGGCCATGAATCCCGCCACGTTGCACAAGGAAGTCCAGTATCTAACCAAAGGCGGTGTGTTCCTGGTGCCGGATGACTTTACCCTGCCTGAGATCGACAAGGATGTCATCGTTTACCGCATGCCTGTGCGCAAGATCGTCAAAGACTCAGAAGTCCCACCCAATTTGCGTGATTACATCGCGAACATGGTCTATGTTGGTGTGCTTAGTCAGTTGCTTGGCATCGACCTGGATTTGATCTATCAATCCCTTGATACCCATTTTAAGGGCAAAGAAAAACCCATTCAGCAAAATTTCCAGGCGGTTAAAGCCGCTTACGAATGGGCCGCTGCAAACCTCGAGAAAAAAGACCCTTACGTGGCGCGCAAGATGGACGGTACCAAGGATTGCGTCTTGACCGATGGCAACACTGCCGGAGCACTCGGGGCGATCTTTGGTGGGGTGCAGTTCACCGCCTGGTATCCGATCACTCCAGCCACCAGCCTGGCGGAATCTCTGATCGAATACCTGCCGCAGTACCGCGTGGATCCCGAAACCGGCAAGAACACCTACGCCATCGTCCAATCTGAAGATGAGCTGGCCGCCATCGGCATGGCCATCGGTGCAGGTTGGGGCGGTTTACGCGCCATGACCTCCACTTCGGGCCCTGGTTTATCTTTGATGTCAGAATATATTGGTCTGGCCTACTACGCAGAAGTTCCGGTCGTGATCTGGGACGTGCAGCGGGTGGGTCCAAGCACCGGCATGCCCACCCGTACCGCGCAGGGCGACCTGACCCAATCTTATTTCATCAGCCATGGTGACATTAACATCATCATCCTCATCCCAGGCTCCATTGATGAATGCTTTGAGTTTGGTTGGCGGGCATTTGACATCGCTGAGCGTTTGCAAACCCCCGTAATCGTGCTTTCTGACCTTGACTTTGGCATGAACACCTGGACGAGCAAGAAATTCGTTTATCCTGATCGTCCATTGGACCGCGGCAAGGTATTGTGGGAAGACGATCTAGAGAAATTCATGGCGGCTCATAATGGTGAATGGGGACGCTATCGCGACGTGGATGGAGATGGCATTCCCTGGCGCACGCTGCCGGGTAATCAACATCCGAAGAGCGGATATTTCACGCGCGGCACCAGCCATACCGAAGACGCGGGCTATACCGAAGATCCCCAAAAATGGGAAACCATTTTCAAACGCATTGCCAAGAAATTCGAGACCGGCAAGCAGTATCTGCCTAAAGCCGTTGTGCTGGGCGACCAGAACGCGACCATCGGACTCATATCCTCCGGTTCTGCTGACCCTGCCGTTGTGGAGTGCCGTGACATGTTGACGAAGCGCGGAATCAAAGTGGATTATTTGAGAATTCGCAGTCTGCCTTTCAATGATGAAGTAGGCGAATTCATGAAGAAACATGAGAAATTGTATGTGATAGAGATGAACCGGGATGGACAATTGAATCAGTTGCTCACCATGACTTATCCTGAAATGGCCGCAAAAACCACCAGTATTGCCCACATGGACGGTTTACCATTGAACGCGAAATATGTTGAAGATCAGATTCTGGCAAGCGAGGAGGTGCGCTCATGACCGCTCCATTGGTTTCTGTTAACAAGGCTGGACTCACCCGAAACGACTATAAAGGGGCGCAATCCACTCTATGCCAGGGCTGCGGCCATAACGGCATCGCCGCCCAGATCGTGGCAGCTTGTTTTGAAATGAACCTGGTACCTGAAAAAGTGTTGAAGTTCAGTGGTATCGGTTGTTCAAGCAAGAGCCCCACCTATTTCTTGGGTCGTTCCTTTAGTTTCAACGGTCTTCATGGACGCATGCCCTCCCTGGCATTGGGCGGCATGTTTGCAGATCGAACCCTCGAAGCCATCGGCGTGAGCGGTGATGGCGACACAGCCAGCATTGGGCTGGGGCAATTTAAACACATGGTGCGGCGCAACCTGCCCATGGTTTATATTGTTGAAAATAATGGTGTTTACGGCCTGACCAAAGGGCAGTTCTCTGCAACAGCTGAACGTGGGTTGAGCCTAAAAAAACAGGGCACCAATCCCTATCTGCCGGTTGATATCGCCATGGAAGCCCTCATCTCCAATGCAACCTTCGTGGCACGCTCCTTTGCCGGTGATCCAAGGCAGGTGAAGGAACTGCTCAAAGCCGCCATCGCTCATCAGGGCATCGCAGTGCTGGATATCATCAGCCCGTGTGTGACCTTCCATAATCACGAGAATTCCTTCCATTCCTACAGTTTCGGCAAGCAACATGAAGAACCACTGCACGAGATCTCTTACGTGCCGGCTAAAAACGATATCACTGTCGAAGATTTCGAAGAAGGCACGACGCGCGAAGTTGCCATGCACGATGGTAGCCTGGTGATGTTGAAAAAACTTGAAAAAGAGTACGATCCGCGTGACCGCTGGCAAGCCCTACACATGCTCGAAGATGCTCAACGCAACAACTGGCTGGTCACCGGCTTGATCTATGTTGAGCCTGATTCACCATCCATGTTCGATATCTATAACCTGCCTGACACTCCGATGAACCGAACACCTGACGCAAAGTTAAGACCATCTGCGAAGGCATTGGATGAATTGAACAAGAAAATGAATTAAAGTAACTTAGTAAATAATCCAACAGGTGCCAGCAACTGGCACCTGTTTTTCATCCCTTTTCCACCGGGTTGTTCACATCTCGAATCCATTCAGACCAGGAGCCGGAGTAAAGTATGGGCATTTCAAGACCGGCGTGAGCCATTGCCACAAGATTGTGGCAGGCGGTGGTGCCTGAACCGCAGTAAAACACCGTTTTTTGCGCTTTCAAGCCTCCCAACAATTTTAGAAATGCGCTTTTCAATTCCGCGGGGGATAAAAAGCAGCCGTTTTTCCCTAGATTTAAGTTGTAGAAACGATTAATCGCACCAGGGATGCGCCCGGCTACCGGATCGATCGGTTCAACCTCGCCTCGGTAACGTTCAGGTGAGCGCGAATCGACAATGAGGGTTGAACTAGAGCCCAACATGGATTTGACTTGCTGGGTCGTAGCGACCATGTTTTCATTGGGTTTCCCATCAAAATTACCCCTTTGGTTTGTCTCGATGCCGTCCCTGACGGGTTTGCCTTCGGATAGCCATTTGGTCAGGCTGCCATCCAGCAAAGCCACTTTCTCGTGCCCGAAATACTTGAGCTGCCACCACAGCCTTCCGGCCATGCCGCCGCCGCTTGTGTCATAGACCACCACCTGGCTGTTCTGGTTCACTCCCAGACGACATATCGTCTCAATGAATTTATCCGGATCAGGCAGCGGATGACGGCCGGTGGTGGGCGTGATCGGTCCGCATAGATCCTTCTCAAGATCAGCGAAGACCGCACCGGTGATGTGAACCTGGTTGTATTCTTCGCCACCCCAGCTTTTCTTTGCTAGGTCAAAACGACCATCCAGGATCACCCAATCAGGTTTTCCCAGATTGGCAGCCAAATCGTTGGTTGAAATGAGGGTTGTGTACATGTAAAGTCTCCTCTCCGATAATTGTTTCCTGATTACTGATTACTGATTACTTTTCTAAAAGTCCGATGTGTCTTATTCCAGACTACCTGCATGGTTTGCATGTCCGATTTGCTACGGAAATTCCGTTCATCCACCTGCACGACCTCACCGCGTATAAAGCGTTTGGTGCTTAACACGCGGTCGATCTCAGAATAAAGCACCGCGTTTCCTCCCAACCCCTGATACTGCGGCAGCAGGCCAATACCTTCGAGGTCAATGACATCTGAAAAACTCTTGGCGAGCAGCAATCCGAGCCAGCCAAAGGGGAGCATCCGACCGCGCGCGAAGCGCAGCCCGCGGTTGAGATTGGGGAACGCGATGAAAAACCCCGCCACTTCGTCTCCGTGCAAAATTAGCTTGACGAAGCGCCGGTCGGCGATCTCGATGATGTTTCTGGCAAGCTGGGCGAACTCCTCAGGGGTGGAAGGCATAAAGTCGGGGTTTTTGGCAAAAGCCTCATGGTGAACGCCTTCCAAACGTGGGATCCATTCTTCCATTTCACGTTTGTTCTTGAAATTACGCACTGTGAAATTTCCCCTGGAGAGCACCTTCTTGCCAATCTCATGGATGCGGCGGTCGATATGGGCATCCAGATAACCTGAAAAATGATCGGAATGTTTGGTGAAACCGCAGATAGTCAACTGTTTTTCATAATAGGGCATGTTATAGGTCATAGCGGTGGCAGGTTGGCTGTCAAAGCCTTCCACGAGCAAGCCGATGCAGTTGGAACGCAGAAATCCGCGCGGACCGTAGAGCTCGGTGATGTTTCGTTCGCGGCACCAGTCTTCTGCGCTCTTGATCAACAAATTCGAAACTTCCTGGTCATCGACTGATTCGTAATAAAAAATGAAAGCCGTGTTGATCTTATGAAAGTGACAGTAATTCTGATTTTGCAGAACGGCCACACGTCCGAGCACTTCTTTGCCGGATTCAACCAGAATGAAGTCGGCTTGCGAATGTTTATAGAAGGGGTGTCGGTCGCGGTCCATGGCGAACTCGATCTCGCCGGGGGCAGGGGGCACCCAAATGGGGTTGTCTTTGTATAACTTGAAAGGAAAGTTCTTAAAAAGTTTGACGTCCCTTTTGTTGTGTGTATCGAGGATTCTGGCTTCCATGGAGGATTTATCCTTTCAACGAATCGCTAGACTTCTTCTCCCACAGCATGCAGCAGCGCAAGATTGGGTAAGTGCATGGACCCGACAGGGAATCCTGAGATGAGCACGATCTGCTGACCTTTATTAACTTGTTTCAAATCCAAAAGCGCATCATCCACTTTGTGCACCATTTTTTCAAGAGAGTCAACATAAGGGATCAGCATCGGCTGTACACCCCAATACAGGTTGACCAGCGCCAGGGTACGTTCTTCGGGTGAAAGCGCCATAATGGGCACCCGAGGACGGACTTTTGACATCAGCAGTGCGGTCTTGCCGGTCTGTGTGAATACAGCTACTTGCGAAACGTCTCGATCGTGCGCCAGTTCGCGTGCGGCAGCGCACATGCTGAGCGCATCGCCCCTCACGGCGGCTTCAGGAAAGTCAGGGAAGCGCCCCCATTCCTTGTTGTGTTTTTCCGCTTCACAGATGATGGAGTCCATCATTTTCACGCTCTCAACGGGATATTCGCCCGAAGCAGTCTCACCGGAAAGCATCACCGCATCAGTGCCATCAAAAATGGCGTTGGCCACATCGGAGGCTTCTGCGCGGGTCGGGCGGGGGTTGTGGATCATTGATTCAAGCATCTGGGTGGCGGTGATCACGATCTTGGCGTGCCGGTTGGCGCTCTCGATGATTTCCTTTTGGAAGATCGGAACCAGGGAAGGTGATGTTTCGACGCCCAGGTCACCGCGTGCCACCATTACGCCATCCACCACGTGGATGATCTCGTGCAGGTTTTTGACAGCTTCGGGGCGTTCCAGTTTCGCGATGATGGGGGTGTTCGCGCGCGGCGGGTTGGTCATGCGAATGGCTTCGCGCACGGTTTCCACGTCCAGGGCGGTTTCGACGAACGAGATGGCCACGTAATCCACATCATGCGCCAAACCAAACGCCAGGTCAGTCTGGTCCTTCTCGGTGAAGCTGGGAATGCCAAGATGTGCGCCAGGCAGGTTGACTCCTTTATGTGAGGTCAAAATGCCTCCTGTCATCACTTTGGTGACCACGGTTTCGCCGATGATCTCTTCAACCAGTAATTCCATGTGGCCGTCATCCAACAGGATACGATTGCCGGGTTTGACTCCGTGCGCCAGGTTGGGCACGTCCAGCGGGAGAGATTTCACATCACCGGTGAAGTCTTCTTGACCCTGGCCAACCATGAACAGATTGAGCGTTTGTCCGGCTTCAAGTTTCACGCCTTCCTTTGGCAGATCGCCAACGCGTAGTTTGGGACCCTGCAGATCCTGCAGGATGGCGATGGGTTTGTTCAACTCTTTTGAACACTCGCGCAAGTTGTTGATCAATTTGGCGTGGGAGTCGTGGGTGCCGTGGGAGAAATTGAGACGGGCTACGTCCATACCAGCGGCGATCAACTTGCGGATGGTCTCGCAGTCGGATGAACTTGGTCCTAATGTGCAAACAATTTTCGCAAAACGCATATGAGTTCCTTTTTAAGGATATTTTATCAATAGTAATTTGACAATGAACATTCAGCAAGGATTGATTATAGATTTCAACTTTAGGTTTGTCCATTGTTCGAAGTGTGATTGCGAAAAACAAACCCAGGCAGCAAATTTGACCAGTGAAAATTGACATGACGATTGATATTTGGATCGTTCAAAAAAGGTAGCAAAAAATTCTACGATTCTTATCAAAAAAAAGGACCTGATTTTTCATGGATTAAAATAATTTACTCGATCAGAAAGTATCTCACATTCTCTTCACCAGAAGCGTAGTTGTATCTATCTGGGTCAAAGATGACAAGGATTGGAGTGACTCCCTGGGGGACAAGAATCGGCACCCAAACATCAAGATTCGCTCCAGGCAGCAAGATACCAGACAACCAGGTTTCTCCCTTAGGAGGATAAAGATAACCTGCAGTCAACTGAAAACCTGAATTATCGATGGCATAAAAATTGTCGGGACCAAGTGAAATGGGCAAATCAATGTCGCTGATATACTGCAAGTTTAGATGAAGCAGCAAAAACTCCTCGCCTTGGGATGGAGTGGGATAATATGGATTCACCTCTAGTAATAAGGTTTCCGCTTGGGGTCCGCGTATTGTTTCGACAATTTGAAGGTTCCAATCAGCTGTAATAACTTTCTCTTCGACCAGAACTGGTGAGTTAATCTGGCTGCCAGCATTGTTTGGCTGCAGCGAGGTTGATTTTTGGGGCAATGAAATGGAGGCATTTTTCTCAAGTTCAAAATATCGTGTAATTCGACCTGAATCGGTGGTGATATCTAGTACAAGTTCAAAATTGGATTCATCTACAGGAACCAATGCGTCCACCCAACCCTCCGCAGTTTCAGCCGTGTACATATCCTCGTAGAGAAATTCGGGTTGCGGCCAGCCATCCAACGAATCGCCGTGTGCTACATTTTGATCTCCAGTGATAAAAAGATTGGTAATTCCCAGAGATTGGCTATTCTCAGTGGTGGATGTTGATCGGAGAAAGATCTTGGCAAGCACATATTCTTGTCCTTCAGAAGCAGCTGGAGGAGGCCAATCGGTGTCATTGAGGATTTCCAATGCATCGTCTCCACGCAGGAACTCAATCACACCGATTTGCCAACCTGGAACAGAAACCAATGATCCGATTGGAACTGGATGCTGCCGATCGAGGCCTACGTCTGATGAGCTGATTGAAAAATCACCAACCTCAGAACTTCGTGAAAATAACTTGCAGGAAACTGTGATCAGTAGTATTGATATTAGTAATGGGGAAAGGCACAATTTTTGTTTTCTATTTTTCATTGTTACCTCTAATCAGTAATAGATTACGACCAATTTCAGTATAACAAAATGAAAATGGTAGTTCAATGCAAGCATATGAAGGTTGATTTTCATGGATTGAGGTTGCTATAATAAATTTATACAGTGACGCAATAGATTCGATCCGAACGCGATTTTACTAGTAGAAGGTGAGGTGATCTGTGAATTCTCGTGTCCCTGTTCCAACCAAGAATCCCAATCCCACAGCAAAGAAAACAACGCTCATCATCCTGATATCTGCGATTGGGGCAGCTGGTATCATCTTGACGATCCTTGTTATTTCACTCAATAATGCTTATCAAAACAGTGCCAAATTGGCAGAGGGCATTGAGGTCAATCAGGAGGCTGCCAGAACCTATCAATACTCCTCGGATCAACTGGTTATTATTGACCAATATGGTGTGCCAGATTCTTTCACCATCACGTTTTATGTCGAAGAGTTCGATCCCTATTATGACGGAGAGGTAAGAGATGAAACTTGGCGATATTACGATGAAGCCCTGGTATTCGATTTCTACAACGGCTCATTGATGTACACCAATCCGATCCCTGATCCACCCGTGGATTGGATTGCACTTCCTTACAGACCTGAACAATTTACAGCTTACGCTGATCTTGTAACTATCCTGGCTTCAGCTTCCATCACTGACCTTTTTGAGCTTCCAGTGGAAAGAGAACTGGTGAAAAATGGCAAATTGTATTATGCGCCAGGTTTGTCTTTTGGGACCGTGGATGGTCGCTTGATCTTTGTCGAAACCGTGATGATGCAAGAGGAAGGAGGATGAGATGAAGGAAAAGCGATCCATCTTAGTATCATTCGTGGCCATGATTCTTATTCTCACAACGATCTTGGGTTGTAATTTCCAAGCATTATTTACTCCGCAAAACACCAGTTTCGATGAAGCCATGTTGATGATGATCGCCTCACGAGAGATCCTGGGGTTGTATATCCCAACAGAAACCGGCACAGCCAGCGCGCCGATGGGCGGCATTGTGCTTGTCTCACAGACAGCCAGCATTCAAGGGGACAGCAAGCAACAATTGAATGAGCAGCTCGCGCTGACCCAGGAATTCACTCGATTGGCTAATGAAGCTCAAAGAAAGGGCAACGAATACCTGACTAATTTTTTTACCTCGAAAGCCAATGAACACAGACTGCTGGCTGAAAGCCTTGAGAAACGGCGTGCTGATTGGCGGAGGGATCACCGATTCTTTTACCAGGTAAGACGCGGAATGCGGAGTTTTTCTCGCGCATTGGGGAATATTATTGATTTTGCTGCTCAAGCGGTGTTTACAAGTATTCAGAACCGGATCCAGTTCTATGTGAATGAGATTAGAGCATTCCTCGCAAATCCGATCCGGTATACTTTCGATCTCGCATTAAACAGGCAATTGCAGATCATAAAATCACAACTGATTGATCGGTTGGGGCCATTTTTCGGACAGAGAGCCTATGATCTGATCAATATCGAGCAAACTGCCTGGAACATCGAAGGGAATATATTTAATAGAAAGACACCCCAAAAAACACAGACACAAGCAAACAGTCAACAAGTCGAGCAAGTCGAGACAGAAGACGTGCCTGATTCAGCTACGTTACCTCCATCACTAAATGAGAGTGAAACCGTCATCATTGGCAACTGGCATGGTACAGCCTGCGATGAAGCAGAAGGGACTTATCAGTACCGTTGGTCAGTGGATCTAATTCAGGACCCTGAGACTGACCAGTTTATGGGAACGATAAAATTTCATGCCTGTCCAGGTGGTGGAAGGGTTCTTTACCGTGTGATTGGAGAACCAACTACAGACCCGACCGTCACTTTGCGAGGAGTAAAAATGGATGGCGGTGGTGACCTTTATTTCAACTCACCTGAAACGACTTCTTTTACCGTAAATTTGAACAATGGAGCGGTAACCCCAAATCTGGGGAACTAACTTGATTACTTGACGATCTTGAGGTTATACATCGCGAAGGTTTTAAATCAAAGAATTTTGAATCTTGGAAATATTAATAAAAAACCGGGAATCCATTATTTGGATTCCCGGTCATTCGTAAAATCAAAGTTGCATATTTCTATTTGACCAATAATTTGTATAAAACGGCTTTTTGGGCGTGCAGGCGGTTGTGGGCTTCAGGGAAGATCACAGAATGCGGGCCGTCTGCGACCTCATCGGTCAGTTCCTGGCCTCGGTGGGCGGGCAGGCAGTGCATCACGATCACATCTTTGTCTGCTTCGGCCACGAGTTTGGCGTTCACCTGGTAGGGTGGGAAGACTTTCTTGCGTTTTTCAGTTTCCTCTTCCTGTC
>CAZRHZ010000057.1:0-15256 GCA_964599995.1 uncultured Anaerolinea sp. | reverse complement strand
CGTGGGTTCGAATCCCATCACCCGCTCTTTTCTTTTATATCCCACCCTCACTACGGGGGGCACGTCACCCGCTCTTTTTTTTATCACCTTCCCAATGTGGTATTCGTGGATTTGCTTGCCAGCATTTCCGCTTCGCTCCTACGAATCCCACCACCCGATCGATTTTTTATTTGTTTTCCCCTCAAATTAAAACCAATAGGAACCACCTTCCCAAGGTAGTGCATACCGGTAAATCAACAGAACTCTGCACACTCCCGGCTGTCTGATGCGCTTCAGATATGCTACAATTTCTTAAACGAGGAATTGACGGATGCCGGGAGTAACAATTCTTCACATCGAAGACAATCTTGAGAATCGGGTGCTTGTGCGCAGGCTGTTGACCGCTGCGTCTTATCGGGTCATTGAAGCCGTCAGCGCGTTCGAAGCTGTCGCCTGTCTGCGTCAATGCGTGCCGGATCTGATCTTGATGGACATCAACATGCCCGACGTGGATGGATACACGCTGACCGCCAAGTTCAAGAGCCTCCCGCGCGTCAAGAACATTCCCATCGTGGCCATCACCGCCAACGTGCTGCGTGGAGACCGCGAAAAATCGCTTCGCGCCGGCTGCGACGGCTATATCGAAAAACCGATTGATGTCGACACTTTCCTGACGCAGGTCAATTATTTTTTGGGCATCAAACCGTAAAATGGAGTGATCATGCCGGAACCGAGCAAACCACAGAAATCCGGATCTACCATAAATCAGGCGGACAACCTGCAGTTCGTGCTTCAGACCCTCCGCTCCGTCAGCCCTGTGGAACTCACGCTCGACCAGAGGCTTTCCTTGATCGTTGAAAAAGTGAGGGCATCGCTCGGCGCTTCCCTCGTTTCCCTTTTTACGATCGACCCGGCCTCGCAGCAACCCATGCTGCGCGCTTTCAGTTCACCTGAAACTACTAAAGTACTCCCCGATGGTTTTCGCGCGGACTGGCCTTCAAGATCCTCACTCCTGCTCTGTTTAAATAAGAACAAAGCTGTCTTATCAGGCAAAGTCTCTTTTCAGGCTCAAGACCCACGCGCTGCGCTCGGTCAAGATTCGCATGACTGCGCGGCGTTTCCGATCTCGGAAGAAAAGAATATCCTCGCCATCTTGGAGGTCTGTTTACCCAATAAGGGGCATCTCTCTGATCCCCAGATCGAAACCCTGCAACTTCTTGCCGATCAACTGGCGGTGATCCTGCTCAATTCGTTCCGTTTCTCGGCCTTGCAGGATTCCATCGAGCGGGATCGTCAGCTTCAACAAACGATCTCATCCGGTGGAGAACAGAAATCCCTCGAGACCGTCTGCCGTCAATTCGTTCAAACGCTGAGCGCGCTCCATCCCGATTGCAGTGTGGCGTTTCTCATGCCGGAGCACAAAGGCAGATTGCGTGTCAAAGCTTATACCGGTTTTGGGTCAGATGAATCGAACACCTTACGCCTCAAATCGGGAAGCGCTACTGAGCTGGCTGCTGAAAAATTGGAATCCGTGTATATTCACGACGCCTCAAAGAAGGACGGGGTGCAAGGCCTCTCCCCGGATTCCCGGTCGATCCTGGCGGTGCCGATCAAGCGCGGAGAAATCCTGCTTGGGATCATCAATCTCGAAAACCAGAAACCCAATTCCTTTTCGGAAAGCGATCTTGCAACTGTGTCTGGGATGGCCGATCACCTGGCCCCCGTGCTGGCAAATTTTTCGTTCGCCGACCAGATCAGGCAGCAGGTGGATCGCCAGAAACAGCTCTTTGAGATTACCAACAAGATCAGGCAGTCGACCAACATTCAGACCATCCTGCAGACCTCGGTTGAGGAGATCTGCCTGGCCCTTCAATTGCCTAAGGCAGTCATCCGGGTGAACCCGGCAGCCCTGGCTGCCTCCAGCCAAAAGGAATCCGCGGCGAACGAGAGAAAAACACGATGAGCGCAAACCCTGAACCTGCAGCTTCAACCCGCGTCAAAACTGGAACCGCCCCTGCAACACGCTTTCCAGATGAAGAGAAATTCCTGAAGATCGTCCTCTTCATTTCAGCAGTTGCCGGGGTTGTTCTCACAGTTTTTTCACTGCAAGTTGGATCGGATTCCATGTGGATCGCGCTTGGCATCAATTTGATTGCGGTCTTTTACTCCCTGCTCCTCCTGTCTGTGCGCCGTCTTCCGATCTCGCTACGTAGGATCTCAGTCCCGCTCCTCTTCTTGATCCTCGGCATCGGGCAATTCCTCTCCTTGGGTTGGAACATCAGCGCTTTTCTATTTCTCTTGGGTTTCACGCTGTTGTGTTCAGCCCTGTGGGATCTAAAAATGATCTGGGTGGGTTACACCATCGGACTGATCACCCTGATCGTTTGGTTTGTGGTGACTTTTTTATCGATCAGTACCAAAAATATTCTTCCCAGCCTGATTGGGGAAGTTTTCGTAATTCTCTTGTCCGGGCTCTTCTTGAACCTCACGGTTTTGCACCTACGCGGCCGGGTCAACCAGCACAATAAACTGCTGCAGGCTGCTGAAAACCAGTCCAGCCAGTTGAATGACCAACTTTCGGATGAGAAACGCTCCGCTGAAGGCGCGCGGACGAAATTATTCCTCATCTCCGAGGTCTCTCAACTTGCCGCCTCCTCCGCAGACATCCATCTGCTGCTGAAACAAGTTGCGAATCTGCTGCTTGAGCATCTGGAACTCTATTTCAGCGGGGTTTTCCTGGTTGACCAGTCAGGGGAATACGCCGTGCTTCATTACGGCACCGGTGAAGCCGGAAGACAAATGCTTTCAGCCAGCTACCGGCTTTCAGCGGCGGGTTTTTCGCTCATCGGCAAGTCCATTAAAGAGGGTCAGCCCAAATCCATCTGTCTGGACACCTCGAACGCGCTTCAATTCGACAACCTCTTCCTGCCCGAGTCCAGAAGTGAACTGGTGATCCCTATCTCGTGCCACAACAAGACTTATGGCGTGCTTGACCTGCATTCAGATCAACCGGTTGAATTCAGCGAAGAGACTTCCGCGTTCGTTCAGCGTATCGCGGATATTCTCGCCCTGGCGCTCGAAGAAAACCCCGCCCTCAGCAAGCCCCACCGATCCATGCTTGAAGCGGACCTTTTCAACCGTTCGCTTTCTTCCGCCGGCACTGAAAAACCGCTGAAAGAGATCGAATTCACTTACCAGAATCCCTCTGCTGCGCGCTTGACAGGAGAAACCTCCACCGTTTCTCTGCCCCTCATGCTGCGCGGCGAAAAACTTGGTGAGATTGAGGTGGAGGTCGAAGGGAAGGAACTTTCCATAGATCAATCTGAGTTTCTGGATGCCATCGCGGCGCAGACTGCCGTGGCTCTTGAAAACGCCAGCCTTTTGGATCAAACTCTCAGGCGCGCCGAGCGTGAAAAACGCATCCTTGAGATCACATCCAAGATCCGTTCAACGAACGATTCGCAAAAGATGCTGCAGATCGCGCTGGAGGAATTAAGCCAGAACCTGGACGTATCCAAAGCACAGATCGTTCTGCATGTGCCGGAAAGCCCCAAAAAAGACGACGGCGAACCCGACACCAAATCCTTGAACCGCAAACCCACGACCGGTGAATTGCATCTGACCTGAGGACTGTATGACGAACATCGTATCCGTTGCCAATGAAAAAGGCGGGGTCGCGAAAACCACCACGGTTCTCTCGCTTGGCGGAGCGCTGGCAGAATTTGGCTATCGTGTGCTGCTGGTCGACCTGGATCCTCAGGCCAATCTTTCCTTGGCGCTCGAATGTGAACCCAATCCTCAAAGCAAGTCTTTCATCAACATCGTCATGGAAAACCTGCCCATCGAGAAGATCATTAAGCCCACCGGTGTTGAGAGATTATCGCTACTTACCTCAAACAAGGAGCTCGGATATTCAGAACGGGTGCTGCCACTTCAGCGAGAGTATGAATCCCTGCTGAAAAAGCTTTTGGCTGGCATCTCCTCTGATTACGATTACATTCTCATCGATTGCCCGCCCTTCCTTGGCGCGCTCACCACCAACGCGCTGACCGCTTCCAGTCTGTTGATCATCCCCACTCAAGCCGAGTATTTTTCAATCTTCGCCCTGCGCAACATGATGGACTTGATCCGCCTGGTGCGGAGTAAAGGAAATTCATCTCTGCGCTATCGGCTGCTGATCACCCTGTTTGACAAACGCAACGGCATCCACCGCACCCTGTCGGCCCACCTGCGCAAGACCTTTGCCGGTGGTGTGCTTGATTCCGTGATCGAAGTGGACACAAAATTACGTGAAAGCCCCATCGCCGGGCTTCCCATTAATGTTCATGCGGCAAAAAGCCGCGCAGCCATGCAATATCGGTTTCTGGCTCAGGAGATCGTCCAATATGCCAAAGAATAAGATCAACTCTCGCTTGACTGAGTTCTTTTCAGAGCTTCACTCAGATCAGGAGGACGACCTGTCAGCCCTCGTGCCGGCTGGCGCGCTGGGATACAACTGGGAAACCGATGCAAGCGGCCTGTTTACCGAATGCGGTGCGGCGGTGGAATCTGTTCTGGGTTTTACCTCCACCGAAGTTATTGGCAACCCGCTCCTGTCTTTTCAATTGCCTTCCCTCGATCAAAAAGCGCTGCTGGATGCGCTGAATGAGGGCCAATTTCCCGTTGAGATCGAGCTGGACTGCCTGACAAAGACCGAGGAACACGTCCTCACACGCCTGATCATCTTTCAAAAGCTGGACAAATCGGGTCAACCTTGCGGTTTTCGCGGTTATTGCGAAAAACTTGCCCAGCCAACTGAACTCGCATCTAAGAAGTCAGAAACCAGGCCGCTGAAAAAGTCGCGCTCAAAATCTCCAGAAGAAAAGGCGCATAAAGAAAAACCAAGATCCAGCTCAGGCACAAAGGACCTCAAACCTCTAGACAAAGCCACTCCTCAGCCTGTCAATGACGCAGACGAAACACTTAAGTTCACCTCCGGTGCCCGCAAAAAAAGGACTTCCACCAGGGAACTGACTCGCGGAAAAATTGGAACCAGTGAACTGAACCCTGACAAGACCTCGCCAGTGGCGGGCACCTCCATTCTTGAACCCACCGCTGATAGCCATATGATTGCCCCCGGTCTTGCGTTAACCGGTCTTTCCTTGATCCAGAACAAGATCGAAGCTTCCACCGCGGTTTGGACGGCGCAGGCTCAAACCAGTTTCGATGAGAACAGATTGGTGGCCCTGCCTTCTGTTGATGGCGCCCCCGCCATCCTGGCCGCGCCGCTGACCCTGCGGGATGAAAAAACCGGCGTCATCGAGATCATTGATGAAAAGCCGGATCGCGTTTGGACCGACGATGACCGCCTGCTTTTCCAGGAGGTGACCAAACAACTTGGCCTCTCCCTTGAAAACACGCAGCTTAATTCAGCCATCCAGCGAGAGCTTTCAGAACGGGTCAAAGCAGAACGTGAGACGCTGCGCAGAAACAAAGACCTCGCCAACCTTAACCTGATCGGCCAACAGCTTAACCGCCTGGTCGACCGAAACCAGATCTACGAAACCGTCTCAGCCATGACTCAAAAGATCATGGGGGTCGACAATCTGCTTCTAACCCTCTACGACAGGGATTCAGGGCACCTGTCTTTTCCGATCTGTGTCGTGAACGGCATCAACACCACGCTGCCACCCCGCACCATCCGCAATGGTTATCAGGAATCGATCCTCGAGACCCGCAAGGCGGTTCTGATCAACCGCGGTGTATCAGAGATGCTGGAGGAAAAACAGATCGATCATTCGATCTACATGCCTTATTCTCTGATGGCGGTTCCGCTCAACTCCGGCGAACGAGCATTGGGTGTTCTGTCGGTGTTCGACTATCAGAATGAGGATGCCTTCGACCAGATCCAGTTGGAACTGCTCTCCAGCGTTGGAGTGCAGGTGGCCACCGCCCTTGAAAATACCAATCTCTTCAACGAGATCCGCGAATCGCTGCAACTGATCGAAAGACGCCAACAGATCCAATCCAATATCACCGACGCAGTGGCTGAATTGAGCCTGAAAGGCACCAGTGAACTGCCCTTCCTGCTCAAGTCGTTCGCGCAAGCCACAGACTGTGACCGTGCCTATTATGCCGATACCCGCGAAATGCCCGGCGGCGATTTAGCCTGGCAGTCCGCCCTGGCATACATCAATCCCAACTCGCCGGTCACTTTTGATGCCGCATTGATCCGCCAGCTGAAATTTGAGGATTATCCGAAATGGGCTTCACGTCTCGCCAAAGATGGTTGGTATGCGGTCTCTTTGGATGGAGCGTCTGGATTCGAAAAAGAATACCTCTCTTCTCAAAAGCTCCAAACCTTGCTCCTTTTGTCGATCAAAACGGAGGATTCTCCCGCCGGCTTCATCGCCCTGGAGCATTGTATGAAAAATGACGAATGGAAGCCTGAAGAGATCGACATCCTGCGGGTTGCCTCTGATGCCTATGCGAATACAGTCATTCGCGAGCGCTTGCTCGAGAAACTCTCCTCCTCCCTCAGCGAAACGGAACATCTCTACACGGCTTCACACCGCCTGGCGCTGGCAGAAAACATGCAGGCCATGATCTCCGCCGTCCTTTCCAGTTTCTCTGAATCGGCCTTTAACCGCGGAGAAATCGTGCTCTTTGACTACGGCCTTGACGGCAAGATCTCGAGGATGACTACCGAAGCGGCTTTTCCCGCTGCTGAAAACCCCATCGTCTCAGAAGAGGGTGTTGAAGTTCTGGTCTCCCTTTATGAACCCATTTACTCTTCTGCAGAACCGCTTTTCATTGAAAATATCGCCGACTCTTCGTTAAGCCAGACCTTAAAAGACATTCTGATCGGCCAGAATATCAAAAGCATGGCCATGTTACCTTTATGGAGTGGCAGGGTTCAGATCGGTTCACTGCTGCTGCAATCAGAGGTAGTGCACCCCTTTACCACGCTTGAGATTCGTTCCTTCCCGCCCCTGGCAGACCAGATGGCCACCGCCATCCAGAATCTGCGCCTGTTCGAACGAACCCAGGTGGCCTTGTCTGAGACCGAAACGCTCTACAAGATCTCAAGCGGCATTGCCAAATCCACCAACATGGAAGAACTGACTACGCTGGTTGGGCAGAGCGTGCTTCCTGAGAACTTTGATTCACTCTTCCTTTTCATCGTGTCAAATGACAAACCGCTCGATTCGCTCTTGTTTGAGATCGCCAGCACCTACTCCAAGCTGGAAAGTGCCTTTTCTCTCAACCTGAAAGTTGCGCAGGATGAACTGCCCTTCTTACAATTCAACCTGAATGAGCCGCTGATCATCCCCAACACCCATAAACCTGATTTTTCAGAAACAACCACCGCTTTCTTCAAGAAATTGGGGATCGCCTCAGCTTTGTTGATCCCGCTGCAAACCGCGCTGAACCCGGTCGGATTCCTACTGGCGGGAGCGCGACAGATCGTCGAGATCGACCCGCAGGAAGCCCACACGCTGCAGATCATCGGCAACAGCATCGCCGTGGCCATCGAACGCCAGCGTTTGCTTTTTGAAGCCCAGCGGCGCGCATTGGAACTTCAAACCGCGGCAGAGATCGCCAGAGACACCACCGGCACCCTTTCGCAAGAGATCCTGCTCAGCCGTATCGTCAATCTGCTCAAAGATCGCTTCGGATATTATCATTGCTCGATTTTCCTGTTGGATGAGTCTAACAAATTCGCCGTGGTGGAGGAATCCACCGGCGAGGTCGGCAAGATCATGAAACAGAACAGGCACAAGGTAACCATCGGGTCCAAATCAGTGATTGGCACCTGCATCGCCAGTGGACAGCCCGTCATTGTGAACGACACCAACCTCAACCCGATCTTTTTGCCCAATCCCTTGCTGCTGGATACCCGCTCCGAGATGGGCATTCCCCTGCGCATCGGCGGCCGCATCATCGGCGCTCTGGACCTCCAATCCACCTCGACCAACGCCTTTTCAGACAACGAACTGACTGTGCTCAAGATTTTGTCCGACCAAATATCCGTGGCCATTGAGAACGCCAGATCATATTCGCTTTCTCAGCAGGCTGTGCAGGAAATGCGCGAACTTGATCGCGTGAAGAGCCAGTTCCTGGCCAACATGAGCCACGAATTGCGCACGCCCCTGAATTCGGTGATCGGTTTTTCCAGGGTCATCCTGAAGGGCATCGACGGCCCGATCAACAAGGTTCAGGAACAGGACATCACTTCGATCTACAATTCTGGCATGAACCTGTTGAACATGATCAATGAGATCCTGGATGTCTCCAAGATCGAAGCTGGCAAAATGGAATTGCAGCTCGAAGAGGTGAGCATCGCAGAGATCATCAGCAAGGCGGTTTCGACCGCCATGGGGCTGATCAAAGACAAACCCGTCGAATTGATCCAGAGAATCGAACCCGGTCTGCCGCTCATCAAAGGCGACCAGATCAAACTGGGTCAGGTTGTGCTCAACCTGCTCTCCAACGCCATCAAATTCACCGAAAAAGGCACCATCACGATCGAAGCCGCGTTGGTGAAAGGTGCCAACCTGACCTCCGAGATCAAGGTCAGTGTGGCTGATTCAGGTGTGGGCATCGCCGAAGAAGACCAGCAAAAACTCTTCCAGCGCTTCTCACAGGTGGATGATTCGCCCACGCGCAAGACGGGCGGTACAGGCCTGGGGCTGGCCATCAGCCGGTCGCTGATCGAACTGCACGGCGGCAAGATCGGCCTTGAGAGCAGCCAACCGGGTAAAGGCAGTGTCTTCTTCTTCACCCTGCCGGTCGTGAACTTCCCCAAAGGCCTGGATGTCAGCAACCTCACGCATGGCGATAACGTGATCCTGTCGATCGATGACGATCCACAAGTCATCGCCCTCTACGAAAGATATTTAAAGAATTATGGCTTTGAGGTGGTCGGGTTGACCGATCCCTCCAAATCTCTTGAAAAAGCCTGCGAGTTGAAACCCTTTGCCATCACGCTCGACATCATGATGCCGCAGGTGGATGGCTGGCAGGTGCTGCACGACCTCAAACAGGATGAACGCACGCGCGACATCCCGATCCTGGTGTGCTCCATCATCGAGGAGGAGGACAAAGGTTTCAACCTGGGTGCATCAGAATATCTGGTCAAACCTTTCCTGCAGGGTGATCTGATCAACGCCATGCGCCGCATCAACCGGGACGGTTCTTCACTTGAGGTACTGGTGATCGACGACGATCCGGACGACTTGAAATTCGTCAAGAAAATGGTCGAAGCGGAACCCAGTTTCCATCCCGTCCTAGCCCAGGGAGGAAGGTCTGCCTTGCAGATCCTCAACAACCTCACCCCCGATCTGATCATCCTTGACCTGTTCATGCCCGACATGAACGGATTTGAGCTGCTGGACCAGTTCAAAACCGAGCCGCGCTGGTCGCGCATCCCCGTGATCGTTCTCACAGGCGCGGAGCTGACGCCCGAGCAGAAAAACCAGCTGGCTGAATCCAGCAAAGCCCTCTCAACACATGGGCTGCTCAAGGAAAGCGACATCTTGAAAAACATGGAAGAAGCTCTCGAACGCATCAAGCCGCTTTCCAAAGAGGATCGAACGAACGAAGCGTAAATGCGTATAATGTAAGCGAACTGATATCACAAGCAAGATCGGAATCTCAATGCACACGACCTCGCAGGTCATGAAATGGCATTGAGATTCCATTTTTCAAGGGAGGAATCATGAATTCGCGCAAGAAGCCGATCTTTTTCTTTGCCGCTCCCATTGCCATGCTTGTCTTGTTGATGGCCTGCGTCCCGCTGGAGGAAACGGCCGCGCCAGCCGGTTATGTCCTCTCCACGCCCCAGCTGCCGTCCGCTGAATCCACTCAACCCCCAGGCTCCACCCCATCCCCCACTTCGCTTGTGCTTTCTGCGGAGGTTCTGATGCCCGCGTCAGGTGCAGTTTTGAAATGGGTGGATGAGAGCAATTTCGTTTATATACCCTCAGGTAATTATCAAATCGGGGCTGACTCTTCGCTCACCTACCCTCATTTGCCTGCCCAGCACGTCAGTTTGGATGATTTCTGGATCCAGCAGTTTGAAGTCACCAATCAGCAGTATGCCCGTTGCGTGGAGGTGGGCTTCTGCAGTTCACCAGGGCAACAAGCCAGCGCGGCTTTCATCGACCGCGATCCCTATACCTGGAATGATCCGGTGGTTGGGGTGACCTGGTACCAGGCGCAGGAATTCTGCCTGTTCCTTGGCGGCCGGCTTCCCACCGAAGCCGAATGGGAAGCCGCCGCGCGCGGTACGCGCTCTTCGATCTATCCCTGGGGCAACAACCCTCCCACCTGCGACCTTGCAAATTATGAAGAGTGCCATATTCCCCCATCACATGAGCTTACCGGCAGTCTTGAAGCGGGGGCGAACGACTTCGGTCTGCATGACATGGCGGGTAACGTGAATGAATGGGTCGGCGACGTGTATGCGGCTGAAACCACGGGAATCGAAACTGGTAATCCGACAGTCACGGGCAGTGGCACCCAAAAGATCTATCGCGGTGGAGCTTTCGACTCAAGCATCGATGAGATCACTACTCTCTCACGTTTTTGGCTCGAACCGGTTGAAAATGCGAAGAATCTGGGATTCCGTTGCGTCTTGGCTGCGGACTCTGCTCTGCCAAGCCTGGCTCAAGCGTGTGAGGTGCCTCCGCTCAGTGTCAAAGACGACTCTCTGCCCGCCTCCACTCCCTTCCCCTGCGCTCCCGCTGATGTGAGCGCAAAATGCGAATTTCAATCTTCAAAAGCGGTGAACTCCATTCTCATCAACCAAAACGGCTGCTTGTGGAACCCTCTTCATTCCCTTTCCGCGGGTTCAGAGAGCCTCTCCTGCACCCGGTCAGCGAATGCAGACGGCACTTACGCATACACCTGTTCCTACCCTGACATGCGCCAGGGAGATACGGCTGTTGTCTCCCTTTGTCATCCGGTGTTCCTGCAAAACCTCTCCAAAACTTGTCCGCTTGGATATCAATTCACACAGGAGAATGGTTTCTGCGAGAAGACCGATCTGCCGCAGGCATCCTCTACCTGCCCTGAGGATGCCCTTTTTGTTGAACCCTACGGTTGTTTGCCTATTCAGGATGCCTCGCGCGGTGGCTGCCCGATCGGATCCTTCACTGCGTCTGCTTTTACGGCCACGGTTTGCGTGCCGTATGGATTCGATCCTGAATCCAGCATATCAGCCGCACGCGGTGAGTCCTGCCTCTTCAACCAGACCTATGACTCCGCCAGAACCTGCTGCTCCTCAATCGAGGATCCGCCCACCTGGTGTTCTACCGGCTTTCAATATTCTGCTGATCTTCGCACTTGTGTGGACCTGGAATATTTGCCTCTGAATTGCCAACAGGAAATCGTCACGCTTCCGTATTGCACTTCTGCTCCTGGAGCCAATCACATATCCACCCCTCAACCTTCGCAAACTGCTGATCATGAAACCAGTTCCAACTTGCCGACTGCCACCCCTGTCGTCTGTAGAAAGGAATGGGATCCCAACACCCTGGGTTGGAAGTATATTTGCGACTGACGTGAACAGAAACTGGGTATCAACAATTGCTGCATTCATCCGTATAATGAGGTTTAGACAGATCATCACAGTTTCATAGCGATTTTCATGCACCTTCTTGTTTTTTCAATATCAATGGGAGGGAAAGATGAAATTGCTTTGCAAACAAGGTTGGATCATCGCAGTCTTCCTCACGATCAGTATAACTTTAGCCTCTTGCAATCTTCCCACGGGTAACACCCCTGCTGCCGGAAATTCTCTTCCAGAGCCGAGTGCCACCACTCCGCCTGCTGCACTGGGTGAAACCCAAGCCACCGAAACACCGAATGCCGCAGCCTCTGAGAGCGCAGATACGCTCAGCCTGGATGACATCATTCCCGTCAGTGGCGCACGACTCAAGTGGATCGACTACAGCGAGTTCGTCTATGTGCCCGCCGGCGAGTTCATCATGGGGCAAGACAGCACAATCCCCTCTGATCACGCACCCGCCCACACCGTGTCGCTAGGTGGTTTTTGGATCCAGCAAACCGAAGTGACCAACTTGCAGTACGCCGCCTGTGTCGCAGCCGGGGTTTGCAGCGCTCCCGCCCAGGAGGAGGATACCCCCTACTGGTATACGCAGCCCGACCAGTCCAATGCGCCGGTCGTGGGCGTGACCTGGATCCAGGCCAGCCAGTACTGCGAATACATCGAAAGCCGCCTGCCCACCGAAGCCGAATGGGAACTCGCTGCCCGCGGCACCGAGAACCGCACTTATCCCTGGGGTGAAGACGCCCCCACCTGCGCCCTGCTGAACTACAACGACTGCCTCGACCCCTCCGAACCGGAAGATACGCGCTCCTATCTGGAAGGCGCAAGCCAATATGAAGCCGCAGACATGTCTGGAAATGTGTCTGAATGGGTCAACGACTGGTACGACGACGAGTATTACGCGACCTCCCCGGCTTCCAACCCGGTCGGCGCGCTGGATGGCACCAAAAAGGTCTATCGCGGAGGTAGTTACCTCTCTGGCCCGCAAGATGTGGTGCCCATCACGCGCTCTGCCATAAAACCCGAAGAACATGCCGCCGATCTTGGCTTCCGCTGCGTGTTGAACGGCGATCTCGATCCAAATGGATTGTTCGGTGCACAAGGCGGCTACCAGGTTCCGCGCCAATGCGAAGTGCCGCCTGTTGCCGAGCAGCCCGAAATAGCAGCTACCTGGACGCCCGTGCCCTGTCAGCCGGTGGTCACCACCGGGCACTGCGATATCCATAATGGCCTGCGCTACATTTCGATCACCCTCTATCAGGCCAACTGTCAATACAACCTTTTATCAGGTTTTGGTTCAAACGCCGTTCCCGATCTGAACTGTGTGGCTTCATCCAACAGTCTCACCACAGATCCCAAATCTTATGACTGCACAGGCACCAACATGGCGCAGGGCATGAGCGTGGATATCTTCGTCTGGCATGATTATGCATTTTCGCAGCCTGTATTAAACTGCCCCGCTGGCTACGAGATGGATCAAAGCAACATGTTCTGCAAACCCATCGGCACCTGGCTGCCGGAACCGCCCTGTCCATGGGGGTACTCCCAGTTATTTGATTGGTGTTTCCCTGATTTTGACGAGCAGAGTGGTTGCCCGGTGGGTTTCTACGAGATCAATGTCAGTTTGGGTCCTGGACCTTGGCAAAGTTTCTGCGAACCACTGGAACAATGTCTGTTGGATGACAATCCTGATGCATGTAGTGTCCCGGTTTGCCCTTCAGGACAGACCTACGATCCAAGCAACAATTGCTGCGCTGCCCCTCATACACTTGAGCTTACCTGCCCGATCGGCTATTCCTTATTAAACGATCCAGTTTTTAATAAACAATATTGTGATCACCGCTGGCATGAGTTGGATTACGAAGACCTGCTGGTCAAGGTGCCCTACTGTGCCACCTGGACGCCCTCGCCAACTCCCACCAGCACCCCCAAACCGCCCGACCAGGTGAATTGTTCAGATTATGACAATATGCCTGATGCATGTGCTGCTCATGATTGCGAGTATACGACTGACCCTTCTGGATATGGAAATTGTGAAAATAATTAGATAAAAAAAACAGACTTCATTAGAAGTCTGTTTTGTTTGGGGTGGCTGATGGGGGTCGAACCCACAACCCTCGCATCCACAGTGCGATGCTCTGCCATTGAGCTACAGCCACCATGCAAAAAAGAATTTTATCACACCCTTTAAGGTGTGACAAGTTTTTGCTTGATGCTGAGCACGGCATCGGCTTTGCCCAGCGTCTCCTGGCTGCCGCTGGTCAGGTCTTTGTAGGTCACTTTACCCTGCGCCTCTTCATCCGGGCCGATCACGATCACCGAGCCGATGCCCATACGGTCCGCAAATTTGAACTGCTTCTGCAGCTTGGCAGCTTCGGGGTAGCACATGGCGCGAACACCCTGTTTGCGTAATTCAGCCGCGTATGCGATCGAGGCCGGCATCAGCGCCTCGTCAAAGACGGTCACCAACACGGTTTGGGCGAAAGATCCGGTATCAGGAAGTTTGTGGTATTTCTCGAGCAGCAGGGTGAACATCACATCACCCATGGCGAAGCCCACCCCGCCCAGCGGGCTGCCGCCCACGTCACCGATCAGATTGGAGTAGTGCCCACCACCCAGCACCGCGCGGCCGTCCTTGCCCACGTCCCAACCTTCGAACACGATGCCCGTGTAATAGTCCAGCCCGCGGATGATGCCGGGATCAAACTCAATATAATCCCGCACGCCCATCTGTTCGAGCGCGCCAAAAACCTTGACCATGTAAGGCGAAGTTTTCCACAGATCGCGGTTTTCAAGCATGCCCACCACGCCTGCCAATTGCGCTTTGTTCAATCCCAGTTCGAGGGCGTCGTTTTCCCATTTGGCGGCGTCCATTTTGTCGCGCCGGTCGATCAGTTTGAAGACGGCTTTACGCAGGTTTACGTCGATGCCCAGTCTGTCCATCTCGCCGCCTATCAATTCGCGGTGGTTTACCTTGATCCTCACCTGGTCGGGGGTGATGCCGGTTGTGCGCAGAAATGTCGCGCACACCGCGATCAATTCCGCGTCCGCTTCAGCTGACTCGACCCCGATCAAATCGGTGTTCCACTGGAAGAACTCGCGCGTGCGTCCCTTTTGCGGACGTTCGTAGCGCCAGAAGGGACCGAAAGACCACCAGCGTAGCGGGTAGGCCAGTTCATTTTGTTTTTGCGCCACCATACGCGCCAGCGAGGGCGTCAGTTCAGGGCGCAGCGTTACCAGGTCTCCCCCGCGGTCTGGAAAGACAAAAGCCTGTTCCTTGACCAGCTCCTCGCCGGATTTGGCGGCATACAGGTCGATCTTTTCAATGAACGGCCCGTCCCATTCTTGATAACCGAAGAGCGAGGTCACTTCTTCGATCTTGGAATAGATCCAGCGCCTCACGGCCATCTGTTCGGGATAAAATTCGCGTGTGCCCTTTACGGGTTGGATGATCGCTTTCATTTCTCTTCCTTATAAGAACATTTTCATAAATAATGTCTCATTTTAGCATAAATGCCTGTCAGGTCCTCACAATCCACACAATTATTAGAAGGTTAAAGGTGAGTAAATCTCGTTATAAAGGTACAGGAAAGAAGATATAAGATTTTCGTGTGTTTCGAAAATTTCGTGCCTTTCGTGTTCAAGGTTTGCTGTTCAAAACTGATCCTATTGTTTTCCATTTTTTACCCTCACCCGAATCCACCCGATGTTTGGATTTATAGA
>CAZRHZ010000056.1:0-15400 GCA_964599995.1 uncultured Anaerolinea sp. | reverse complement strand
TGATTCAAGGGATTGTTACTTGAAAACTCGAGGATGCCAACACTCTCGTTTTGAACGATCAAAGGAATGCCAATCACCGAATTAATTTCCATGCGTTTATAAATGGCAGGGATCATTCTGTGAAATATCCGGTTGCCTGTGAATTCTTTCATCAAATTCATGATGTTTTCAGAACCTTCGATGTATTGCAGTTTCTTTTCTGTGAGGATCTTTTGATAGAACCCATCAGGCGATATCTTCATACGCACTTTCGGAATCTTCATTCCGATCGTTTTTTCGATCCAAGCTATTAGTTCCGGTTTTAATTGGAAGCTTTGCAGTTCGAGGTGTTTTTTATCCGAATCGAGGAAGTAGACAGCCGCCCCGTTCCCCAGAAAAATCTTCTTGGTCTCTTCGTTCAACAGTTTCAGGCTTTGGACCAACGTATCACCGCGGTTAGCAGATTCATTCAGGCGGTTCATCAAGCTCAAATCTTCAGCGTTTTTGCGAATCTTGATCTCCGCCATCTTGCGATTGGTGATGTCTTGCCCAAAGATCAAGGTGATGGTTTCGCCATTGATCTTCACCTTTGAAGTAGTGGATTCTGCATGACGGATCGAACCGTTCTCTTGAATGATGGTGATCTCAACCGCAGAATCTGTGCCCTCACGCTGCTTACCTGAAATCCGCCCCTGCAATATTTTTAAAGAATCTGGGTGTATTGATTTTGCGAGACGGCGGCCGGTCAATTCATCGGATGATTTCAGCCCCAGCAGCTTCAGGCCAGCATCGTTGGCATAATAAAATTCATCTTTACGAATCAAGAAGATGCCGACGGGCGAGTTTTCCACCAGAATCCGATAACGCTCTTCGCTTTCAAGCAATGCTTCTTCAGCTTTTTTCTGTTCGGTGATATCCCTTGAAATCCCCTCGATCCCGATGCATTTACCGTTTTTTTCATAAATTTGAACAGCGCTTGATGTGTGCCAACGCCATGAACCATCTGCGTGTTTGATGCGATATTCAATTCCAACCTGCCTGGAATTGGAATTGACGATATTGCGCATGAAGTCATTAAAATTTCTATGATCATCAGGATGCAATAATTCCAGCGCAGGGCGCCCTGTCATCTCTGACGCGGAATACCCCAGCAACAGCTTGCAAGCCTTCGAGATAAAGGTGATCTCTCCACTGGTCGACAGGGTGTAGATGATATCATGGCTGTTTTCGATCAACAGGCGGTGCTTTTCGTCGCTTTTTTGAAGTTCATTTTCGATTTTCTTGCGTGCAGAAATATCCCGCGTCACACCGTGCAAATCGAGATGCCCGGTTTGCGGATTCATGTGCAGACTGGCAATCACTTCTGACCAGACCGAAGACCCATCTTTATGAGGTTGGCTGATTTCAATGACATAAAATTTATGTGATGGATAACCTTCTTGGTGGAATGCAATTGATTCGTTGGTAATAATGTCAGATAACTTTTCGAAGTCCTCCTGAATCAAGGCAGCTGATAACGGTTGTTGAAGAACTTCTTCGGCGGTAAAACCACGCAGGCTGTATACTGAGGGACTCATATATGTAAATCGAAGGGTTTCAGTATCCAGTATCCAAACAACATCCTTCATGTTTTCTGTCAAAAGACGATATTTCTCTTCACTTTGTCTGAGTTTTTCTTCTGCGTCCTTGATGCGATTGAGGTCGAATCTAGATCCGATAAAACCAATCCTCTTTCCCCCATCCCCCAACAATTCGTTGGCTTCATCAATAACCCAGGTGATCTGTCCGGTCCTTTGGTTTTTGATGCGATATTCGATTGACCATCTTCCACCCTTCTTCAGGTACTCATCCCAACTTTTGACAACGCGTTCACGATCAACATCAAATATACTGTTGATCCATCCATCCCCAAGCATTTCTTTGTGCGCCATGCCGCTCAATTCACAAAATTGATCATTATAATAAACGTTGCGGCCCACATCATCTGTTTGGTAAACCCCTGCCGGCATGTACTGGATCAAGGTGCGATAGCGAAGTTCGCTGACTCGCAATTCTCTTTCGATGATTTTGAGTTCGGTAATATCTTGAACGGTCACATAGAACTGATAAGGTGCAGCCTCATTCTCATGAAACTGAGGGATCACATCGACCACCACCCAGATATCGTGCCCTTTTCTAGGATTATAGATGCACAATATTTTCTCAGGAGCCGCTTGACCTGTTCGCCTGGCTCGAAGAATGGGGCGTGAATCGTCATCCAGAATATTACCAGCCTCGTCCTTAACCACCAAAGAGGGTAATTTTTTACACCACTCCTGCAACTCTTCGCGTGAAACCCCAAAGATCTCGAGAGCAGCCGAATTCACGTCTTGAATGGTGCCATCTGCCAACAAATAGATTGCGCCCTGACGCATTGATTCAAACAAGGTGCGGTACTTTACCTCTTTATCGAGCAGTTGCTGTTCATATTTCTTGATTTCAGAAATATCGGTAATGACTCCCAGAATCGCCGGCTTCTTGTTCGCAGTATCTGGCAGTGGAAGTTTCACAAATTGAACCGGCCTGGTGGATTTATCAGGCAGCGTCATTTGCATATCGTTGTTGATCCACATTTTCCGATTTGTCAGAATCTCTTGATCCTGCTGGCGAAGCTTTCCATATAGGATAGAATCCCCACCCAAATCCAAATCCGTTTTTCCAACAATTTCTTCGGGGACCGCGCCCACCGCATCAGCAAAAGCTTTATTGACAAGACGATAATAACCCTCGTTGTCACGCACAAAAACCCAGTTGGGGATGGCATTCAAAACGATCTCTTGAAAGCGTTGATTTTCAGCAATGGCTTGTTCAGCATGAATTTCGCGGGTGATATCTGTGATCATCCCAAGCATATATAGAAAATTGCCCTGTTGATCGCAGATCTTATTGATGAGCGCCTTCCCCCAAATTACGCTACCATCCTTGCGCACATATTTCTTGACGACGTTGTAAACATCAATTTCACCCGCCAGAAGTTTTCGAATATTTTCAACATTATTCTCAACATCATCAGGATGGGTAACATCCACGAAGGTCATATTGAATAATTCTTGTTCAGAATATCCGCAAAAATTGCAGAATTCATGATTGGCAGACAGGTACTTAAAATCCGCTCCTACAGTGACAATACCAACTGGACTGGATTCAAAGATGTCGCGATATCGGTTTTGAGCCTCGCGTGCTTTTTCTTCGGTGAGTATTCTCTGCACTGCAATGGATGACTCGTTGATCAATGTTTCAATGAGCTCTTTGTTGTGCCCAAGTCCATTTTGGGTCAATAATATGAACCCACCATATTGATGATTGTTATATTGCGCGCCCATCACGAAAATTTCACGAATACCACATTTGGTTTCAAAATCACGGCAAATCTTTTTGGATACCCTCTTTTTCAATAATTCATAGACTCCCCCGTTATAGCGGGTCAGGGTATTATTCTCCCAAAGATGGATCTCTTCAGGAGTATTGTCGTTAATACGTATTTTCTGTTTTTTTGGAGGGGTTAGAAGATTTTCAGGAGAATATTCTTGAACTTTCTCAAAACCATAACTACCAGTGATCTTGACAGGGGTTTCAGGATCGTCAAAACGAGTAAAGATCGCAAATCCATTTTTTACGAGCTTGATCAGACAATTCCCGACCAGATCGTACAAAGCCTGCAAGTCAGAAATCTGTAGCAATTGACGTTGGGTTTCATAGAATAATTTCCGGTTATGTTCCATCTGCGTGTGTTCAGTAATATCACTATGAATCCCAACCATCCGAATGGGGGTATTGCCACGAGATGTAGTGAGGATCTTTCCACGAGAATTAACAACGCGATAGTCGCCTGATTTCGTTCGCAAACGAAATTCATTGACATAATCACTGACACAATTCTTTCTTACTTCATCGATCAACGAGACGGCTTTATGCAAGTCATCAGGATGGATCAGTTTGACAAAATTTTCGTAAGTCGCAGGAAATTCATATGGTTGGTAACCAAGCATGGTATACCAATGATCATTAACGATAATGTTCCCAGATGGGATATCCCAATCCCAATAGCCATCTTTAATCGCCTCAAAAGTTTTTGCCAACCGATCTTCGCTAATCTTCGTCATTTTTTCTGAGTTCAGACGTTTGATCACCTGGGCGGCTTGTTGCACGATGGTCTCAACGGTTTCAGTGAATTTCGCAACGTCTTCCTTCGCCAAAATGATCACACCGCCCAGGCGTTTTCCTTCATTAACAAGCCCTATGATGAAAATGTGGTTGATCTGCAACTTTTTTTCTGCGTAAGCACATATCTCGGGAGATAAACGTCTCATTAAAAGCGGAAAAATGCCTTCTTCGTATCGCAGCAATTTCTGAGAGAAGAAAGCGCGTTCAGCTAATGGCGACATTTCTTTGAGAGAAAATGTGAGTTTCGCCGGATCAATAGCGTACTTTTTACTTAATGCAAGAAAAACCGGACTGACCCCATCAATGCTAACAACTTTGGTTTCCATTGGCGAATCGATCACGGTCGAAGTGCCCACGATCGATTCGGGGATCAATTGATGGATCGTTTCACCGATCAATTGATAGATATGTTCGACATTTTCTTCAACGGCGAGTCTGGCATTAAAACTGGCAATAACTTGCAACTGCCGATCTTGATCTTTTTGTCTAGATATATCGACAAAATGAGCAAATGATCCTAAAAATTCACCTTCCTCTGAGAAACGCGGCTGGGCTGAAATAAGGAACCAGGCTTCCCTTCCATCTTTTCTTCGAAATCTGCGCTCGTATTGCTCAGCAATGTTTTGACTACGGGCTTTTATTCTTGCTTCGTGATCAACAAGATCTTCGGGATACATGAAATCGCTTACTTTGTGTTTCAGGATTTCTTGTTCACGATATCCAAGCATTTCACACATGCGTTGGTTAACATAAATCGTCTGTGATTGAGAGTCAATTACGTAAATTCCCTCAAAAGCGTTATCCACAATCTGTTGAAAAGAGAACTCTCCACCTTTGGCTGAGATGGATTGGTTTGTAGTGGTCAATGCTATTTTTTTGGTCATATTCCCCATCCACCCGTACGATTAATAGTAAGGCAACCCGTTTGACCCATTGAATACAATGCTCCTGGTTGAAAGGACTGTAACTCTCTTAAAAGTGAACCGGCGATGGTTAATCAATTTAATCTTATTGTCGGATATTCTTCTTCGACCTCTATTTACTATATTACATTAGTCCAGAAATAGGTACAAGTGAATAATTCTGATAAAGAAATCCAATAATTTGGGGTTCTCTACCCTAAAAAGTTAATTTGCGGTGTAAGTTGGGTGCATGTCTTATGGCTGCAATATTTATATCTACGTACCAATCCATATGGATCAAGTGGATTTGATATGTATTGACTTTTAAGATGCAATTTGCTACTATAATACTGAAATTTTTTAATATAATGAAATTGAGGTTGGTATGACAGCATTAGGTACGCGCATCAAGGAACTTCGTATCAATAAAAATGCCACATTGGAACAAGTAGCAGCTGACACGGGTTTATCGGTTTCTTTTCTTAGCATGCTAGAACGAAACAAGGTTTCGATCAGCGTAGATAACCTTGAGAAGCTGGCCCACTATTACGATGTGCATATCGTACATTTCTTCAACGCACCCGAAGAAAGCCCTGTGGTCGTTACACGCAGGGAGCAAATTTTAAAGAATATGGGTGAAGAACGGGGACAGGCTGCCGTGACCCTGCTCGCCAACAGCGCAAACGCCCGCATTGAGCCCTTGTTGGTGAAGATCGCAGCCGGCAAAGAAGAACCGCATTTTCGGAAGCATGAAGCCGATATGCTGATCTACATCCTTGAAGGTGAAGCCAGGCTCCTTTCAGAAAACGGCGATGAGATCAATCTTCATCAAGGCGACCTGGCTTATTATGTAAATTTCCCTCACCGCAGAATGATCAATAACAGTGAAGACACTCCATTGTTGTTCATCTCCATCACAGCGCCACCTACGAGTTCATTAGACGACCTGATCCAGGCACGTAAAGGATCATGGGTGATGTCAGAAAAATCCAAATAAGGAGAACCTATGTATTACGACGAGTTTCACAATCACAAATGGGCTCGCAACCTTAAACACGCCCGCGAACTGCTTAATCAGAACCGGCTGATTGACTTCTATCAGGGTGAAGACCTGCCCGATGGAGACGTCTATCCGGGTATGCGGGTGATGGCAGCCTACTGGACCTCGGTGGAGCATGAAATGAAGATGCGGTGGAAAACCCTGTTAAAGGGTGCCAACCACACCGATTGGGAAACTGATGCGGAACTGGTTGACCAGGCGGCTGAATTCCATCAACGCTATGTGGCTGACATAAAGGAACTTGTGGTACGTGACGGGATCGTGCCCGCCGAACGCATTGACGCTCTGGCTGCCATAGGTTGGGAAACCCCCTCCGATTGGGCGCCAGTGATGCGCGAACGGCAGCAAAAAACCCTCGAACAGATCGAAGCCGGGAAAATCGATACTGACATTATTGAAGCCTGGTTCGACTCGTGCTTGCGCTCTGTGTCAAATTACAACCGCTACTTAATCTGGGGTGGTGTCAATGCGGCAGGCTTAATCAGAAGAGAAGGCCCCGACGCCCTTACCAAAGCCGTGGACGCCATGTCAGAAACTTTCATGTGGGAGATCAGCAAGGAATTCTTCGCCACCGTGCTGCCAGCAGCCGGGTTCGAAGACATCGGCGACCTGATGGAACTCGGACTGCGCGGCATGTATGCAGACCAGTTTTACACCAAAGGCGAAGACCGCGAAGAAGGCGAGAAGACCATCCGCCCCAGCATTCTCAAAAACTGCGAACTGGCTGGCATCTATTATCGGGTGGCTGAATGGAACAACCTGCCTAAAACCTCATTGGGTTATGGCGTTTGCCGTTTCTGCGAGGTGCACGGTCTGGCCACCATGATGATCACCATGCCCCCCATGGTATCACCGCAGTACAAACTGTTGAAATCGCTCGCCATGCACCCTGACGCGCAGGAATGTGTGTTCGAACTGACCACCGTCCCCGCTGATGACATGGAACGTATTTTGATGGTTCAGGAAAAAGTGTTTGGCGCCGTGGACTAAGAAGGATTGACCCGATGAAAACTGAGACACGTACATTGCTGGTGAAAATCGTTCTGTATCAATTTGTTTTTCTGATCTTGCATTATCTGTATGATTGGATGCCAAATGCGATCACCCGTTTTTTTAGTGGAACTAATGAATCAGTGTTTCAGCATATGAAGATCGGCTTTTACAGTTATTTCGTCGTTGCCTTGATCGAATTTCTGATCAGAAAAAAAGCGATCTCAAATATGAGAAATTTCTGGATCTTCAGATCCTTCACAGCCTCTCTGTATCCGTTCTTCCTTTTTCTATTTTTCTTTGTTGGCCCACTTGTTTTCGTGAAGTTCCATACCGATCTTGGCGAGATCATCTTTGCCAATTTGGGTCTGATCTGTTCTTCACTCGTCGCGATTAGTATCGAAAGGCAGGTCGAAAAAAACTCGCCCTCAAAAGCATTTAGCGTGTTAACTCTGGTTTTGGCCGTTTTATGGATCGCGCAATTTACTGTGTTCACCAACCGGCTTCCGTGGACAGATGTTTTCGCAAATCCACCTGGCTGGGAATAACAAATCTTTCAATTCACAAGGAGATAAGAAATGACCACTATCAATGAAGTAATGGAAACCATGCCCTCTCTTTTCAAACCTGAAAAAGCAAAAGGGTGGAACCGTGTCATTTTGTTCGACCTGCAGGGTGAAGAACCTTCACAATGGACCCTGACCGTTCAAGACGGCACAGCCACCATTGAAAAAGGTCAGACCAAAACCCCAAAGCTGACCATCGTTGGAAACAGCGAGTACATTGTGCAAATGTTCACCGGTGAGACCCCTCCCATGAAACTCGTGAACGCCAAACTGCTTAAGATGCAAGGCCCCATGATGGACGCCATTGCGTTCTCTGGCCTCTGGAATCTGCCCAAAAAGTATTAATTGACCCATTGCCGGAGGCTGATCTCTCATCTGCCTCCGGTATTTTATTCTCTATGAAGGAGGAAGATTTGCAAACAGGAATCATCTCCTACGGGGTGGCTCTTCCCAAATACCGCATCGAATCCGGAGAGATCTGGAAGGTTTGGAAGAACCTCTCGACCAGTTTTTTTGACATGCTCAGCATCGGCGAACGGGGTGTGCTGGGGCCTGAAGAAGACACCTTAACGCTGGCGGTCGAAGCCGCCAAACGAGCCCTTGAGCGCAGCGGAGTGCCGGTTGAAAAGATCGGAGCGATCCTGCTCGGAACGGGCACCAGCCCATATGCCACCAAAGCCGCAGCCACCGTCATGGTGGACGCGCTGGGGCTGAAAGATTCTGTCATTGCGACGGACGTGCAGTGCGCAGATAAATCTGGCAGCACCGCCCTGTGGCTGGCAGCCGGGATGATCGAAGCCGGCATGATCGAATACGCGCTGGTGATCGGCGCAGATACCATCAACCGCCACACCCAACCGGGTATGGTGCTTGAATACGTGGCCTCCGCTGGTGCCGTGGCTTTCGTGCTCGGAAAAGAGAACCTGATCGCCAAGCTTGAAGGCATGGCGACCCACTCTCACGACCAGAACGACTACTTCCGCACCGAAGGCGAACGCTTCATCCAGGCGGGAGCAGGTTTTTACGGCTGGGTGGCCAACTGGGGTTTGCTGGATCACGTGGTCCCTGCAGGAAAAGCCCTCTTCGAAAAACTGTCGTTGACCCCAGCTGATTTCAGCAAATTCGCCGTACCCCAAAAAACGGGCATTCGACCGCTCATGACCATGGGCAAACTCGAATTGGATATGATGCAGGTGCTGCCCTTTGTTCTGACTGCACAAATCGGTGATTGCGGTGCCGCAGGCGTGCTCTTGTCGCTCGCTCACATTCTCGATTTTGCCGAACCCGGCGAACGGGTAGGCGTGATCGATTATGGCGCTGGCGCAGGTTGTGACGCCTGGTCGATGGTCTGCACCGATGCGCTCGCAGAACGACGGCCCGAAACCGGATTGGTGATTCAACTTCTCGAAGACAAGATCATGGTGGATTACGCCACCGCGTCCAAGTTCGAGCAGAAGCTGATCCAATCTCCTCATCGCCTTTCTAACTACTATTAAGCCGGAGACAAGAATGGGAAAAATCACAAGAAAAGTAATGATGATCGGCGGATTTATCACGCCGCCCAGCATCCCCATGGATTGGACCTGGCGCCAAATGGCAACCGAAGCTTTCTGCGGCGCGCTCAAAGACGCCGGTGTGGCGATTAAAGATGTAGATATGGTAGCCTGCAACTACAACGATCGCGCCATCGCAGATTCCTCCCCCGCTGCCCAGATCGCCGAAGCGCTCGGCGTGCTGCCCAAACCGGTCATCCCGGTGGCCAACGCCTGCGCAGGCAACGGTATCGCCTCTTATACAGCCTGGAACGCGGTGGCCTCAGGCCGCTGCGACATCGTGGTCTCGCTGGGCTTCGCCCGGTCTGACAATTACGACGCCATGGAAGCCATGAACACTCAGGGCAACTACGTCGATTTCGACTACCTGATGGGCATGACCCACATCAACTACGGTTCAATGCGCGACGCGTATTACCGCAAGAAATACGATGTGCCGATCAAAGCCGCGGGACAGTGGGCTTACAACTGTAACTGGTACGCGCGGCGCAATCCGCTGGCAGCCAGCTATTCCAAGCCGATGCCCGTACTTGAAGAGCTATGTGCCGACACTCCCGATGCAGATCGCGACCGCCAGGCTACCAACCGCGGCGGCGTGGCTTCAGCCATGGTCTTTATCGGTGAAGAACTGGCCAAGAAATACACCGACAAACCAGTGCTCTTCGACGTGGCTTACGCGCTGCGTCCACCTTATATCGGTAACTTCTTTAACTATCCAATCGACAGCATGAAGAACTACGATATGGCTGAACTGCCCGGTTTGATCTGCGCCGCCAAAGAAGCCTATGAGATCGCCGGAATCAAGAAAAACGACATCGATCTGGTGCAGGTGCACGACCTGACCGCTTATGAAGGCATGATGGCCATTGAAGCACTTGGCATCTGCGAGATCGGCAAAAGTAAAGATTACGTCCTCTCAGGCGGTATGATGCTCGAAAGCAAATGCCCGATCAACACCTACGGAGGCGGCCCCGCTTTTGGGCACGGCTCGGCGGGCTCTGATTTTCAAGCCGGAGTGCTTGAAAACTATCTGCAGGTCCGCGGAGAAGCCGGCGAACGGCAGGTCAAAGGCGCTGAAGTTGGCGTTAATTCATCTTACGGCACGCACCACTCGCTGGATGTGGTGGGCGTGGTGCAGAAAGGCTGGTAGAAAATGGGCGAGCAATTCACTGATCAATTCGTCCGCTGGGACACGTTCTCAAGCGCCTTGTGGTACCGCACCCGTGCGGGACGCTATCGCCTGGAAGGCACAAAGTGCAAATCTTGCGGGACAGCGTTTTTCCCTCCACGCACGGGGCTGGTTTGCCCGGTATGCCATCAACGTGAGATGGAACCCTATCAATGCGCACAAAAGGGTGAGATCGTCACTTGCGCGCTGGATGATGTGGGTTTTCCTGCGCTCGGTTACGGTGAATACATGCCGCGAGTTCAGGCCATTGTCCGCCTGGATGACGGCATCCACGTGATGGTGGATATCATGCAAGTGGCTGATCCCGCCGAGGTTCAACCCGGCACGCGCGTCAAGATGGTACTGCGCAAGCATAAACGGGAAGACACCGGAGCCTGGGTCTACGGTTACGGATTTATCCTGGATAAATAACCAATCAAACAGGGATGAAGAATGAAAGCGTTTCTTCATCCCTGTTCACATCACGGAATAAAGGACTCGAAATCATGAGCACGAACACTAAACCAGTAACTGAAGCAAGTCCGGCAAAATGGGGACCGGTTCGTCTCCAGCAAGGCGTAAAACCCGGCAACATGACCGTTTATGTGCTGGGTGCACTGTTCGCGATGTTGTTTTCCACTTTTGTTCCACAAGCCCAACCGTACATCTTGACTGAAATCCTGCACATCCCCACTGGAGAGCAAGGTGTGCTGAGCGGCACACTCGGATTGGCCGCCACCATCGTAGGTTTGATCATGCCCAGCATTTGGGGCACGATGTCTGACAAAGCGGGCCGCAGGATCGTTTACGCAATCGGTTTGCTGGTTTCAGCGGCAGGCATTGCAATTTACCCACTGGCCGGGACAGTTTTTCTGCTTTTCATCAGCCGCATGATCTTCTCGGCAGGTTCAAACGCCTCCAACACCATGAGCACCGCCCTGCTGGCGGATTACGTGGAAAATAAGGACCGCGGCAAAGCCTACGGCATGGTGGCCATGAGCTCGGGCATCGGCGCGCTGCTGACGGTATTCCTCTTCCTTCGTTTGCCAAAGATTTTCTCCAACGCCGGCGCGGATGTTCAATCTGCAGCCAAATATACTTACTGGATCGTAGCCCTGGTGGCCGTGATCGCGGCAGTGATCATGTTGACCGGCCTGATGGGCAAATCAAAAACCCAGGCGGATGAAAAACGTAGCGCCCTCCAGATTGCCAAAGAGGCTCTTCAAGCGGCCAGGTCAGACCCGGGCATCTTTTTAGCTTACGGCGTCACCTTCGCTGCCACCGGTGCCATCACCGTCATCGGCACTTTCTTCACCCTCTGGATCACCACCTACGGTACCAGCGTGGCCGGGTTGAGCAGTTCTGAAGCTCTGGCACGGGCAGGCATGATCATGGGCGTCACCCAGGTGATGGGGTTGATCTCCGCTCCCACCTTTGGCATTTTAGCTGACAAGCTCAACCGTTTTCTGGCGGTGGCCATCGCCACCGGACTGACTGGCCTGGTCTACCTGGCCACCTTGTTGATCGCAGATCCCCTCAGTAGCGTCATGATCGTACTGGGGCTCTTCATGGGATTCGTGCAGATCAGCGGTGTGGTGACCGGCGGCGCGTTGATCGCCCAGCAAACCCCCGATTCAGTGCGCGGCTCTGTAATGGGTTTTTATGGTTTTTGCGCTGCGCTGGGTACCATGCTGGCCTCGGTTCTTGGCGGCTTTTTGTTCGACAAATGGATTCCGCAAGGACCCTTCGCATTATCTGCGGTCCTATGCCTGATCGTTTCAATATGGGGATTGATCGTATTCAGCAAGAGTAAAAATGGAAGGGCAAAATGACCTACTCGATCGGTTTGGCTTTGATGGATTTTGTTCCGAACATCGCTTTTCTGATCGGCGCTATCTTTTTGGTGAAAATCATCGCGCTGGCACGTGGAAAACCCTGCAGCCGCATGGTGATGGCCGGTGCGCTCTTGATCGCCCTGGGCGGTTTGCTCAAGGCCACCTGGAAACTGCTTTACGCGGCGGAAGTGGGTGATTTTCAACTGATGAGCCAGGTTCAATTCACCATGCTGGCCCCCGGCTTCCTCGCCCTGGTGGTGGCCATCATCATCCTGATTCGCAAGAAGAGCAGCGGAACACCCATGCTGGCCATGGCCGCCTGGAAGATCCCTTTCCTCTTCGTCATGACCGTCTCAAGCCTCGGCTGTCACGGATTGCTGACCTACATCTCTTTCAAACGCAAAGCTATTGTTGCAGCGGTTTGCTTCATCGTGGCCTTTTTGGGGCTGCTGTCGATGAGCATGCTGGCCAGCGCGGAACAAACCGTGGCCATGCAGTGGGTCGAGGAAGGCATCAACTCACTCGGACAGATCGGTTTCATGATCGGCAGCATGTTATTGCACCGGGATTTCCGATCCAACGGCTGTACTCCTGAATAGGATAAGTCATGACACTCAGCAGTAAAGAGAAACGCAAGTATGGCAAACAGTATGGTTATGAAATACTGTTTAAAAATCAGCCCAGGTATGCCACAGGGAAGACTGGTGTGATCATTGGCGAAATGGGCATGCCCGAGGAGTACGAACCTGGATTTTACAGCCAATTCATGGAGCATGTGTTTCATTACACTCTACCAGGTTTCCTTGTGAAGCTGATCCTGGCTGACAAAGGTACTGGCCTAATCGATCCAGAAAATCCCCTCGCGCGCGAAGTGTTCAAACCCAAGCAATTGATCGATGCGCGTGGATCGTTTTTAAACAAGAATGGCATTCCATACGTAGAATGTACATACAAATGGGTGAAAGCCAACAAAAAAAACCGCTGGGATCATGGATATTTCCTTTACACGGGAGATGGTCCAAACGGTTACCCGGATGTCTGCGACAAAATTGGTGCGAAGGTCGTGGGTTGGTATTATGGCCATTTGCTGCCAGAGAAAAAAGTGTCTTTCCGAAAACAGCTTCGTCAAGTCTATGAAGATGCTGTAAAACAACTTGAAAAACGCTTCCCCGGCACAGAATTTCGCAACGCCTACTATATGGATCCTCCTACAATACAGAACGCGGTGGAAGAACTGATCTCAGCTGGCTGCGAGACCATAGTGTATCAGAATATCAACTGTCCCATTTACAGCGACTTCGAGGATTATGGTCACTCTCTGGTAAAAACACACGAATATGTCAGAGGCCGGGCAACTGTAATCATGAGCGATCAAATCGGCAACCATCCACCACTACGCAATGGCTACGTGCAAATGCTGCGCGATCAGCTAAAAGAACTTCCGCAAGACGCCAGTGTATTGGTCATTCTTTCAAAACACGGCCACCCATTCAAGAAAGAAACCCAGGATGAACGTGCCCCTCTTTATCGCGAGCCGTTGGAAGCCCAGATGCGCGAACTGATGGCTGCCTGGAGTGGAAAATGGGATCTGGTTTGGTCACAGGATGAATATGCCGACGAATATTGGGATCCCAAACGGACCAAGTACGAAACTTATGCAGCTTACCGTAAGGCCATCGATGAAGGTTTTGATTACGCCATCGAACTACCGACCGAATTCACCGCTGAGAACACAGATCTGATGATCTTCCATGCGATCAAGAAGTTCTGTGCGTTTTCAGAATATGATCGCAACGCTCCAATTCCCTATCCTGATTGGGAGAAACCTTTGGTGAGAAAATTCAAAGAGCAAAAAACGACCGGCATTTATGCAGGATGCCCGGTAGGACCTTACCGCAAGTATGTCGTTGAAGCGTTGGTTGCATCGATCAGCGAAATTTTACAAAAATAAACTTCGGAGGAAATATGTGCAATCGTTTTACAGGAAAAGTAGCCATCGTCACCGGAGCGGCGTCCGGAATCGGCCGTGCCGCTGCCGTGAAATTCGCCCGTGAAGGTGCCAAAGTGACCATCTGTGATGTTAACATGGATGGAATCGCAGAGACCGAGCGTCTGGTCAAGGAAACCGGAGCTGAATGCCTGGCCATGAAGGTCAATGTGCGTTCGCAGGAAGAAGTGGAAGCCTGCGTCAATGAAACCATTGAAAAATTTGGCACACTCGATATATTGGTGAACAATGCCGGAACCGGCCAGTTCGTACCTTTCGCCATGATGGAGAATGACGAATACGACCGCGTGATGGATATCAATGTGCGCGGCATGTTCTTCTTCAGCCGCGCCGTGCTGCCCACCATGATGGACAAGGACTACGGCAAGATCGTGAACATCACCTCGATCATGGGTGAAGTCGCCGGCCAGGGACAATCCATCTACAACACCAGCAAGGGTGCAGCCAAGATGATGACCCAGGGCATCGCTGTGGACTGCTCGGGTTACCACATCAATTGCAACGCTGTGGCACCCGGCATGGTCATAACAGGCCTGACGCACAACATGCTTGGAGACCAGGATCAGGTGCAATACTTCCTCGAAAAGATCCCGCAGCGCCGCATTGGTGAGCCGGATGATATCGCCAACGCCATCCTGTTCCTCTCCAGCGACGATGCCAGTTACATTCACGGCGAAACGCTGCACGTGGACGGCGGAATGATCTGTACCAGAATGTAATCGATTCTTCACGCAAAAAAGGAGCCTGATCTCAGACTCCTTTTTGTTTTAATCTATCCTCAAAAAGATTTACTCTTGGGTCAACTTGAAGCGATCCACAATCTGCTGCAGAGCGTTTGCCATCTCTGAAAGGGACTGCGCTGAAGCGGTGACTTCCTCCACCTGTGCGCTCATCTCTTCAGTACTGGCGCTCACTTCTTCGATCGCCGCGCTGTTCTCTTCGCTGACGCTGGCGATGCTTTCAATGGCCTGGGTCACTTCACTTGAGTTGGCGGCCATCTCTTCAGTGGACGCGGTGTTCTCTTCCACCACAGCAGAAACTGAATCCACGGCTGCGATCAATTGTTCAGACGCCAATTTCATTTTCTCGCTGGCTTCAGAAGTCTCGAGGGCCTGCTTGTTGACGGCCTGGGCAGC
>CAZRHZ010000055.1:0-15440 GCA_964599995.1 uncultured Anaerolinea sp. | reverse complement strand
TCGGTCTCTTTGGAGCGCATCTTCTTGAGCGAGTTGGTGTCTTCATCCCACTCAAGCGTCCAGGCTTCAATGCGGTTGCCGGCTTCCACCTCGCGGATCTGGCGTTCGATCTCTTTGACAATGGATTCCTTTACCGCGTCGATTGAATTGACGTTCTTGATCTCAGTCTTCGGGTTCAACTTGGTCTCACCCTTGACCCGGATGGATACGTTGGCGTCGCAGCGCAGGTGGCCCTTCTCCATGTCGGCTTCCGAGATGCCGATCCAACGCAGCAACTGGCGCAAGCGGGTGAGATACTGGGCAGCCTCGTCCGCGGTGCGCAGGTCGGGTGCGGTCACCATTTCCACCAGCGGAACTCCGCAGCGGTTGAAATCGATTAGACGGCAGTTGCCCGAGGTCTTGGTTTTGCCCGCATCTTCCTCGATGTGCGCTTTCCAGATCCCCACACGCCGCACATAGGCTTCTTTGGTGGGCGAAGCGCTGGCGGGCACCGGCAAGTCGAGATAACCACCCTTGGCAATGGACTGATCGAACTGTGAGATCTGGTAGCCCTTGGGTAAATCGGGATAGAAATAGTTCTTGCGGTCAAAATACGAGAGCGGCCTGATCTCGGAACCCATGGCATTAGCCAGCAGCACGGCCTTCTCAACCACCGCCTTGTTCAAGACCGGAAGTACACCCGGCAGACCGCAGCACACCGGGCAGATATTGGTGTTTGGCGCGTCGAACCACGAGTCTGCCTTGCACGAACAAAACACCTTGGTGGTGGTATTGAGTTGAATGTGTGTTTCCAATCCAATCACTGCTTCATATTCTGTCATGGTTCCTCTATCCATACACAAGGGTAGTCAAGTTAATCTTCATACCTAAGGGGTCGCAAAATCGACGGTATAGTACCCACCGTAGGTGCTGTTCGGATCGCACCAGTAACCGACCCCGGCCATGGTGTATCTGGAACTCAACATCATCTCGCGATGATTCGAGCTGTTCAACCAGGCACTCACTGCGTTTGAAGGTGAGTTCAGGCTTCCTGATCCCGCATATAAGATCTCTCCCACCGCGGAATACGCACCAGAGGCGTTCACCCTGCCCCAAATATCGCCGTGCTCAAAGAATCCGTTTTGAGCCATCGAACGGCTGTAATTGCGGGCGGTTTCAGCCAGCGAGGACGAATTGCTCAATGAACTCAATCCGGCGCTGCTGCGTTGTGAATTGATCATGCTCAACACGTTCGCTTCAACAGAGGTATCCCCGCCGCTGCAGCCGCTGGTGCTGGCTGCCGGAGCTGATGTGCTCACCACTTTCTGAGTGGGAGCCGTGGTCCGCGTCGGTTGAGCGGTCGCGGTTTGCGTGGCGGTGCTGGTCGGCGTAAGCGTCAGCGTCGGTGTAGCGGAGGGCTCAAACGTGTTGGTCACGGTGGCCGTGTAGGTGTTGGTTGGCCCAATAGTGGGCACAAAGCGCCCGTTCACTTTCTCAACAATGGGAGAAAATTGCAGCGAGAGCCCGCCTGCAGTTTGGCATGCCGTCGCGAGGATCATCACTGCTGTGAATACCAACAAGATCATTCGATTACGCATATTAATTTTTGTAACATCCTATCTTAGAACCTTGGGTTTGATCTTTCGCCATGATTCGCTTTCTGTGGCCTGCTCATAGGCTTTTCCGATGCGGAAGAGTTTATCTTCGCAGTAGTCGGCTCCCAGCAGCTGGATACCAATAGGCAGTCCGCCCTCGTCAAGACCAGCCGGCAGTGAGATGCCCGGATTGCCGGCGTGGTTGGCCGGCACAGTCAGCTGATCAGCGTACTGCATCAATACAGAGTTGCCATAAACCGCTTCCATCTCGAAGGCGGTGGTGGGCGTGGTGGGGGTCAGCAGGGCATCCAGACGGTATTTGCCATTAGGGTCAAAAACGTTCTCAAAATCGCGCCGCATCAGGGTGCGGACGCGCAGAGCACGCTTGTAATATTCCTCACTGTACTGGGCAGCGCTCACGTACATTCCCATTAAAATACGCAGTTTGGGCTGCAGGCCGAAACCTTCATTGCGCGAATGCCGATACATTTGGGTCAGGTCGTTCAGGCTTTCGGGGGTGCGCCAACCATATTTCACCCCGTCGTAGCGGTGTAGATTGGAGGCGGCTTCGACCCGGCTGATCACAAAATAGGCCGGGATGCCATATTTGGTATTTGGCATGGGAACATCTTCAACGATCTCCGCTCCCATTGCGGCCAGTTTTTCAGCCGCGTATCGCACGGCTTTTTCAATGCCGGCCGGTAAGGGCTGGATCAACAATTCACCCGTTTGGGGGTCGGGATAGGTGATGCGGAAATAATCGGGCGACAGGCCGATGCGCATGCCCTTCACCCCTTTTTCAAGGTTGGCAAGATAATCTGGCATGGCATTCGGGCTGGAGGTGGCGTCGTGCTCATCCGCACCGCCGATCACCTGCAGCATGGCGGCTGCATCCGCGACCGTCCGCGCCACAGGCCCCGGACAGTCAAGCGAAGAGGCGAACGCGATCAAGCCGTAGCGTGAGACCCGTCCATAAGTGGGTTTTACCCCCACCACACCGCAGAAGGCGGCGGGCTGGCGGATCGAACCGGCCGTGTCTGTGCCAAGCGACAGGGGAACTTCTCCCGCAGCTACAGAAGCCGCGCTGCCACCCGAAGAGCCGCCGGGCACACGGGCGGTATCCCACGGGTTACGCGGGCTGGGTTGGAACGCTGATGATTCGTTGGAAGAGCCGTAAGTGAATTCATCCAGGTTCACCTTTCCGACCATCACGGCACCTGCTGCTTCCATGCGTGCAACGGGCGTGGCAGTATAAGGAGCGATGAAATTGGCCAGGATTTTCGAGGCAGCCGTGGAATGCGTGCCTTCCACGCAGAAAATATCTTTAACTGAGAATGGCACACCCGCCAGCAGGCCAGGGTCTTCCCCTTGGGAAATCTTACCATCCACCCGTTTGGCTTGTTCGAGGGCGCGTTCGTCTGTCAGTGTGATAAAAGCGTGCACCTTCTGCCGGTCTTCATCTGTCAGCGGGCCGTGTTCGACGGTTCCGCATCGGCCGTCCACACTGCCAATGCGTTGAAACACCGATTGGAGGATCTCTACGGCGGAGGTCTTCTTTTGCCGCAGCAATTTCGTCAGATCGAGAGCATTAAGATCGCTGAGTTCCATGGAGGCCTACTTTAACGTGGTATGCGGAATATCAGGCACGACAATGTAACCATCATCGACCTGGGGAGCCTGTTTGAGAATTCCCGCCGGATTGGAATAGGGTTTCCACTCGTCTTCACGCGGCAGGCCGCTGTTCGCTTTCTCATACGGCACACCGTGCAAACTGATCGGTACAGATTCATCCAGTGGGATGGCCTTCAGTTCCTGGATCACTTTTAACTGATTGTTTAGCTGGGTGCGCAAATATTCAGCCTGGTCCGCGGTTAATTCAAGCGCCGCCAATCCGACCAAATGGTTAAATACCTCTACTGAGATTTGATCGCTCATCGTTTCTCTCGAAGAATGGATTTAAAAAACCTACTCAGGATTGTAACACTGCTACGGATTGGGTGTAGAAACAATTTTCGGGGTGGGGGTCCAGGTGGGGGGCAGAAAAACCTTGGTGGGGGTCAGGCTCGGGACCAAAATAGTGGCAGGTATTGTCGGGTAAGGGAAGGGGTTGACAGGCGATTCGGGATCAAAAAAGATGATCGCCACCACCGCGATCAACAAGATCGTGGCGATAACAAACAGAATGGATAGCGCGTCCCAAAATGACAGTTTCATCCCGGTCCTCTATAAAAAGTATATCTATGATAAGGAGGAAGTCAAGTTGCGCAGGCAGCAGATTCCTACCGAACAGGGACTGTCCTTTTTTTGACTTGCACTATAATAATTCCTATGAGTGAACAATCGCCCAATCCCAATCAACGGCGCAACTTGTCTTCATCGATCCAATCGCCTGATCCGACGACCCGTCTCTCGGATTCTCTGCCCCAGCTAGTTTTGATCGTCGGGAGCTTGCTGGTTCTGATACTTTGCCAGGTTTTGCGTAAAAATGCTGCCGTGGAATCCCGCATTTTCATCAACCTGCTCATTCCCATTTGTTTGCTGATGTTCCTGCTGGGGGTATGGTCGATCGAAAGAAATCATTTTCCTGCATGGGTTGAGAAATCGGTCCGTTCGATCACCAGTTGGTTAAAGATCTCGGTCTGGCAATTGTTGATACTGATCTTTAGCCTGATCTTCAGCATGCTCACTTGCGTGGCCGCAGGTTTTAGCGCAAAAATGGCGCTGCCGCAGCTGGCGGTAATCTGCTGGGGCGCAGGCATTCTCACCGCCATCATCGGCGGGGCGAAATCCCTATTCCAGCGTCAGAAGATTTCCTGGTCGATTGTGCTAACGGGCCTGGCTTTTTTTGCTGCAGCCTTTGTCATCCGCGCCATCAACACCAAAACCATCCCGATCGTATTGTCAGGTGACGAAGCCTCTTCCGGCTTGTTCTCGTTGAACTTCTTGAACGGCAATATGGATAACATTTTTATTGTTGGCTGGTTCTCTTTCCCAAGTTTTCATAATTTTCTCCAATCACTCTCCATAGTCATTTTCGGCCAAACCACTCAGGCTTTACGGCTGCTTTCCGCTTTTTCAGGCGCTCTGACCGTTGCACTGGTCTTTTTTGTCGGCCGGTCCATGTTTGGTACAGTAGGTGGCATTCTTTCCGCTTTGTTTTTATCTTGTCTGCATCTGCATCTGAACTTCAGCCGCATCGGCTTGAATAACATCTGGGACGGCTTTTTCATGACGCTGGTGCTGGGATGTTTGTGGATCGGCTGGCAGCATGATAAACGCACCGCTTATCTGGTGTCAGGGTTCGCCCTCGGCCTTTCGCAATATTTCTACACTTCTAGCCGGGTACTCGTGCTCATTATTCCGGTGTGGTTGTTGACCGCGAGTCTCTCAGAACCCGCGAAGTTTCGCAGGGCGCTACCTAACTTGCTGCTCATGTTTTGGACGACCCTGATCGTGTTCCTACCGCTAGGTTGGTTCTTTTTGAAGAACCCGAATGAATTGATGGCGCCCATGAACCGCGTGACGATCATGGGAGAGTGGATGCGGCTGACCATGGAACAAACAGGCCAAACCCAGACGGCCATCTTTATTAAGCAACTCTGGTTAGCCGTACGTGGTTACGTGGATCTTCCCATCCGAATGTGGTATGAACCGGGTGTGCCAGCATTACGCAGTTATCCGGGCATTCTCTTTTTGCTTGGTTTGGTTTTCATGCTCTTGCATCCGAAAGATAGCCGCAACCAAATCCTCTTTTTCTGGCTGTGCGGCATCACGCTGGCGGTAGGATTGAGTGAAAGCACGCCGGCTGCCCAGCGTTTTGTGGCCGCCACCCCCGCAATTGCGTTGATATTGGGCTTCGGTTTGAAACGGCTCGGAGACCTGGTGATCCGTTTCTTACCCAAAGCCAAGCTGGTTACCAATGTGGTCATGATACTGATCATGGCTCTGCTGGCAGCCGATGATGCCCGTTTCTACTATCGCGAATACACTCCGAAGAGCGATTTTTCAGGTATCCACGGCCGAATTGCCCAGCAACTTGCGAATTACTTGCTTTCTGAACCCGCTGGACAGGAAGTGGTATTCTGCGGGTATCCCAACATGGGGTACGATTCCATCAACAGTCTGCCGTATCTGGCTCACCAGATCAAGTATTTCAATATGAATCCTGACTGGCAATCGCCAGAGGTTCCTAAACCCAGCGGTGATCGCATCCTGTTCGTCTTCTTGCCCAACCACGAGAGCGATATTCATTTGATCGAGTCTGAATATCCAGGCGGAACGTGGAGCGAAGAATACTCGGTGAAGAATGAGTTGCTTTACTCTATGTACGAATATAAAAACACCGCTCCAGGTGGTAATTAACCGCTGTATATTTATTCGTAGATCTTGTTGATTTTATCTGATGATGATTAAACGACCATTTCTGATTTACCTGCTCGTGGCGATCTTCCTTTTGGGGGCTTGCGTAAGTTTCACGGGGGTGGTGGGCATCCTCCAATCCTGGAGCTGGTTGAAAGCGTTTGCTCCTGAAAGCATGCCGATCTATGGCGTGTTTAAGAATGTTTTTCTTGGACTTACCTTGCTGACCGCGGTTACAATTATTTGGCGCTGGATCAAATGGAGTGTGCTTTTTTCCACGATACTCACCTTGTTGGTTGCCATCTGGTATTGGGTCGACCGACTCGTTCTTACACGAAACCCTCTACCTTTGAAAATGCATCTGCTGCCGCTGGTGATCACTTGTCTACTGTTGATTGTTGTCTTGCTGTCGCTTTATTTTGTTGAGCCGTATATCGCGTTGCATATACCTGGAAATTCAGACAACCAGAAAGAAGGGGAAGAAAATGTCCAAACCGCCCGTTGAAGTGGAGATCAAATTCTACCTGGCGGATATGAATGCCTATGAGAAACGCGTGCGCAGCATCGGCAGCAACCTCGTTCGAGAACGCACACTCGAAGTGAATTATCGTTTTGATACCCCTGACATGAGCCTGACTCGCGAGCACCGCGTGCTGCGCTTGCGCCAGGATAACGCGGCCATCCTGACCTATAAAGGACCATCGCAAGTTAAAGATGGGGCGAACCTGCGTCCTGAGATCGAATTCGAAGTTAGCGACTTTTCAGCGGCCCGAGCTCTGCTAGAAGCCTTGGGGTACCGCTTGAGCGTCAAGTATGAAAAATGGCGCACGATCTATCAATTGGACGGTCTGGAAATCTCTCTGGACGAGATGCCCTTCGGCAATTTCACCGAGATCGAAGGCGGGGACCCCAAAATTCTTCAGAAAACCGCTTCCTTGCTGGCGCTGGACTGGAACGCGGGGATCACGAAAAGCTACCTGTTGCTTTTTGAGCAGTTGAAAAAGAACAGGGGATTGAAGTTAAAAGATCTTACCTTTGAGGCCTTGAGGGAAATTGCTGTTTCATCCACCGATCTTGGGGTGAAGGTGTCGGATATTCCAAAATATCTGTAAAATCAGCCGCGTGAATTCATTTGTTTACCAAATTCAGTAACTGGCCGGTTTCCTTGTCTGGCAAGCTCAATCATGATAAAATGACTTTTCCTGCAGGTTATTGAGGAAGGGTGGCCGAGCGGTTTAAGGCGCCTGTCTTGAAAACAGGTTTGGTGAAAGCCAACGTGGGTTCGAATCCCTCCCCTTCCGCCAGACCTGACTGTAAGAAAAAGTGAATACCCGGGGAGGTGCCGGAGTGGACGAACGGGATCGCCTGCTAAGTGATTGTCGGGGTTAACTCGACCGAGAGTTCGAATCTCTCCCTCCCCGCCTGAAAAGGCCGAGATTTCTCGGTCTTTTTTGTTACCCCTTCACGTTGACTGGATCGTGGATCCACACCAGGGGCATTCTGCTGTGGAGTCGTCAATCCATTCCACTTCATCTGCCCGTAATGTTCCACCACAGGCATCACAAGTCACGGGGATTATTCTGCTTCTGATTGATGTTGCCGGTTGCACTTCATAGGTAGGCTGCCCGACCAAAGATTGGATCAACTGGTTGATCTCATATGCTTCTTTTTCAAACCCAGCATTCTTTAAGTCGAATTCGCAGCGTTGTCCAACTTGAGAGACGTTCGCCAACCTACCCCTGGCAGCCATGATTTCCAAACCCTGTTTGAAATTGCCCATCGCGAGATCGATTTGGCGGTTGCGAACTCTGCAGTGACCAGCGGTCATGAACAAGTGGGCATCCTGCGGAAGACCTCGTGATTGCGCACCGTAGGCCAATTGTTCATAGATACCGGCAGCTTCGTCGAATTGCTCTCTGAGCATCAGTTCGTGAGCCCGGCGAAGGATGGGCGGAACACCACCGATCATATCTCGCCTCACAGGTCTAAATCTGGGTTTTCTGAACATGTTGGCTCCTTGGGATATTTTGTTATCTTAATCTTGTTCCTGCTGATGGATTCTCGTCATGCGAGTGTTTGCTTCAATGGCAATCAAAAGGTTAAATATCTCTCCCATCGAAAAAGTGAGTAGACCCGCTACTGAAGCGATTAAAAAGGTGATCAGTCCTGAAAGGATCCCCACGATCATACTGGTTCCAGGGAGCAGGTTGCCAAAACCGGGTAATTGAAAACCACTGGAGGAATCAGTCATTACCAGTGGAATAATGATTAAACCGGCAAATCCGACCAGTAGTTCCAAGATGCCCATTATCTTTAACAGCAATCCAATAAGACCCAACCCCCGATATCTTTTATCCAAAGTTCCTCCTTTATAGAACCTATCATGATTAAAGCATTTCCCCCGATTAAATGTCAAATGCCCGGGTGAGGGGGGCACCCGAGCATCTGACCGGTACATTCTAACATGAAATTCAAAAATACATCAATAGTAATTCCCCGGTATTTTTGTGCAGATTTTATTTTTTCTCTCGTCTATTTTTCCTGGTGAAATTGCTTGCGCGATTCGTGAAGGGGTTCGTATAATAGTACATAGTCAATAAACATCGAGAACTCATTATCATATTAAACTTAGCACTCAAATTGGAGCCAGAACGTGAAAAATAGTAAATCTATTACGTCTTTTCCAATTGCGGGGTCGAAAAATATACCTCTCGATATAGACGAGGACCAGCAGATTCTGGCTGCTGCCCTCGCTGATTTGTCCATCGCTCTAAATAGCAGCCTTAACTTGGATGAAGTTCTCGATAAGATTCTTCTTAACCTTTCAAGAGTGGTTTCGTATAAAACCGCCAATATTATGCTAATTGAGGGGAATAAAGCGAGGATCGTCCGATCCAAGGGATATGAGGTGTTGGGAACCGAAGAACTCATGATGTCAAAGACTTTTGATATCCATGAGATTGACAACTTCTCGAGGATGATACAAACCAAACAGCCCATTCTTTCCTATTACCCGCATCTTGAACAGAACTGGCACAAACTGGCGGAATCGGAATGGATCAAATCTCATATCGCTGCGCCGATTATTTCAGAAGACAAAGTGATCGGTTTTCTGAATTGCGACAGCGACGTTGCGGGATTCTTTAACAAAATTCAGACCATTGCCATGCAGATCTTCGCCACTGAAGCCGGTTTGGCCATCCAGAATGCACGCCTCTTTCACGCTTCAACCCGGCTGAGCCAAAAACTTCGTTTGATCAACGATGTCACCCAACAGGTGCTTCAGGCAACCTCTCTTGATCAGATCTTCGCCCTTCTACCCGAAAAGCTCGTGGGATTATCCGAGGGAACGAACGTCTATATTTCAAGGTGGGATGAGTCCACACATACGGTCAAGGGTTGGGCTGCCACGGGTCAGAAAAAAGAGGAATACCTGGTTCGCAATTCCAATCCTGGTGACCAGACCCTGACCGAAGAGATCCTGGGAACTCAAAAAGCTACCATCATCCCTGACATCACGAAGAGCAGCAAAATGGAGGAGAAGTTCCACGGTTTGTACCAGGAAAAAACCCTCTTCTGCCTCCCACTGATCGCCGAAGGCACGAAATTGGGCGCCATTATCATTGGATATCCCGGGATCGAGCAAATCACCGACGATATTCGCTCATTGGGCGAATACGCGGCCATGCAGATCTCAACAGCCATAGCGAAGATTCACCTACTTGAAACAGAGCGCAACCAATCCAGCCAGTTGTCGCACGCCAACGCCTTGATCGAATCGCTAAGTCGCGTATCTGCCACCATTAAACACGGTGTAGATACTAAGACCGTAATGTCCACCATTGGAATGGAGCTGGAATTGCAAAAGATTCACAGCCTGGTGGCGCTGAAATCTAATTCAATTGAGAACCTGACCCTGGCATATTCTTCAGTTCAGGCAAACATTCTTGCTTTGATCAAAAAAATTGGTGGAGGAAAGACAAAGGACCTGGTAGCGCCAATTGATACGCTGCCCACCATACGCGAAGTGATCAGTTCTCAGCAGGCCTTATATATCGAAGATCCAGATGATGTACTGCTCCAGATCATCCCCACCGCGTTAAAACCTGCTGTCAAAAAGCTCTCTGAAGCCATCTTGTTCACGAAAGACACCAAAGCCATACTAACCCCTCTGGTGGTGGAACAGAATTCCATAGGCGTGCTTTGCCTTTGGGGTGAAGGATTGAAGAAGATTGATGTGCAGGCCGCCTCCATTTTTGGTGGTCAGGTGGCCATCGCCATTGAGAATGCCAACCTGCTGCAGGAAGTTCAGCGCCTGGCCATCACCGATGAATTGACCAACGTACTCAATCGCCGCGGTTTTGACGAGATCGCAAATCGTGAATTTGTGGCTGCCAAACGCTATTCACGGCCGTTATCCTTGATCATGCTGGATATTGACCGATTTAAAGCCATTAACGATGTTTACGGTCACCCGATTGGGGATGAGATCCTGGTGGAGATCGCGAACCGCGCCACTGCCAAGATCCGCGAAACCGATTATATTTCGCGTTACGGCGGCGAGGAATTTTTGATCTTATTGATCGAACAAAAGCCTGAAAACGCTAAAGTGGTCGCAGAACGCATTCGCAAATCAGTGGCTGATCTGCCATTCTCCACTTCTGTTGGTAAAATTGCAGTAACCATTAGCGTCGGCGTCACCGCCGCGAATTCGCAAACCTCGTCCATCAACATGATGATTAAAACTGTTGATAAAGCACTTTACAGGTCGAAAGAAAATGGGAGAGATCGTGTGACAATGATTGACAAGATCTAAAGAGAGCCTCATGCCTGACAGCCTCATTGAAGACATTAAATCCACCCATGCAGACGACAAACTCACCTTTTGGGCTGAGTCTCTCCCTTCTTCTATAATTATTGTTTCTGAAAACGAAGAAGTCCTTTTTTCGAACTCGGCTTGCACGCGAGACTTCCAGATCTTTAAGAACGAATTCATCGTGTTTGAAAAACATGATGGCAAGATCAACCGCATCCGAAAATTGAAAGACCCGATCACCAAAGCCAACTGGATTAAAGTTTCTTCTTTGCTTAATCTGGAATATATGGGTAAAAATGCCCACTTGGTGATCATAGAAAAAACCCCCAATCATATAGTGGAAACCGCGCTGGCAGGAAAGACTGATTTTACCCCCCTGCTTGGCATCATGCCTGGTGTGGTTTACCGCTGCAATAATGATGAAGCCAGAGGAATGCAATTCCTTAGCGAGGGTTGCTATCAACTTACAGGCTATCCGGTCGAAAGTTTCGTTGGCAAAAAGGATCTGGTTTATTCCAAGATCATTCATCCTGAAGACCAATGGCGAACCTGGAAGGAGATTCAGAATGCGTTATCTGAAAACCGCCCTTTCAGGATCGTCTATCGCATCATTCACTCCAACGGAAGCTGCCGCACGGTACAGGAACAGGGCAAAGGCGTTTTCAACCCGGATGGAAAGATCATCGCGCTTGAAGGATGGATCATCGATATATCGGAGCAACAGCGGATTGAAGAAGCTCTGGTTGAAAGTGAAAGCCACTATCGTAATTTGATCGAGATTTCTCCTGACGGCGTGGTTCTGGTCGATTCGTTGGGCTGCATTCTATTCGCAAACCCGCAACTGGCTTCCATGTTGGGGGTCTCGAATGACCTCGCGCTGGTTGGAAAAAAGATCCTTGATTTTCTTGCCTTGAAAAGTGGCTCCATCGAGGAATCTGAGTTTCTGCTTGGCTTGATGGATGGATCGATCCATAAGGGAAGCTACCTGATTCGCCGGGTTGATGGCACGACCTTCCCGGGGGAGATCAACATCAGGGCATTTGTCGATACGGATGGCGCTCAAACGGCTTACATCGGAGTGGTCAGAGACGTTAGCGACCGTGAAGAAGCTGAAAGGGCGTTAAAAGTCAGCGAGGCACGTTACAGGGCGATTGTTGAAGACAACCCCGAAATGATCGTCCGCTTCAAACCCAATGGGTTGATCACTTTTGTGAACCAGGCTTATTCCACTTTTCTGGGTATGAGCGCCAATGAATTGATCGGCGAGAGGTTAACTTCCATTTCATCCGCGGAATTTCGCAAGATCAATGAACAACTTCTGACCGAGATCACCCCGGATATGGTGCCTGAAATCAGCGAACACTGCGTAAAGAAAAAGACAGGGGAACAATTCTGGTACCGCTGGAAGACCCAACCGATCCGGAATGATGAGGGGCATTTCATCGAATACCAATCGGTTGGTGAGGATGTCACGATCGAGAAGAAGATCGAACAGGCCAACCTGCAGTCGGAACAATATTTACGCACCCTGATGGAATCCATTAAGCTCATCGCCATCATCACAGATATTCAAGGCAATTTGACCTTTTGCAACTCTCATTTTCTCGAGAGTACCGGCTGGCAAAAAGAAGAGGTCATGGGAAAAAACTGGTTTGAGCGCTTCATCCCCGCTGATACAGCGGATCAGCAGAAGCACGACCGCCTTGACCACGCCAAAGAGGGTGAGATTACCCAAAGAAATGAAAGCGTGATCCTTAAAAAGACCGGTGAACATCTGTTCATATCATGGAACAACACGCTACTCAAGGATGATAGCGGCAACATTACCGCCATCGCCAGTATTGGAGAAGAGATTACCGAAAAGCACTACAATGAAAAGGCGCAAGAGATCATTTATAAGATTGCGCAAAGCACGATTACCGCGCAAACACTGGAAGACTTGTTCCAATCCATCCACAGCGTCTTGATGGAATTGATGCCGGCCGAGAATTTTTTCATAGCCCTCTACGACTCCGCTGCTGACCTTCTGTCCTTTCCGTATTTTGTCGATCAGAACGACTCTCCGCCTTCACCCCGCAAACCCGGTAAAGGGTTGACAGACTACGTGTTGCGTTCTGGCAAACCCCTGCTGGCCAACCCGGATGTCTTTGCGCTATTGTTGGAAAAAGGCGAAGTGGAAAGCCTTGGCGCTCCATCTCTGGATTGGATCGGTATTCCACTTATTATCGAAAATAAAGCTATTGGCGTGATGGGCGTGCAGACCTACTCAGAAGGGGTCCGTTTTACGAAACGCGATGAACAAATGTTGACCTTTGTTTCGACGCAGGTGGCCATCGCCATACAGCGAAAACGGGATGAACAAGCGCTCAGCACCAGTACCAAACGCAATGAACTGCTCATTCAAGCTTCCACGGATTGCATCTTCCTGGCTTCTTTAAGCGGACAGATCCTGGATTGCAATGCTGTAGCTGAAGAAATCTACGGTTATACCCACGAAGAACTTTTGTCTATGAATGTGGCAGACCTGGTTTCTAAAGAATTTTTAACTCAAAACGAGGACTTTCTGCTCAGGCAAATCGAACAGAGCGGGCGTTATAACGACATTCCCAGCGTGCGCAAGAATGGCGTGATTTTTCCTGTAGAGATCAGCACACAGATCACCAATATTGAGGGCACAAAATTTGCGGTGGCGTATGTGAGGGATATCACCGACAGAAAACTCACTGAAAACGCCATCCGCGAAAGCGAAGCAAAATTCAAGGCGCTGGCACAAACGGCTGCTGCGGGCATTTTTATTCACCTGGAGCAATTCCTTTACGTCAACCCCATGTGGTGCGAGATCACAGGCTATTCAGAAGAAGAACTTTTACAGACCAGCCTGTGGAACATCATTGACCATGGTGAGGGCGACCTGGTCAGACAAAAATACGCCGATTTGGTGCGTGAAGAATCGGGTATGGCGCGTTTTGAGACCACATTCTATACCAAGACGCATGACCAGAAGTGGCTGGATATCACAGCAGGCTACATTGATTATCAAGGCCAAAAAGCCACCATTGGCACTGCCATTGACATCACGAACCGAAAACAGCGCGAACATGACCTTGAGGTCGTGGCGCGCATCAGCGATGCTTTACGTTCTGATCTTACGCGCGAACAGGTGCGCACCACCGTTCTCACGGAGGTGATGGATTTACTTTCCATTGACGGCGCCATCATCTCAACCGTGGAAAAACGGGAGGACCTTCCCAATTTGGTGCGTGCAGCCGGATGCTGGTCAGACATCGACAATCGTAAACTGCAGATCAATGAGGGATTAAGTGGTTTCATCTTGAGTTCGTGCAAGCCGTATGTGAATATTGACGCGCCGCACGATCCCTATTTTGCCTTTCCCGAATTCCTTGTCAATCTAATCACGATTGCCGGGGTCCCACTCATTGCCAAAGGCGAAACCATTGGCTCGATCCTTGTTGGATCGACCAGAGTATTGACCGAGAATGAGCTGCAATTGATGCGAACCATTGGCGATCTGGTTGCCAATGCCATTCATCGCTCTGATCTTTACGAACAAACCAGTGTACAGGCGCGCGACCTGAAACAGGCTTATGATGCCACGCTTGAGGGTTGGGCCCACGCTCTTGAACTGCGTGACAAAGAGACCCAGGGTCATTCGTTGCGCATCACCAACATGACCCTTGAGTTAGCAAAACGGCTTGGAATTGAAGACGATTCCCTTGAGAACATCCGCCGGGGAGCGCTGCTGCACGACATTGGCAAGATGGGTGTGCCGGATACCATCCTCCTAAAACCTGGCCGTCTGACCGAAGATGAATGGGCCATCATGCAGAAACATCCCACCTACGCCTATGAGATGCTTTCTGAACTCCCTTATTTTCGTGAAGCGCTCGATATCCCGTATTGCCATCACGAGTGGTGGGATGGGACGGGCTACCCGCGGGGATTGAAGGGCACGGATATCCCGCTTTCTGCCCGCATCTTTGCCATCGTGGATGCCTGGGATGCCCTGGTTTCTGACCGCCCTTACCGCAAAGCCTGGGTTAAACAAAGCGCTTTGAAACACATCATCGACCAGTCGGGGACACATTTTGACCAAGAAGTGGTCAACTGTTTTGTGCAAATGATGAAAGAAAATGGAATTTAAACGGCAAACGAGCCTTCTTCAGGCTCGTTTTTTGTGTTGGTTATTTCTCTTCAATTTCCACAGTGAGTAATGTAACCCCCGGATATTCCGGGTTGGCGGGGTTGCGCGGAGGGATGGAGAACAGCACGTCCAGCCCTTTGACCACCTGACCGAAGACTGCGTGTTTGTTGTCAAGCCAGGGGGTGGGGACGTGGGTGATGAAGAATTGCGATCCATTGGTGTTCGGGCCGGCGTTCGCCATGGAAAGCACACCCGGTCCATTATGGCGCAGGCTGGCGTGAAACTCGTCGTTGAACTGATACCCGGGTCCGCCCATGCCGGTTCCGGTGGGATCGCCGCCTTGAACCATGAAATCTGCGATCACGCGGTGAAAGATGGAGTTATCGTAAAAGCCTTCGCGCGCCAGGAAAACAAAATTGTTCACTGTTTTCGGAACCTTGGCTGCATATAAACTGCAAACGATATCACCCTTGTCGGTTTTGAAGGTTGCCGTATATTCTTTTTTTGAATCGATCAGCATCTCTGGTGC
>CAZRHZ010000054.1:14254-15522 GCA_964599995.1 uncultured Anaerolinea sp. | reverse complement strand
CAGTTCAGTGATATCTTTTGCGATTTTCATTCTCATATCCCTTGCATTAAATTAAAACGGCCAACTTAAATCAAAAGCGACGGTGAGCGCTGCACAATACCTGTGCGGGGACGTCTACCGCCGCCTGAGAAGTTGACCGTGAGGATTACACTCTGGCGGTGTTAGATCGTTCCCCGCCTTTGACACAAGCAATTTTGGTTCATCGAAACTCCAATTTTGACTTAATTTGTCTTATTATATTCACTTTGAAATGAAAGTCAATAGGCAATATCCTAATTGTGCAACCTTTCACGTTTGGCTGCGTATATTGTCTAAATCAAATTTGTATTTAACCCTGGAGGTAATTTATGAGTCGATCACAGCGTTCCAGCCTGGCCATCGGGATCATCCTGGTATTGGCAGGCGCCTATTTCATAGTAGCCAATGTGGTTCCAGAATTCAATCAATGGCTTCATATTGAGTATTCCTGGCCCACCATCATCCTGGCGGTGGCTGCCGGTCTATTGGTGCTCGGCCTGATCGTTGGCGCACCGGATATGGCCGTTCCAGCGGTCATTGTGGGCGGTATTGGTGGCATTTTGTATTACCAGAACGTGACCGGCAACTGGGGCAGTTGGGCTTACATGTGGGCTCTGATCCCCGGCCTGTCTGGCATTGGCATGATCCTGGCACATATATTGGGCGCGCGCGACCGCTATTCCATCGGCTCCGCGCTGGATACCATCGGCACCAGCCTGGTGCTTTTCATCATCTTTGGTGCGTTCTTCGGTGCTTTCAAGGCATTCGGCGATTACTGGCCCCTGCTGCTGGTGGTAGCCGGCGTGTTGATCGGTCTGCGTTCACTGCTGCGTCCTCGAAACAAATAATCGCGGTTAGGAGATAAATATGAAAAGATCAGCCATTTTCTTTGGTTCTCTGCTTTTCTTGCTGGGTGTCATTCTGCTGGCAATCAATCTGGGCTTCGTCGATCACCGCGTTTGGCGTTATTTCTGGCCGCTGGTAATCATTCTGCTGGGCGTCTGGTTCATTTTCGGTTCCAAGATCGTCAAAGGCACGCTTGAATCGGTAACGCGTTCCATCCCCATGTCTGGTGATACTGAAGCCAAGATCGAGTTCAATTACGGCGCCGGTCAACTGAGCATCGGATCGTCCACAACTACCCAGGAACTGTTAGGGGGAACTTTCGTGGGTGGCGTCACAGAAGAGTTGAATCGAACGGGCAGCATCACAACCCTCGAGATCAGCGTTCCCTCCGGGAACATGTTCCC
>CAZRHZ010000054.1:0-14154 GCA_964599995.1 uncultured Anaerolinea sp. | reverse complement strand
TGTGGCAGTTTCGTTCAGCGAATCCAGCGGCCTTTCGGGCATCGATGTGGATACCACCAGATTCCCGAAAAACGGCAAGGTTTATCAATCCCCCGATTATGACACCGCAGCCAATAAAGCCAAGATCTCTTACGAGGGCGGCGTCGGATCGATCGAAATCAAATAACAGGAGAGACTATCATGATGAAATCAAAATCAAATCAAATTCTGATCGGTGTTTTGCTTGTACTGGCCGGGATCGTGTTCCTGGTTCAACAACTTTTCCACATTCCACTTGGCGGTTTGTTCATCTCGTTGTTCTTTGCAGCAGGTGGCATCGTCTTCCTCTATGTGGTGCTGAGAGATAAAGAAAAATGGTGGGCATACATTCCAGGTTTTACCCTGCTGGGGTTGGCGGCTTTGATCGCGGGTGGTGATCTCTTCAGCGACTTCACCAACCTGTATGGTGGAAGCATGTTCCTGGGTTCTATTGCACTGAGTTTTATCGCCATCCTGGTCACCCACCCATCAAAATGGTGGGCGGTCATCCCGGCGGGCACACTGGCCACGATCGCCTTGATCGCTGGAATTCATAATGCTCATGGGATGCTGCAAGGTGGATTGTTCTTTGTGGGCATCGGCGCGACTTTCGCGGCTGTGGGTCTTTTGCCCGCCAGCCGAAAAGAAAAATGGCCCTGGATCCCCGCTTCAATTTGCTTCGTGATCGGCACGTTGATCATGGTCGGTTCAGGCGCCCTGGTCGATTCTGTCTTCGGTTGGATTTGGGCAGCGGCATTCCTTGGGGTTGGCGCTTATCTGGTGGTTCGCTCATTCATGAAGAAAGATTAGAGGTACATGATGGAAAACAAACTATACCGCAGTCGAACCGACCATATGTTGGGCGGTGTGTGCGGTGGATTGGCAAAGTATCTGCGAGTTGACCTCACCATCGTGCGATTGTTCTTTGTCGTGCTCACACTTTTGGGTGGTTTTGGCCCCCTGGTTTACTTCATCATGTGGATTGTCGTACCCCTTGAGGACTACGTGTACACAGACTCCAACCCCAACAAATTTGACGGCGAAGACATCAAGGAGCGTGCCGGCATGGTGCGCGATGACTTTATTAACGCCGTGAAACAGCCCAACCAGAACACAGCCCGCTTTATTGGCATCGCGCTGGTGATCGGCGGTGGTTACTTTCTAGTCCGCCAGCTTGACATCCCCTGGCTGGGATGGCTGGACACCGGTGTTCTGTGGGCTGCCCTTGTTCTTCTGGCGGGCGTAGCCCTGCTCATTCGCGCGACACGAAAGGAATAAATATGAACGAAGAAAAACGACCACACAGCTTGTTTTTTCCGATGCTGCTGATTGCAGTGGGTGTACTGGTCTTTTTGATCAACGTCGGCACCGTCCCAGGAACCACCTGGGAGAATCTCATGCAGTATTGGCCGGTGATTTTGATCATCGGTGGCCTGGACGGTTTATACAAACGCGATGGCTGGGTGGGACCGCTCGTTTTGTTGGGTTTCGGTGTGGTGCTGCTTTTGGGTAATCTTCATTATCTTGAAAACAGTGGCTTCACCATACTGCTCAAACTTTGGCCAATTCTGTTAGTCGCGATCGGTCTGGATGTGATCTTTGGTCACCGCGGTTCCATTTGGGGTAATCTGATTCGGATCTTCCTCGGATTGCTGCTGATCGGTGGGATCGTCTGGCTGGCTGCCCTCTCACCAGTTTTCAGTGTGGGTACCAAAACCGTGCCTTTCACTCAAACCCTGGATGGCGCGACACAATCAGATATCCGCGTGGCAGTGGCCACCGGCGAGGTCTATCTGGCTGGCGGAGCGGACGAAGATGTGCTGTTGAGTGGAACCGCAGGCCTGCCCAAAGAAATGTCGCTGGATACGGAATATTCCGAACCCAAAGATGGCAGAAGTTCGCTTTCAGTGGAAGGCGAGGGCGTTGTGATCGTCCCGATCAATTCAACGGTCAGCCCGTGGAATTTCGATCTGAACTCGGAAATTCCCATCGGATTGTCCACCGAATTGGGTGTCGGACAGCTAAAGATCGATCTCAGCGATACCCAGGTAAATAACATCTCCACAGAAATGGGCGTGGGACAAACCATCCTTACCTTGCCCGTGGGCGTGGATGTCAATGCGTCCGTCAGCGGTGCAGTTGGCGAACTGGTGATCCGTATACCAAAAGGTTGCGAAGTGGCAATCACAGTCGATAGAGCAGTCGTCAGTCTGGCATACCCAGAAAGCCTTGTGCGTGATGGAGATATAATCCGCTCAGCGAATATGGAAGAAGGAGCCGATCAGATCCGGTTGGATGTTGACCTGGCAGTTGGCAGCATCCTGATCGAAGAAATGGATTAACCTGGCAGGAAATGCGATTGACTAAAGGGAGCCACAAATTGTGGTTCCCTTTTTCATTGCCTAGGCCACTGACAGACCGTCATGCCTGACATTTGGGAAAAATTTTTTACAGACGGGAACTTATGGCACTGAACAACGTCTTATGGATAGAAAAATAATAAAGGAGAAAAAATGAAACGCAACATTTTGTTAGTCTTGGCAAGTTTATTGGCAATCGTCTCAATGGTGGCTTGCACCGCGACCCCTGCGGTCAGCACTACTGGTACCACTCCCGCTGTGCGCACGGTCAGTTCTTCCGGCGAAGGTGAGGTTTATCTGGTGCCCGATCTGGCTTACGTTTATGTTGGAGTGCGCTCTGAAGCGGATGAAGTATCTGCCGCGCTGAATGACAATAATGTTCAAGCCAATGCGGTAGCGCAGGCAGTGATTGAACTGGGTGTGGAGCAAAAAGACATTCAAACTTCGAGCTTCTCGGTTTACCCGATGCAAGATTACGGTCCTGATGGCACAATTAGCCGCCGTTACTACGTCGTGGAAAACACCGTCTACATTACCGTTCGTGACCTGACCAAACTGGGCACCCTGCTGGATTCCGTGGTCCGCTCTGGTGCGAATACCATCAACGGCGTGACCTTCGATATCGAAGATAAAGAAGCCGCTCTGGCCCAAGCCCGCGATCTCGCCATCCAGAAAGCCATGGCAGAAGCAGAAGCCATCGCTGCCACTTCTGGTGTGCGCCTGGGTGAACTGCAGTCGGTCAACGTCTATGTGAACAACGGCGCCACCCCGATCTATGAAGCCAAAGGTGGTTACATGTACGACGCGGCTGCCAGCGTTCCCGTTTCAGCCGGGCAGTTGGTCATCACCGCCACCGCGAACATGGTCTACTCGATCAAATAACCTGTCAATAAGATACAAAAGGAACCGATTCCTGAAAAAAGAATCGGTTCTTTTTTGTTTGGTGATTTCAATAAGCTTTCCAAAGCAAGCCCGCACCTAGAGAAAGCTTTTTGGATCAATAAGGAATGGAGCTGATCAGCGAGAGCTTGTTCAAGCGGTGGGTGGCGATAATGTGCCTGACCGTACCGGTTAACCCGCGCATCACCAGGCTGTCGGTTTTTGCACCGTTGGCGAAATATGAAACACCGTCCAATAGATCGCCCGAGGTGATGCCGGTAGCTGCAAAAAAGACGTCCTCCGAAGAGATCAGGTCGTTCATGAGCAAAGGCTTGTCGATGTCAATACCCATTTTCTTGGCGTGATCGATCTCGCACTGCCGATGCGGATGCAATTTGCCCATGATGGTGCCACCCAAACAGCGCAAGGCTGCCGCGGCGATGACTCCTTCAGGGGTGCCGCCAATGCCCAACAGGATATCAATGTTGGTCTCGGGCATGGCGCTCATGATGGCGCCCGCGATATCTCCATCCGGGATCAGCTTGATCCTGGCTCCCGTCTTTCTGATCTCCGTGATCAGTTCTCCATGCCGGGGACGATCCAAAACGACTGCGGTCAAGTCATCCACATCCACGCCTTTGGCCTTGGCGACCTTGACCAGATTATCATAAATGGGGGCGTTGATATCCACCACATCCTTCGCCACCGGTCCGACAGCGATCTTTTCCATGTAGAAAAAAGGTCCCGGGTTGAACATGGTGCCGCGCGGCGCAAGAGCCACGGTGGCTATCGAGTTCGGAAGGCCGTGCGCTAGCGGCCGGGTGCCGTCGATGGGATCAACCGCAATATCCACCAGCGGAGGATTGCCCGTACCCAGCCTTTCACCATTAAACAGCATGGGCGCTTTGTCTTTTTCGCCTTCACCGATCACGATCACGCCGTCCATTTCGACCGTGTTGAGCAGCAGACGCATTGCATCCACGGCAGCGCCGTCAGCGCAGGGCTTGTCACCCCGCCCCATATAACGGCCAGCCGCCAGCGCCGCAGCCTCGGTGACTCTTACCAAATCCAAAGCAAGATTTCGAGTGGGTGAATTCAGATTCATGGGTATCCTTTAATTTATGAATTGATAAGTACAGCTACCGAATCAGAAGGATCAGATAATACCCAAGAAATGCTGCCCACAAAGAGGAATCGATACGATCGAAAATCCCTCCGTGTCCAGGCAAAATATTACTGGAATCTTTAATGCCAAACTGCCGTTTGACCATGCTCTCACCAAAATCGCCAAATGGCGCGAGCGTGGAGATCACGGCTCCAAGGATCAATCCGTGCAATGGCAGCACCGCCGGAGACGCGATATGCCACAGCGCTGCCAGCCCCCAACCTCCCAGGCTGCCGGTGATGATGCCGCCTATATAGCCTTCCCATGATTTCTTGGGGCTCACCAGGGGCAGCATTTTGTGTTTTCCAAACAGGCGCCCAAAAATATAGGCCCCCGAATCAGCAATGGAGATGATCGGAAAGACCAGCAGCGTCCACAACAGCCCATGCTCGAGATTACGAATCGATATGGCGTAAGCCCCCACAAAACCGATATAAACCGTTCCAAACACGGTCAACGCCAGATTGGACGCCGCCTTTGGATTGCCCGATTGCTGTTGAAGAATGTGCACGAACATGGCAACCAGGAGCAACCCGCCAAACCAGAGCTCAATGTGTTCCAAGCCCCATATATAGCGCATGAGCACCACAATAGCCGCAAAAAACAGCATGACTGGCAGGGATGGTGCATATCCACCTTGCTTAAAAATGCGCCAAAATTCCCAGGCCGCCACACAGACCACCGCTCCGACAAAGGCCAGGAAAGGAATGCCACCTTGAAAGGCAAAGAATACGGTTACCGGAACAAAAATGTCGGCCACGAGCAAGCGTGTCCGAAATGAGGTGTCTTTGGGAGCAGGTTGCGTTTTAGAGTTTTCCGAAACGTCTTTTACGCTGTCCATAGGCGTCTATTGCTTTCTTGTATTCTTCCTTGTTGAAATCAGGCCACAACGTGGGCGTTGAGTACCATTCAGAATAAGCAGACTGCCATATTAAAAAATTGCTGAGACGCATTTCACCAGAGGTGCGAATGATCAGATCCGGATCAGGCGCTTCGCAGGTGAACATGTACTTCCCCACCAGGTCTTCGGTGATCTGTTCAGCCGGGATCCCTTCGTGAACGATCTTCTGGATGGCGTTCACGATCTCATCCCGACCACCGTAGTTCCAGGCAACGTTGAGGATCAGGCGATCGTTGCCGTGTGTCAGGGCAACTGCTTTTTCAACTTTCTTTCGCGTCTGCGCGGGCATGGCCTCGATACGGCCGATGTGGCAGATGCGAACCCCTTCCTCATTCAATTCTGCGAACTCGCGGTCGATTACCGTGTCCAAAATGGTGAGCAGGCCCCTCACTTCGTCCTTGGGTCTGCCCCAATTCTCAGTGGAAAAAGCGTAGATGGTAAGGTACTTGATCCCAAATTCCACGCTGGCACGGATGATTTCACGCAGGTTTTCTGTCCCGGCCTTGTGACCTTCCATACGCATTAAACCGCGTGATTCGGCCCAGCGTCCATTACCATCCATGATGATGGCAATGTGTTTTGGTATCTTGTTGTCAGAGTCAGTCATTCGTTTTTCGTGGAGGTTAGACCTCCATGATCTCTTTTTCTTTCTTGACGCCAACGGCATCTATTTCAGCGATCATGTGATCGGTAAGCTTCTGGATCTCTTCTTCGCCAACTTTCAGGTCGTCTTCGGAGATCATTTTTTCTTTTTCGAATTCTTTAAGATCCTTGATGATGTCGCGGCGCACGTTCCTGATGGCAACGCGCGATTCCTCGAGACGATTGTGAACCACCTTTACCAGATCACGACGGCGTTCCTCGGTCAGTGGAGGAAGATTCAAACGTATGGCTTTGCCGTCATTATTGGGTGTCAGACCAAGCTCTGAAGCCAGGATCGATTTTTCAATCGCTTTCAAAGAAGTTGGATCAAAGGGCTTGATCAGGATGGCCCTGGCTTCGGGAATGGAAATCGAGGCCAGTTGCATCAACGGCGTGGGCATGCCGTAATAATCGATGGGGAGTTTTTCAACAAGTGCAGGTGTCGCGCGGCCGGTGCGGATGCCCGCCAGATCTTCCTCCAGCGAGGTGATGGCGCTTTTCATGTGATGCTCGGCATCTTTCACAGTCTCTTTGATCATGAATTCCTCCAAAAAAGAGAGTTGAATGGGTTGGTTCGTGAACGGATTAAGGATACCTTAAAAAGCAAAAAAAATCCATCACCTGCCCAACAGATTCTTCTTCAAACAAAATTATACTGAAAACTCCTGCTTGACAAGTAAGAACGAAGGTTCTATAATCAATATAGAACATAATATCTATTTTGTTGGCGCGCATCTTGCAATAAAAGGAGTACCTCAATATGGAGATGGACATGAACACTGGAATGCTTTGGTTTGATAACGACCCCAAAATTGACTTCTACGTAAAGATCTTACGTGCTTCAGAGTACTACCAGAAGAAATACGGGCAAACCCCCAACGTGTGTTTCGTGAACCCCAGCATGAAAGTCGAAGCTCCCTCCAAATCCTTTGGGGTTGAAGTGTTGATGAACCAGATGATCCTCCCAAACCATTTCTGGCTCGGGGTCAAGCAAGGTAGTTTTTCCGCCTGATTGAGCGATCTTTAAACACTATCCTGACTCCTTTTTTCCAATTACCTTCTTCTTCAACCAGCGGAAAAATTGGCGCGTATGCCGAAATGGCCGATTGTAAAATTGGTTGACAAAATCCAGCGCCGCAGATTCAAAACTGATCTTCTGATGCGATTCTTCCCATAAATACCAGCGGTGTTCAATGATCCACAAATAAAGATCGGTTTCTGTGCGGTGAGGAAATTCCCGCATGATCTTTCGTTTTCGGATGATCTTGACCAAAGGCAGGTAAACCTCGGTGTACCAATCCAGCGCTGCTTCTTCATCGCTGACCGGACGGTTCAATTTTTCACCCATGAACCAGCAATGGACATTGATATGCTGCAGCAGGCGGTCGTACTGACCCGGGATCGAGAACCTGAAATCCACCCCCGGAACGGCTTTGTCGAGTTTCGAATGCGCCAGAAAATCGTTGTACTCGTGAGCCATCACCAAATCCTCAATGCTGGCATCCTGGTCCAGAACCCCCTTGATGTCGATCTCAATGACGTAGGCATCCATGTAAACCTGCCCGCGTTCGCGGGCCACCGAAACGCGATGGTGGCCGTCTCGCACAAAATAAACCTCTCCCACCTTGTAAACTTCAATGGGAGGCAGGATGACATCTTGAAAATAAGCGGTATTCACGCTTTCCCAACGTGTTCGCGTGTGTGTTTGGCGGGGTAAAAAAACACGGTCGAAATCCTGGTAGCGGTTCACCGATCCAACGATCTTGCTGGTTTCGATCTGTCGAGTTCCCAGATAATGTTTGCCGCGTAACGAAATATACTTCATCACTTCATCAAAAGGCAGCAGTTCATTATTGGTCTTACTGAAAAGGCTGAAGATGGAGCGCCAAAAGCCTTTTAGATAAGCTCGCGAGAAATCATATTTCGATTTTTGTTGGTAGTTATATTCATCGTTCATGCTTCACCTGTGCTTCTTCTGCCATGACCTTCTGACAGGAGTGTCGATCTGGATCAAGCGATATCCGTATGCATTCAAGACTCTTGTCGAACCTACGATAGTTTCGGTGACCGTGTCTTGCCGGTAAACATGGATATGTCCATGCAAATGCAGGGCGGGCTGAAACACCTTGATCAGCCAGTTCAAGGCTTTGATTCCTTGATGCGGCCGGTCATCCATATCATGAATGTGCCAGGGAGAAGCGTGCGTGACCAGCACATCCAGATAACGCCCCACGCGCACCTTATTCATCAACAAGCGCGGAACAAGCCGAAATGCGTTGAACCAATATTCGTTTTGGGTATATTGATAAGGGCCATTGTTATAACGCAGACTGCCCTCCAGCCCAGCCAGCAGCAGTCCAGTGTCATCCTCATGCACTTTTTCGTGCAAGTCGAACGCGCCCCACGGATTTGTGCGCGAGGCACCCGAACTGGTGAATTCTACCCGGCTGGCGTGGTTGCCCCTCACGTAATAAAGGGGTACGTTCAACATACTGATGATGTATTCCAAGTAGAAATAAGGTAGATCACCGCACGAGATCACCAAATCCACATCTGAGAAGCGTTCGCAGATCATGGTGCTGTAGATAAAACCGATCTCGGTGTCGCTGACCGCAAGGATCTTCATTTCGCTAACTTTCGACCAGGACTGTCACCACGGCCACGGCCTGAATCTGCGTGTGCGAGATGGATACCGACCACGACTGCCAGCCCGATTGCCGGGCGATTTGATCCGCCTGGCCATGCAGCAACAGCCTGGGCTCACCCTGGGCATTCTTGAGGATCTCAAGCTCTTGCCAGCCCACCTGTCCGATACCGCAGCCGAGTGCCTTTGAAGCCGCCTCCTTGGCCGCGAACTTGCCCGCCAGGTGTTGAAGCATACCGCCGGATTCACCCAGTTCAAGGGTGGTGAACACGCGCTTCAGAAATCGTTCCTGGATCTTGGGATTCAAATTACGCAGGCGGTCGATTTCCACCAGGTCCACACCGTTGCGAATGGAGATCATTTCCTCTTCCCTGGCGTGGGAGTCGACCCGGCAGACGCAATCACCAATCGATCTAGTTCGATGTACTTTTGCGCAGTTTCAAGAATTTGCGCAGCCGTCACCCCCCGGATCAGATCCGGATAGCGCTGGAAATAGTCCAGACCCAGGTTAAATCGCTCGAGGTTTAATATGGCATTGGCCACCCCGGAGTTCGATTCGAGTGAAAGAGGCATCCGTCCAATGTAATTAGCCTGGCTGTCTTCCAACTCGGAAGTCAGTACGGGTTCCGAAATAAATCGCTTCAGTTCTTCAATGATGAGCTGGATGGCTTTGTCGGTGTTCACAGGGTTGACACCCGCCGCCACTTCCCACGAACCCGAATCGATCCACGAATTCACACTCGTGGATGCGTAATAGGCCAGGCCTGCTTTTTCGCGCACCGCGTCTCCGATGCGACCCATCATGCCAAACTGTCCCAAGATGTTGTTGCCCAGAGAGGCAGCCAGGTATTCAGGCGCGCTGCGTTTTGGTCCAATCGTGCCCATGACAATATCGGTCTGACTCTTCCCTTGAATTTTTATGTGTTCGCGCAGCATTTTTTGAGGGGTTTCAATGACTTCGAAAACCGGTGCTGCAACCAATCGTGGGTTATGCCACTCTCCCAGCCGTTGTTCGATCAGATCAAACGCCTGCTTTGCGGTTACCGCGCCCGCCACGACCAATACCAGGTTCTCAGGCCCGTAACGCCGCGCGTGAAAATCCACCAGGTCAGCGCGGGTGATGTTTGAAACCGTTTCGCTGAAGCCATCTTCAGGAAGGCCGTAAGGATGGTTCGGGAAGAGCAGTTTGTCAAAGGTCAGAGATGCCATATCGGCCGTGTCTTGAGCACGGATCGCGAGGCCGGTCAGAAGCTGGTTCTTTAACCGCTCGAAATACTGCTCCGGAAAGACAGGATGCAGAATGCAATCTGCGAAAGTATCGAGCAGCAGGGGCAGGTCTTCTGCCAGGCAACGGCCGCCGACGCTGGTGTTATGCACACTGGCGCCAAAGCCCAGGCTGGCACCGGCTGACTCGAGCCGGTCGAATATGGCCTGAAAATCCGCGTTTTGGGTTCCCCGCATTAAGGCCACCGAGGTGAAGTGAGCCAACCCGAGTTTATCGGCGGGATCAAAAAGGCTGCCTGCACCTAAAATGCCTGAGAACGAGATGGAAGTGCTGTTGAAGTTGCTGCGCACCAACAGGGTGATCCCGTTGGAAAGCACCTTGCGCTCAATATCGTGAGGGCCGGGGATGGACGTAGTGACAGGTGTTATTTTCATGCCTGTTCCTCCCCTGGCCGATAGACCCCCACCACCCTTCTGTCGTGGTTCAGATATTCCTGGGCTTTTAGCATAACTTGCTCCGGGGTGACTTTTTCAAGGTTCTTCACGTAGTTCAGGAACCAGGGGTAAGCATCGAACATTTCAGAATAACCCAGCCAGAAAGCTTGGTTGGTAATATTTTCGCTGCCGTAGACGAACATGGCGCGTGCCTGCTTAACCGCGCGATCGATCTCCGCTTTGGTGACAGGCGAGTCCAGCAAACACGCGATCTCACCGTCCAGAGCGCGCATGACTTTCTCGGGTGTGCTGTCAGGCCGTACGGTGATATTGATGCCGTATAAATGGGGGTCGATCGTAGCCTGTAGGGAACCGTTGACGCTTACTGCCAGCTCTTTTTCCACCAGCGCTCGATAGAGACGGCTGGTTTTGTTTGAGATCCCTCCCCCGCCAAACATATTCAATCCAGAAGGCCCTGTGAGCAGGCTGTCAAGCACGGACATAACGAAGAAATCCTCTTCGGAAGCAGCGGGAGCCCGCCAGGTGATCTCTAAATAAGTGGTCTCACCAGGTCCGGTCACATCAATGTGCTGTTCTTCCTCAAGCGGAGGTTCTCGTTTATCTCCCACTGGAGGGACGGCTCTACCCGGTATGGGTTCAAAACGGGAACGCAGTTTTTCCAGCATCTCCGCGGTTTTAAAATCACCCGTCACCGCGATCACCGCGTTGGACGGGTTGTAATAGGTCTGGTAATGCCGGTAGAGATCGTCGCGCTGGATGGCGCGCAGGTCCTCTAGGCTGCCGATCACCTCGTTCCGATAGGGGTGGGTCTTGAAGGCGGCCCACTGCATGGCTTCTTCCAACTTGAACAAGGGATCATTTTCGCTGCCCTCACGCTCCGAAATGATCACGGTTCGCTCAGACGCCACTTCCTCCGGCTCGTAAAGGCTGTTGACCATGCGGTCCGCTTCGAGGTCAATGGAGAGGTTAATCTTTTCAGCAGGCATGGTCTCAAAGTAGGTGGTCCAATCCAGGTGGGTAAAGGCGTTCCACAAGCCGCCGTCGCGCGAGATGGCGCGGTCCAGAATGCCGGCTGGAAAGGTGGGGGTGCCTTTGAACTGCATGTGCTCCACCCAATGCGAAATGCCGGTTTTTCCGGCCACTTCGTTACGCGACCCAACGCGGTACCACACCCAATGGCTGATGATCGGAGAGGTGTGGATCTCTTTCAAAAGTATCTTTAATCCATTATTGAGCAGAACGCTGGTAATTTGGTCTGTCATAACACCTCTAAGATAGGAATAGGTTGGTTAACTATAGCATAAGCCGTGGGGGAAGGATAGGAAACTGAATGCCTGCGCCTTCAATCCTCCCGCCCTACCGAATGGGGATCAGAATCTATTAATTTATAGGGGATTACTTTTTCGCACTTGGTGTGAACGGGAACATCATCACAAAACCGATGGCAATGATGGCCAACCCAATTTCCATGCCACGCGCCTGCCACACCCCAAACAGCGGCACTCCTGGCAGGGGATGCGAACCAATTCCGAAAATATCAGCCATGCCAGAAAAAACAGCCACCACATAACCTGTGCTGACCAACCTCAGGCCGATGTCCGCCAGGATGCTGGGAGGCTGGCTTCGCCACAAGGAGTGGACAGCCACGTAGCCGCCAATACAGATGGTAGCCAGAGCAATCAGCATGACCGCGATTTGCACGAATCCTACCACTGGGCTGCGATCCAGCAGGAACAAACCCGGCTGTGCGCCCACGAGAAATAGCAGAAAACCAAAAAAGGCGATCAGCAGCGCAAAACGGATCCTGGTTCGGCGCAAGGGTTGAAGCGGAATCTCAATTTCAAGTTGTTTGACATTCTGGTGAGAGATTTCTTTTGGCTTTTTCATGCGGGCAGGATCGACTCCAGATGATTTTTCCAGTTCAGTCCGAATATATTCGCCACATCCGTTTCAGTATATCCCTTTTTCATCAAAACGGGTTCCAATTTTTGCAAATCGCTGATCGTGTCCATCTCGCTGGGGATCAAGGGGTGTCCGAATCCGCCATCAAAATCGGAGCCGATGCCGGTGTGTTTCGAGTCACCCGCCATCTGGCAGTAATAATCAATTTGCGCCACAAGATGGTTAATTGTAACCCCATCCAACGGGTCAGGGGCAGCCCATCCGGGGATTAAAAACCGATTGTACGGCACCACGCCAATCACACCGCCGCGCTCCTGAACACGTCGGATGACTGTGTCGGTCAAGTGCCGCTCAAGACAGGAGTTCTTCAACGGACGGCGCGCGTTGGCATGGCTGGCCATGATCGGGCCGTCATACAGATCCAGCGCGGTTAGAGCGGATTTTTCGGTCATGTGGCTGATATCAAGTACCATTCCAAGCGAAGACATCACTTCAAGCAGTTTTCGGCCTTCCGCGTCAAACGGCCGCTCTTCCTTGCTCCCGCTGCAATAACGATTCCCCGCCCAAACCGGCCCCACCTGTCTTAATCCCTGCCCATAAAACTCCTCGAGCTCTTCCGGGTCATGCAAACCTTCCGCGCCTTCCATGAGCAGCACCAGTCCAACGGGTTTCTTTGTTTGAGCGGTAGGGGCTTCGTAGAAAGAGAGGACATGCTCCAGATCGCGGCGGTTAAGGATCAATTTGAACACCTCGGGGTTTTCGTCGCATAGTCGCCGGTAATAATCCACCTGCTGGCGGTAGAAGAGACCGGCCTGTCGAGTGTTTTGGTAGGCTAGCACATCCCAATCGCCACCGCGGTACTGCCAGGGGGGTATGAAAAGGGTGGCAAAGATCACCGCCACCTGACCGGTCTGAAACTCCGGCCAGCCTACCGTTGCATCCCCAAGATTCCACACCGGAATGAGGGTGCCCTGCTCGTTCTCCCTGATCTGTTGAGCAGACAAGCGGATATCGCGCTTGAAGAGAAGCGCATTGTAGGCGATATCCTGGTGAGCATCAATAATATAGGTCATGGTGATCTTTGGTAAGAAAAAGCGCGCTCCATGGAGCGCGCTTTTAACTCATGTCATTTGATTCTGCGGCTCGTCGGATCAGGCTTCCGGTTCGTCTGCCGCTTTGGATTTTGATTTGGATTTCTTTTCTGATTTATCAGAATTTTCACCTTCATCTCCGGTCAAAATCCCTTCCAGGCTTTCCCAGTCCATGTCGGCATAGGCCATCGAATCCACCCGGCGCAGGCTCAAGCCGATACGGTGATTGTCATTATCGATCTTGATAATGCGCAGCGTGCAGGTGTCGCCTTCCTTCAAAACTTCCTTCGGATGGTCGATGCGTTTTTCGCTGATCTCTGAGATGTGGATTAAACCTTCGATGTCATCCGCAAGTCGCGCAAAGGCGCCGAATTTGGTCAGGCGGGTGATGGTGCCTTCAACCAGTTGTCCAACCTGGAACTCTGCCGCTTTCTTATCCCAGGGGTCAGACAGCAGTTGTCGGATCGAAAGGCCGATGCGTTTTTTCTCGCGGTCGATGCTGATGACTTTGACTTTAACTTCCTGCCCGACCTTGAGAACTTCGTTGGGATGCTGAATGCGGTCCCAAGAGATCTCAGAAAGGTGAACCAAACCATCTGCGCCATTGACGTTGACGAAAACGCCGAACTCAGCCAGGCTGGTCACACGGCCGGTTACGATCTGGCCTTCCTTGAGTTCATCGATCACGCGTTCCTTAAGGGAATCGCGAGTCTCGCTGCTGGCCTGGCGCTCTGAGAGGATCAGGCGGCGGCGTTCGCGGTCGACTTCGATGACGCACACGTCGATTTCCTGGCCGATCATGCGGCTCCAGCGCTGTTCGGGGGTATCCCCGGTCATGCTGGCGCGGCGGGTGAAGCTGATCTGTGAGGCGG
>CAZRHZ010000053.1:0-15632 GCA_964599995.1 uncultured Anaerolinea sp. | reverse complement strand
TTGGGGTGGTTTGGCACCGCCGAACATTTCGCTTGAGGAAGCCTGGTAGAAGCGCTCGGGGTGTCCGCTGCGGCGGATGGCTTCAAGAATACGGGTGGTGCCCAGACCGGTGATGTCGCCGGTATATTCGGGCATGTCAAAGCTGACGCGCACATGACTCTGCGCTGCCAAATTGTAGATCTCATCCGGCTTCACATTGTAGATCACGTCCATCAGGCTTTCAATAGCTGAAATATCGCCATAGTGCAAAAAAAGATTGACCTTGGTGCCGTTCTTGTGTGGGTCGTGATAGAGATGGTCAATGCGGCGGGTGTTAAAGGTGCTGGCTCTGCGAATAATGCCGTGAACCTCATATCCTTTCGAGAGCAAGAGTTCAGCCAGATACGATCCGTCCTGACCGGTAATTCCTGTGATTAACGCTTTTTTCATTTTTTGAAGTTCTCCTGATCAAGGTTCGCCCCGGAGGGACAGGTCACTATTATACCCTCGGGTATCGATTTTCTGACAAGCATTCCTTTTCAATTATAGTATGAAAAGAGTGGACTTCTCGATGAAGTCCACTCTTTTGAAATTGATATCAAACGGAGAGCTATTTCTTTTTGAAGAAAATCTCCTTCTTTTCCTCATTAAGGTCCGCGACGACCGTATCGCCTTGCGCGAACTCACCAGATAGCAGACTGATGGAAAGCGGGCTTTCGATGTACTTCTGGAGAGCGCGTTTGAGGGGACGCGCGCCGAAGGAAGCGTCGTAGCCTTCGGAGGCAAGCCACTCGCGGGCGGCTTGCGTGAGCTCAACTGACAAGCCGTGTTCTTCGAGCCGGCTGCGCACGTCTTTCATCTGCAGATCAACAATCTGCATCATCTGCTCGGTGGTAAGCGGTGAGAACATGATGATCTCGTCGATACGGTTGAGGAATTCAGGCCGGAAGGTGCTCTTGAGCGCTTTTTCGATCTTCTCGTGTGCCTGACGATCTTCGTCCGTGGCGGTCTTCTGCAAGAAGCCCAGTGTGCCGCCCTGTTTGACGAATTCGGTGCCGAGGTTACTGGTCATGATCAAGACGGTGTTCCTGAAGTCCACCACGCGGCCCTGGCCATCGGTCAGGCGGCCGTCGTCAAGAATCTGCAGAAGGGCATTCCATACTTCTGGATGCGCTTTTTCGATTTCGTCGAAGAGGATCACGCGGTAGGGGCGGCGACGCACGGCTTCGGTCAACTGACCGCCTTCTTCGTAACCCACGTAGCCGGGAGGGGCACCAAACAGCCGTGAAACGGTATGCTGTTCGTGGTACTCGCTCATGTCCATGCGGACGAGGGCGTCTTCGTCATCAAATAGGAACTCAGCCAGCGCTTTGGCCAGCTCGGTTTTGCCAACGCCAGATGGACCGATGAAAATGAATGATCCGTTGGGGCGTTTCGGGTCTTTCAAACCTGAACGGGCGCGGCGGATGGCATCCGAAATGGCGTGGATGGCTTCCTCCTGGCCGATGATGCGCTCATGCAGGCGGTCTTCCATGTGCAGTAGGCGTTCCTGTTCTGTCTCCAGCATTTGGCTGACAGGAATGCCGCGCCACTGCGAAAGCACTTCTGCGATATCGTTGACGTCCACCACTTCATCCAATTTATGCTCAGATTCCCACACGTCGCGTTTCTGGTTGAATTCTTCCTCGAGACGCAGGCGGTCGGCTTTCTTTTTGGCAGCGTGTTCATAATCGCGTTCAATACCGGCTTGCTCTTCTTCTGCTTTGAGCCGGTCCAACTCAGTTTTCATCTGTTTCAGATCGGGCGGCAGTGAATACAGCGCCACACGCAGCTTGGCTGCGGCTTCATCCATCAGGTCGATGGCCTTGTCGGGCAAGCGCCGGTCGGAGATGTAGCGGGAGCTTAATTTCACAGCGGCTTCGAGGGCGTCATCTGAGAAATGTACCTTATGATGCGCCTCGTAGCGGTCGCGCAAACCGGTGAGCATTTTCAGTGTGTCTTCCTGCGATGGTTCCTCCACAAAGACGGGAGCAAAACGCCGTTCGAGCGCTGCGTCTTTTTCAATGTGTTTTTGGTATTCATCCAATGTGGAAGCGCCAATGCACTGCAGCTCACCGCGCGCCAGGGCCGGTTTGAGCATGTTCGAGGCGTCCATGGCGCCCTGTGCGGCACCCGCGCCCACCACCGTATGCAGTTCATCGATGAACAGGATGATCTCTCCTGAAGACCGCTGTACTTCTTCGATGGAGGCTTTCAATCGCTCTTCAAACTCACCTCTAAAGCGCGAACCCGCGATCATGGAACCAAGGTCAAGTGATATGACCTTCTTGCCCATCAAAATCTCGGGAACGTCGTTTGAGGCGATCTTCTCAGCCAGGCCTTCGACGATGGCGGTCTTGCCAACACCAGCTTCGCCGATCAGCACCGGGTTGTTCTTGGTTCGACGTGAGAGGATCTGCATCACACGTGAAATCTCAACATCCCGGCCGATGACGGGGTCAAGTTTACCTTCGCGTGCCTGTTGGGTCAGATCGCGTGAGTATTTTTCAAGGGTGCGGTAGCGGGTTTCGGCCTGAGGGTCGGTCACACGTTGGCCGCCGCGCAGTTGGGTCACGGCTTCAAGAACGCGGTCGCGGGTGAGACCGGTGGTCTCAAGCAACCTGGCCGCGGGGGTGTTCTTCTCGCTCAAAATGGCGAGGAAGAGGTGTTCGGTTGAGATGTATTCGTCTTTTAATTTACTGGCTTCTTCATTCGCCAGGTCGATGATGCGTTTGACACGCGGGGTAATGAAGATCTGGCCGGCCCCTCCGCCAAAAATACTGGCTTTCGGGCTGGTTTTCAGAATGTAATCCAGTCTCTCCATCAGGATCTGGGGATCCACCTTTAAAACTTCCAAGATCTGCGGGACCACTCCCTGCGGCTGTTCGATCAAAGCCAGCAGCATGTGTTCTGTGTCGATCTGGTTATGCCCGTAGCGCTGGATGATCTCCGCGGCGCGCTGGGCGGCCTCTTGTGCTCTTTCGGTAAAACGATCAAATCTCATCATAAGATGTGTCTTCCTTTATTTATATTGTACGGGTCATTATAGCATTTGCAGCGACAAGAAAACCATAAGAGACTTGTTAGAATTCTGTTACCGGTCATTGAAAACAACATTGCCTTTGACCACGGTAGTCATTACATGCAAGTTTGAGTCCAGAAGCACCAGGTCTGCATCATAGCTGGCCTCGATCCTGCCTTTGTGCGTGGCGACCCCGATCGCTTCAGCGGCGTTCAATGAAGAACACTGCCATACCTCATCGATCGACCTTCCGCTGGCTGTGACGAGATTTTGAAGTGCTTTATCCATGGTCAAGGCTGAACCGGCCAGGGTGCCATCCCCCAGCCGCGCCGAACCATCCTTGAGGATCACCTGGTGTCCCTCGATCGAATAGAAGCCATCGGGCATCCCCGCAGCGCTGATCGAATCCGTGATGAGGATGACGCCCGCCGGGGTTTTGGAATTCACCAGGATCTTCATCAGGGCGGGGTGAACATGGATGTTGTCAGCAATCAACTCGCAGCGCAGTTCTGACAGGCTGAGCGCAGCACCCGCTACACCCGGTTCGCGGTGATGCAGTCCGTGCATGGCGTTGAAGCAATGGGTCACCTGCGTAACCCCCATTTGGACGGCCTGCTGCATCTCGGCATAGGTCGCGTCGGTGTGCCCGGCGGAAACCGTGATGCCCCTTTCACGGCAGGCGCCGATTAGCCATTGGTTTTCTGCGATCTCGGGCGCGACCGCGACCAGCCGGACCAGCCCGGAATCAAGATAGGGGGTGACTTCTTCAAGGTCAGCGGTTCGGATTCTGGATGGGGCCTGCGCACCCGCGCGTGAAACGTTGATCCATGGACCTTCGAGATGGACACCGAGAATACGCGCGCCCGGTTCGCTGCCAAGGCACGAACGGATGGTTGACATGGCGTTGGTGATCTCGCTGGGCGAGGCGGAATAGGTGGTGGCAAGAAAACCTGTTACACCGTGTGAGGCGAAAAAAGCAGACATATGTTGAATGTTTTCGTGGGAACCGAACACAAAATCCGAGCCAAGCGCTCCGTGAGTATGCAGGTCGATGAAGCCTGGCAAAAGGAGGGCGCCATCACCATCTATTGTTACCACCCCCTCATATTTTGGGTGTGGCGGATTGCCTTCACCGAAGGCTTTGATCTGGTTGTCTCGTGTCAGCAGCCAACCTTTTTTGATCGGGTTTGAAGCCCCCAGGATCTTTACATTTTTGAACAGAAGTTCGTTTTTTTGGCTCATGAGTTCATTTTAATCACTGAAAATGAGCATGTCAAACCAAAAAATCTTCAATCACTTTTCACACCGCCCAATCCTGTCATCTTCATATCGCGCAATTTAATAAAAATCCAAAGATAAACCGCTGTGGGCTGTCTGGTGTAAAATTATTCCCATGTCCGATGTCCGACACTTTGACCCTCATATTCGCCCAATCCGATTAAGAGACGACCTGCGTCAGATCGCAAACCTGATCGAGGTGTGCTTCTCACAAAATATCGATGATGAAGGCAGGGAGTATATCAAGCACATTCGCCAGACTGCCAACAATTACAGCGGATTCATGCTTGAAAACACCACCCCCGAAAATTCCCCACTGCCATTCCACGGATACGTGTGGGTGGATCATGGTGAGATCATCGGCAACTTGACCCTCATCCCTCTGCGGTCGCGCGAAAAAGGCAGTTATTTCATCGCCAACGTGGCGGTCAAACCCGAGTTCAGGGGCAAGGGAATCGCCATCCAATTGACCGAACGCGCGATCCAACACGTGCGCGAACACCAAGGAAAACAGATCTTTCTGCAGGTTAGGGATGACAACGCTGCAGCCCTCCACGTGTACCAGAAACTGGGCTTCGGTGAAACCAGCCGGCGTACCACGTGGATCTACAATACCAGGAAAACCCCGATCACCCTATTGCCGACCCGTACGATTGTTTCAGGCAGAAATAAGGAAGATTGGTCGCAGCAGAAGTTGTGGCTTGAGGCGCTCTACCCGAAAGAGATCTACTGGAACCTTCCCTTTAGGTTGGAAAAAATGGAACCGACCTTTTCCAACTGGTTAAGCCGCTTCGTGAACGGAGAGCGTCAACGTACATGGGCAGCCCGAATAAAACAAAAACTGATTGGTACCGTCACATTGGAGCATTCCAGTGAACAGCACGATTATCTCTGGCTGGCTTCCTCCCCGATCTGGGAAGACGAGGTGATCCAATCGGTCTTGCCGGTCATTCAAAAAGCGGTCTTTTATCCCAAAAGGTTGGCGGTGAATTATCCTGCAGGACGGGCCAAGGCCTCTTTTGAGCTGGTCAATATGCGTGAGTTGAACACATTGATCTGGATGAGGTACAAGGTCCTTCCGATCTATGAATCTAAAATTATATAATCAGACAGAAACTTTTCATTGAAATTCGCGTAAATAGATTGAAAGGAAACGAACATGAATAAATTTCTCATTCGTCTCGCGGTCAATGCAGCTGCTCTCTATCTGGCAGTCAGCGTGCTGCAGCCGCATATCGTGATGCAGAACAACGCCTGGTACGCCTACGTGGTGCTGGCCTTGATCTTTGGGTTGGTTAATGCTCTGATCAAGCCCCTGCTGATGGTGGCAAGCTGCCCGTTGATCGTTCTGACACTTGGATTGGGAACCCTGCTGATCAATACTGTGCTTTTCCTGCTGGCTGGGTGGTTGGGAACCGTGATCAATATCGGATTTGTCATTCCCCAGAATCCTTACCTTTACGCTTTTCTGGGAGCCTTAATTGTCAGCCTGGTCAGCTTCATCTTGAGCCGTTTTCTCACCCCTGCCAAATAAGGCTGGATGGAAAAACAAAAAACCGGTGTCTCTGATTCAGTCAGGCACCGGTTTTTGTTTTGTAGTATTAGTTTTAGGTTGAGGTTGGCTCAGGTTCACTCACCGCAAGTGTGATCCAACCCAGCAGGTCAGCATCCCAGTAGAAGAGGGCAGAACCATCCGCGTTGAACAGGAACCAAGTGCCGGCATCCGTCAAAACCGGTGCAGCATCTGCCGGAAGTTGTACCATTACAACTTCAGGTATCACAGGGATCCATCCAGACCCATCTGAGGAGAGTTGATAAACTGATTGCCCCAATGGGCCTTCCACATAACCAGTAGTCAAGTTGTAGGTCAGCAAGGCTGACGAGGCCGGAAGTTCGGGAATCTGCGGTTGAACAGAAACCGGGATCTCGGGTATCGTGAAGCGCAGCAGGTAACCATTTTCTGAGTCGCTTACCCAAATGCGATCCTGGCTGTCCACGGCAATCCCGATGGGTTTGCCAAAGCCGTCAATTCCACTGCTGTAGTCGCCCCAACCGCGCACGAACAAGCCGTATTGATCAAATTCCAGCACACGGAAAGCATCAGGATCGGTAACGAAGACATTACCTTTGGAATCCACGTCGATGAAGGGTTTATTCTCGATGGATTGGCCTTCCCAAGCAGAAACCTGCCACTCGCGCGCGAACTGGTATGCGATATCGCCATCTACTGCCGTGAAGATCTGAATGCGCTGGTTCCAGGTATCCACTACATAGACGCTATCCTGGTCATCCACGGCCAACCCCACCGGCTCGTCGAACTCGCCAACGTTGATCCCATTAACACCGAACTGGCTCAGGTACTGACCATCAGCGTCGAAGATGACCACGCGGTTATTGCCGGTGTCGGTGACGAAGACCTGGCCTTTCTGGTTAACTGCAATTCCTCGCGGACCCCAGAAGGCGGTTTCGGTTTCACCAGTGCCCGGAGTGCCCCACATGGCTACGAACTGGCCGTCTGCGGTGAATTTCTGAATGCGATAGTTCCAAGTGTCAGCCACATAGATTGAACCATCCGGACCAACTGCGATTCCCCATGGCTCGTTGAAGGTACCACCCGGGGCTTCGCCATTATCCACGCTGGCATAAGAGCCCCATGTGCTGAGGAATTGACCGTCAGCTGAGAAACGCTGGATGCGATGATTTCTGGCGTCTGCCACGTAAATATCCCCATTGGGAGCCACCGCGATGTCATGCGGGCTGTCGAATTGACCATCACCGGTGCCGACTGATCCAAAGTACTGGTCGGGCGCAAGTTCAACCATTTGAGCTTCATAGGGGTCAACGGAAGTCGCGTCTGATACCGAGGGAACAGTGCCGTAGGTCCAAATTGAATTGACAATGTCCTTTTTGATGAACAGGTAAATATTGCCCGAAGGTTCCCAGTTCTCAACGGTTAGTGTGGAAATCCCTTTTAGTTGGGCGTAAAGGGTGTAATCCTTGTTGAACCAGATATTGAAAATCGCCTGCCACATTTGCGGGTCTTTAAGCGCGATCCAAATGGTCTTGATGGTCTGATACTTGTAGTTTTCCATCGGCCATATCAGCCGTTTGTATTTGAATTCGTAATACTCATTATCTAGGATGGCGCGTGTTTTCTCCACCTCAACATCATCGCTGATCACGATGGTATATTGCTTCAGATCGTGGGTCAATTTATCTTTTAACCAGGTTTTGTTGGTATATTCCCGGAAGTACCACCAGTAGGGATACAAAGCGTCGCCGATATAGGCGATGGAAATATCCTTGCCACCGGTGATCTTGATCGATAGATCTTCGACTTCCTCGTAAACATCCTTCGGCCCGCGAGCAGCATGGGCGTACACCAGGAACTCTTTACCGGTGTCGTAGTTGATGTAGTTGGCCTGGAATGCTGAACGAGCGGTCAAGACAGCTAAAATCCCAAAAATGGAAATGGTCAGCACATTAAGAACATTCCTGAGTTTCATGCCGTCGGTCAATTTAAGGATGCCCCAGGCCGAAAGAACGGCGGCGATCAATGAGAATAGGAACGTACTCGTGATCTGCAATTGATAAAGTTCCATCCCTGCGAAGGGTTTGTTGGGACTGATCAGAAGACCGATTGCCTTCGCGACGCCAATCAGGAAAACCGGTGTCAGCAGAAGAGAAAGAAGCCCTTTATAGTTCCATTTCAGTTTCACGAGCGTGTCGACCAGGCAACCTATGCCGAAACCGGCTGCCAGCAGCATAGGCAGTGTAATGTGAACGGTCAGCCAGGGCATTTTTTCACCGGCGATCGAGAACGCAAGCAGGGACATGATCGACCAGTAGAGCAGCAACGCCAACACTGGTAAACGTTTGGGGTCTCTCTCACCATCTTCGGTTGATTCCACTGGAACCTCAGGTTCAGGCTCGTTCGTTGGCTCCTCTTTTTTCATCGCGATCTGTTCTGCGGGCGAGATATTAGGGATCGAAGAAAACAATTTATACTTGATGGCAACCACCGCAGCTGCAATGGTTCCAAAGGCTGCCAGGTATTCGTACATGGGGATTTGCAGGAAGGCATAGAAATACCACGGTTGGGTTCCGCGATTAAAACTCTGCTGCGAAAGCCAGTAACCCAAACTGCCCACCATGCCGGTGAAGAACCCCTGCCCGTTGGTAAAGAAGGTGGTGTAGAGCAGGGTGAAAATGACGTAGAAGATGCCGGCGTTCTTCAGCCAGACCAATGGTTTCCAGATCAAGCCCAACACGACAGCCAGCGCGACCACCACCACCAGAACGATGGAGGTGTGGATCAACCCGGGTTGGGAGTAATCCAACGGGTTCCAACCCAAAAGACTGATCGGAAAGGCAATCAACTGCGGCATCACCATGGTGAAGGTCAGCAGGAGAAGATCGAACGAGCGGATCTTGCGAATCGCAGACCATCCCAGGTCGGTCACCAGAATGACCAAGGCGACCACCAGGGCAATGGCAGCCAACCCGATGCTGATCAATTTGATCATTTCAATCAGGCTGACTGCACCAACCGTAGTCACCGTGCTTTCTGCAGCAGCGGCAATCTCGTTGGCATTTTTGGCGTCAATCACTCCTGCGCCCAGGGTTACCCCCACGAATAAAAGGGCGATCATGATCAACAGCACAAATAAGTCGCGATTGGCGGGTTTCTTCCAATTTTTCTGGGTGATGTCTTTAAGAAACACAAAAGCCAGGAAGATCAGCATTTCCGCAGTAAAAATGAACGCGGTTTCCTTGGTGCAGAAGTAGAGAGACAGCACGGCGGTATACAGATAAAGAGTCTTATTGTTGCCTTTTTCCAGGTAACGCAAAACTGCGTATAGAAGTATTACGCTGAACAAACCCACAAAGGACTCATTGCGAGTATAGCGGCCATAAAAAAGCATATAGGGTGAGATCAGGAAAAACAATCCGGCCAGCAGCGTGCCGGTTTTACCAAGATAGCGTTTGTATGCAAACAATACGAAAACGATGGTGGCAATGCTGAACACCACGGAGGGGATGCGCGAGGTGAAATCTGTATCACCAAACAGGAAATATGTGGCGGCGAGCAGATGGAACTGCATTGGGCCATGGGTAACTGGATCATGACTATAACCCTTGCCAATGTACAAATCATATGAGGGAACCACGTGATTTACTTCATCATGGCTCATGACCCGCGCACCAACATTATAGAATCTACTGATCACAGCCAGAATCACGATCAGCATAACCAGCAAATGTTCGAGAGTGATCTTTGGCAGGGTGGGGATGATGACGCGATCAAGCCACGATTTCTCAGGTGTTGTTGATACTGAATTGTCCATAGATGTGTTCCAACCTTGTGCGATCTTAGAATTGAATCTTCATGACTATACAAGAATCTACTTCAACTGGCAAGATAACGCAAAATGGATTAATGAAGAAGCCCCCGTACCAAATCTCCTGAAAAACGAACGATTATTGGGAGCTCAAGTTGAAATAATTGTACACCGCACGAGAAAGATCGGCATACAACGCGTTCCCATCATTAAAGATGATCTGATTCTCATCATTCAGGTAGATGGTCAGGATGTAGTTGCCACCTGGTGAATAGATGATCGATGCGTCAGACATATCATGGATGATATAGTACTTATCCGTCGCCCAGCCGTGTTTATGAGCGATCTGTGTGCCATCAGGTAGACCTGCTTCGATCAGCATACCGGTGCGGTCTTTCGAAAGCAGCGCGATCATCGCGCGACACTCGCTCTGCGTGATCTCACCGGGGAATACCGCAACCAGGCTTCCTCCACCAGTTTGGGCGCATTGATATATATCAGATAATAGCGAGCCCATTTCAGATGGCGTGGTTTGATTCATCGGATCTGGATCGAGGTAGACATCTGTTCTCTTGTTAGCAGGAGTGGAAAACACTCTCAGAATGGGAGCGCCATCATAGAACATGCCTGCCAAAAAAGTATTTGACAAACCTAATTTTTTGATCGTGTCTGATACCGTGAGCGGACCCAGGTTGTAATCCATGACGTATCTCATTAAATTATCAGAAGCGGTGTTATCTGAAATGGCCATCATTTTTTCAAGCAGAGCAAAGGTATCTTCGTCCATCGGCTCGCTTTTTTCACGAAAAACCTCGATCATAATAGGGATCTTGATGGTACTCAACGCTGAGAAAGCGATATCAGGCGTCAGGTATTCGCCATTTTGATAAGCCAACTGCATTTCTTGCCCGGTTTGAAGGTCGAGCATGTAAATCTCGACCATGCCCAGAAATTCATCCGTTTCGACGATCTTGGCTAAAAGAGCTTTCAAGTTCTCAATTGAGGGGCGGGCAGACTCGCTTTTGTCCACAGCCAGGCTAACGCTGCGGTTGGTAGGGGATTTTAGTGCCATGGAGATCAATTCAATGGAACGGTCGACATCCAGGCTGATCCCTGATTTACCCGCTGTAAAGAAAGTATCACCCGCAACTGGCAGATAAGGTTCTGGATTTTGGTCGTAACGAGCTGAGACTTCATTAGTTAAATAGGTTCGCATGAGATTGATATCGATCTGGGCCTTGATCGGAATTTCTTGGGATTCTGGCATGCGATTAAAGAGATAATCCCAAAAGGATGACCAGAAAGGTGTAGCGGCTCTGGCCTGGTCAGCTGCGGCCATCATGCTGCTCAGGTCGAGAGAAAAGCCAAGCGCTGAGGGTTTTACCTGAAATGCGTTGGTTCCATAGTACAACTCAACTGGCACAGAAAAAGCTTGAGTTAAGCGATCCGCGGCTTCATTCATATCCAAACCAGATACGTCCACGCCCGCAATCACTGAGCCAGGGGAAAAAGCTGAACGCAGACGGCTGAAGATCACCAGTTGAAAAACCAAAAGCAAGATCGATCCGGCGATCAGTGCCACCGATAACCAACGCAGAAGTGAGAATTTCCGAAGGCGTTTCATAAAGGATCAATACTCCAACACTTCGATTTTACCAGAGGAGACAAGAGAATCACGGCTTTGGATGGTGGAAATTGTGCAGATTGGATATACTTAAACCATGATCGTTGATATGGCAGATCGATTGAGTTCCTTGAAAGGCATCTTTCCTTTCTCAACCCTGAGCGATGGAGAATTACAGAAGATCCTTCCTTTTTTCGACAGGATCGAATTGCTGGAAGGTACCGCCGTTTTTTCAGATGGCTATCCGGCGGAAGAATTGTTTTTCATTCTTTCGGGCACGGTCAAGCTGATTCTTCATCACAAAAAGAAAGACGAAATCCTCGGGCTCTATTGTGAAGGAGATCATTTCGGCGACGAATCCCTGATGGGTGGCAAAGTCTTTCAAACCAGGGCGATCTGCACATCAAATGTGGTCCTCTTGCGACTGCGAAGTAAAAAGGCACAAACCATCGCAGAATGGCACCCGCAAATCCACAACGCATTCTCGCTTTTTCAAAGAACCTTCCATCTGGCAGTAACGCAAAAATTAACCTGGAGAAATCCAGAAGAAAGTATCGAACTGTTCAGCAGGCGGCACCCATTTTTCCTGTCTCTACGGCTCCTCGCGGTTGGTGGTTTAACCCTATTTGCCTTTTCATTCCTACTTTTTTCAGCACTTGCTTCACAAAACAGTTTTGGACTGCTGCTTGCACTGTCTTTGGTCGCCTTGATTGCCGGGAGTGGATTGTGCGCCTGGGCGGGGTTGGAATGGTCCAATGACTACTTTATCCTGACCCGCGAACGTGTTGCCGTGCAAAAGAAATTGATCGGGTTCTATGACCGGCGTCATGAATCACCGGTGAATGCCATTCTCTCCGTTGGAATCGACACTTCCTTCCTTGGCAGGTTGCTGGGGTATGGGACGGTTACTGTCAGAACCTATACAGGCGACCTGCATTTTGAACGACTACCTTTTCCATACCTGATCTATGAAATTCTGGAATTCCATCGGCAACAAACACAGAATCGTGAAAATCAAGCTGAAAAACGGCAAATTCGTGATGCGCTGACCGCTTCAAATGATGTGTCACTCCATCAAAAGAGTTCTCAGGCAAAAGCTAAACCTGACAAGGCCTATAATCAAATCTCTCAATCCAATTCGCTTTCAGATACTCTGGCAAGGTTTTTTAATCTTCGTTCTCAAAATGAAAATTCGGTGTTGTACCGCACCCATTGGTGGGTGTTGGTCAGAAAAACCTTCCTGCCTGGGTTGTTTCTGCTGGCGGTGGTGGTGACTGTAGCGCTGCGTGCCCTCGGATTTTTGAGCGTTTTGCCGGATGTGACGGTTTATGTGTTTGGCATTCTTTTAAGCCTGGTTGGGTGGGGATGGTGGATCTATCAATATCAGGATTGGCACAACGATGTGTATATTCTGACCGATGACCAATTGATCGACGTTTACAAAAAACCGCTGGGCACAGAAGATCGAAAATCTGCGCCGGTGAAGAATATTCAAACGGTGGAATACGAACGCAAGGGGTTGATCAATCTAGTGTTAAATTTCGGCACCGTGAAGATCAAGATCGGAAATGAAGAACTCAGTTTTGATAACGTCTATCAACCTTCTGAAGTGCAGGGAGAGATCTACGCGTTGTACCGCGCTTACCTCGAGAAAGCCAAGAAGAACGATCAGCAGCGTTTTGTGGAATGGATCAAAACCTATGATCAGGTAAAAATGGAAAGAAATTCTCCAGACTCGCAGTCAGAAGACGAAGAAAAAGGGTAAAATGGGGGATTGAACTATATCTTCTAGAGGTACCTATGGCACTCCTTGATATTGTTACCACCCCCGATCCGATCCTTAGGCGAAAATCACACAAGATCACTGATTTTGGCAAGGAATATCGCACACTTGTTAATGACATGGTGGAAACCATGCGCAAGGCACCTGGCGTCGGACTGGCGGCTCCGCAGGTGGGAATTTCTGAACGCCTGATCGTGGTTGAATATGCGATCGAAGAGACTGAGGATGATAACGAAGAAGCGCCGCGTAAACTATTCGTGGTCGCGAACCCAGAAATCGTTGAAAAATCCGAGGAAATGGTGATGGGCGTTGAGGCGTGCCTTTCAGTGCCTGAGTTGGTGGGAGAAGTGGAACGCCATCAAAGCATTGTGATCAAAGGGATGAATAAACAAGGCAAACCGTTGAAGATCAAAGCCGAAGGCTGGCTGGCGCGAATTTTCCAACATGAGATTGATCACCTGGATGGCATTCTCTATACAGATCGCACAGAAAAGGTTTGGAAGCCGCGGGAAGACGAAGAGATCCCGCTGGATTAGGTTTTTCATGTACCTGACGCATCTTTCGCTGACAAATTTCCGATTATTTTCCCGCCTGGATATGGACGTACCCCGGCGGATTCTTTTGCTTTTGGGTTCCAATGCACAGGGAAAAACCTCGCTGCTCGAAGCGATCTTCTATCTGGCCACCTTCTCATCGTTTCACGCGCAGAGCGATCGGCAGTTATTGAATTTCATCGCCACACGCGACGCGCTGGCAGTCGCTCGCCTGGTGGCCAATTATCAGCGTGGAGAGTCGCAGCACCGTTTGGAGATCCGCCTGATCCAGGATTCCAACGGCAATGGCGGAAGCCGGTTGCGCAAGGAAGTGCTGCTGGATGGCGTAAAAACCCCCGCCACGCAGCTGGTCGGGCATTTTTCAGCGGTAATGTTCCTGCCGCAGATGACCCGCATTCTCGAGGGTGGTCCTGAAGAACGCAGACGATACCTTAACCTGGCTTCGGCGCAGGCTGATCCTTTTTTCACCCAGACGTTGTCAGAATACAACCAGGCATTGAGCCAGAGAAACGCTCTGCTGAAAATGCTGGGTGAACGTGGTGGAGACCCCTCGCAACTGGATTATTGGGACGAATTGCTCACCAGCCGCGGCGCGAAGATCATGCATTCGCGCATCCAGGCTATTCAGGAGATCGAATTGCTGGCTTCGCGAATCCACGAGCAGTTAAGTGGAGGCAAGGAAGTCATTCGCCTCAATTATCTACCCTGCTACGATCCGCTGCCCAAACCGCAAGGTCAATTCAGTTTGCCGATCCAAACTTCGGTGCAGCGCGACGGTTTTTCAGTCAAACAATTGCAAACCGGATTCAGCGAACAACTCAAGAAAGTTAGAAACGAAGAGATCGCGCGCGGAGTGACCACTCTTGGCCCGCACCGCGATGAAATGCGCATTCAGTGCAACGGCATCGATCTGACGGATTTTGGCTCACGCGGACAACTACGCACGGCCATTCTGGCGCTGAAGCTGGCCGAGGTGGACTGGCTGAAATCGAAGACCACGCAATGGCCGGTGCTGTTGCTCGATGAAACGCTGGCTGAATTGGATGTAGATCGCAGGAATTACTTGCTCGGGTATCTTGAGAACGCGGAACAGGCCATCCTCACCACTACAGACATGAATCTCTTCCCCGAGGGTTTTGTTGATAAGTGCGAACGTTGGAATATTACCAGCGGAGCGGTTGAAAATCTCGACGCAGACTAGAGAGGTTTTTTCGCTGGAATTCCCACGTTCCTTGGATAAGTCGCTGCCGTGGCAGCGATCTTTTTTACCACCACCAGGAATCTTTCTTCGACCACACCGGGCAGGGTCACCCTGGTGATCTGTTGCAATTCACCACCTAGCAGCTTAAAGGCGTTCTCGCTATGCTGGACTTCAGCGTGCGCGCTTTCGCCTTTTTGCGCCAGCATGCATCCGCCAATCTTTAGGAGGGGGATCAGGTATTCAGCAAGGATGGGCAGGCCGGCAACCGCTCTGGCGATGGCCCAATCGTATTGTGCGCGGTGATTCGGCAGCCGGCCGACCTCTTCAGCTCTTAAGGTCAGCACATCGACGTTTTCAAGCCGTAGGGTGTCGACCATGTGCTTGCAAAAACCGGCTTTCTTGCCGACCGATTCCACCAGGGTGAGCTTGATGCCCGGGCAGGCGATCTTTAAAGGAATTCCCGGAAAGCCCGCTCCTGTGCCAATATCAATTACCCTTTCAGTTTTCAAGGTCTTCATCACCGAAATACAGGTGAGCGAGTCCAAAAAATGTTTAATGCGCACACCCTCGGCGTCGCGAATGGCCGTCAGGTTGAATTTTTCATTCCAACTGAGGAGTTCAGTCTCGTAAACCTCAAACGCCTTTTTTTGCTGAGCGAGGAGAGAGAACCCCAAATATTTTTCAGATTCGAGCAGAAATGAATGCATGTCAGAATTATAAGTGAAAAACCACAGGTTGATTGGCGATCAAAACAACTGCCCTAAAATCGTTATTGACTTTTTGTTCTACTCTATGTATAATTATTTTGTT
>CAZRHZ010000052.1:0-15713 GCA_964599995.1 uncultured Anaerolinea sp. | reverse complement strand
GCCAGCGATTGCGAATTGGACAACGTGGACAGTTATAATTTTCACATGAGATCCGGTTTCTCCGAAGCCAATCGGATCATCTGTTTTATCAAACCATTGAGGTGAAAAATGATCATTCCGTTTGAAAATATTGAAGAAAAAAAGATGCTGAACTTTTACGGCGGCGAAAAGGATTTCTACCTGCGCATGTTCAAGGATGAGCGCAACAAGATCCTGCTTGGCAGATTGCCGGCTGGGGCTTCCATCGGCCTGCACACCCACGAGACAAGCAGCGAAGTATTCTACTTCCTGGAAGGTAATGGCAAGGTCCTGTGTGATGGCGTGTTTGAACCGGTCTCAGCAGGGGTTTGCCATTATTGCCCGAAGGGACATGCGCACAGCCTGATCAATGACGGTGAAGTCGATCTCGTCTTTTTCGCCATGGTGCCGGAACAATAGGGAGTTGTTCAGCGTCTTTCAATTGAGCGCTCCGTTGTGTGTTTTTATATAAGCCATATAGGGCCGATCACCTGCATCAGGGGTAGGAACAAGGGGCAAGTCAAATGAGGTTATATCACGGCTCGAATACCGGCGGGATCAAGGAATTGGTCCCATTCCAGGCGGACCACGATCGCCCATATATCTACCTGTCTGAAAACCAGGTGGTGGCGAGCTTTTACATCATAAATTGTGTGGAGAGACCGTATTACTGGTTCCCTTACGGGTTTTCCAAAGGAGGCGTTCCGTATTATGACGAGTTATATCCTGACGCGCTTCGCAAAGCCTGCGAGGGGAAACGGGGCGTGATTTATGAAGTGGATGCTGATCCATCTTCTCTAATCCCGTTCAAGAACATCCCCGGGGCGTGGCTCTCGACGGCCGCGCTGCAAGTGAAGGATGGGCTGGTGATCGATGATCCGCACGCGTGGTTCATGCAGTGTGAACGCGAAGGAAAGCTGCTGGTGCGCCGTTATGAACAAAAAACGGCTGCTGATCTGGCGCTGGATGATAAGATCACCGTTCGATATCTATTGGAAAAACACATGATCACCACACCAGATTGTTCCTATGCGCTTTTTATTAAGAAGATGTTCCCCTGGGTGTGGGAACGTTATTGTCTTGAAGAAGAACAGCGGGGAGAGGAAGGGAGCGCAGCATGAGTGAACTCCTGCCCATAAAGACCGACCGATTGAACCTCAGAATCCTCGAAACAGGGGATGCGGAACCCTTTTATCAATACCACTCGCTACCGTCGGTATCGCAATATCAGGGTTGGAAACCGGTCGATCTTGATGATGCGAAACGCTTTATCACCGAGAATACCCGACTGCCAATGAACACCGCAGATACCTGGCTGCAATTGGCAGTCTGCCTGAAAGACGGAAGCTTGATCGGCGATGTGGCCATGCATTTTCTTGATGATGAATTTCATGCAGGGATCGGATATACCCTGGCGCCGGAATATCAGGGAAAGGGTTACGCGTTTGAAGCCGTGGCCGCCGTGCTGGATTTTCTCTTCAAGCAGCTGCGCAAACACCGCGTGACCGCCTCTGTGGATCCGCGCAACGCAAGATCCGTGCGACTGCTTGAAAAGCTCGGGTTTCGCAAGGAAGGGCATTTCTTCAAGAGCTTTCGTATGGGTGAGGAGTGGTGCGACGACTGTATCTACGCGATGCTGGAGGAAGAATGGCCTCATCACTAGGGCAAAAACCTCGTATGATACTTGCAACGCAATTCACTGGTTTTTATGCTATTGTTGATGTAGCTGGGCATTAAGTGTGGAGGAAAAATGAAAAGAACCTCGTTAATCATTTCGATTGTTTTCTTGGTATTGATTCTGTTAACTTCGTGCAACTGGCCATTGGGCGGGAATCCCGCGCCAGCGGTACAGGGTACCCCTAACGCGACACTGACCGCGCTGTTTGATACCAGCCTGATCATTCCGGCCACCATCACACCGCCCGTCATCGCCACCCTCGCGCCCGCCACCGCCACGGTTGAAGTGCCTACCGCCACCTCCACGAATACTCCCGAACCCACTATTACAAATACCGTGGCACCTACTGCCACGTTTACCGCCGCGCCTCCGACTGCCACGGTCTATGTGCCGCCCGCGCAGCGTGAAAATGCCCAATTGGTGGCCATGTATCTTTCGACGGCACCCGTTCAAGATGGCACCTACGCAGAATGGGTTGAAAAGACCAACAAATATTCCATGCCTTACTTCGCCTGGGGAAAAGCCAATTGGGTGGACTACGCGGATGCAGAAGGCAAATTCGCGGTAGGCTGGGACAACAATAACCTGTACATCGGTGTGAAAATGGTCGATGACGTGTACACCCAAAAGAACACGGGCGACCAGATGTATGTGGGCGACGCCGTGGAAATCCTGATCGACACGGACCTGATGGGTGATTTTTATACCACGTCCTACAGCAACGATGATTACCATCTAGGTCTCTCTGCAGGTGATGCTTCTGCGGGAGTATCAGCAGGCGCTTACCTTTGGAATCCATCCAGCGTGGCTGGTCCCCGCAGTCAGGTTGTCATGTCTTATTCGTCTGATTCTGCCACCATTCACCGCATCGAAGCAGCCATCCCGTGGTCGATGATCGGCGTGAGCCCCTACAATGGCATGCGGCTTGGATTCGCCATCTGCTTTGATGACAACGACAACACCACCGACTATAACAAGGTAACCATGCTCTCGAGCGCATCCGGACTGTTGGTGTTCAACCCCACCACCTGGGGCGAACTGGTGTTGGTAAAGTAAATTTTTCCAACAAGGATAAAAAAGCTGCCGTTCTGGCAGCTTTTGGTTTTTAAAACAAGATGGAAGTGAGTTCCTTGCGGTACTGGCGGGTCAGATCGGCTTCTTGATCGAGCAGGTCGAGCAGCCCCAGCACCACCTGCCGTCCGCGATCGCGCCTGAAGTGTTTATCCTGGCGAAGAATGTCCATCAGGCCATCCACGCTGGCCAGGATGTTGCCGCGTGTGGCCAGGCGCATGGAATGGGCGAAAGCCATGTCAAGATCGGTCTCTTGCGGCAGGCTGCCGCTGATGGCGTCTTGCATGGCCTTCATCAAAGGCAGCAGACGTTCCGCCAGGTTGTATTCCTTGCAGGCGGGGAAGTTCTTAAAAAGGGTCCTGGCTGATGGCGCGTTGCCTTCCAGCAGGTCAAGTTTGATCAATCCCAGCAAAGCACCGGGGTAATCAGCGGTAATGCGCAAGGCTTCGTCATAGGCTTCACGAGATCCTGCCAGGTCAGTACTGGCCATCAGGCTGTCGCCCTTTTGCACCATCAGGCTGGCTGGGCTGGGAGGCATAATGTGGCCGATGAAATCTCGCACGCGTTCTTCTGGTTGGAACCCGGCAAAATCGCTGATGCGGCTGCCCTGGCTGAAAGCCAACACGGTGGGGATGGTGCGCACGCTGTACTTCAGAACGAGATTGGGGTTTACGTCGGCATCCACCTTGGCAAGGCGAAAACCGCCGTTGGCTTCGTCTGCCAGCTTTTCAAGGATGGGGGAAAGAAGTTTACAGGGTTTGCACCACTCCGCCCAAAAATCCACCACCACGGGAGTGTTCTGTGAATAAGCCAGCACTTCGTATTCGAAGTCGCTTTCTGTCACTGACTTAATATATTCCGACATCAAAGCGCACTCTCCTATGCTTTATGGAAGGGGTTCTTAATCATTATCGTCACCCTGCTCATTTTCATCAGTTCTGGCCACGGGCTGGTGGATTTGCACGATCTCACCATGCACGTCGATGACCACTTTGAATCCCATCATCCCCAGATAGACTCGAGTCTCTTCTGGTAGTCCCATTTCAAGCACTTGCTCGAATTGCTTATCCAGGTTTTTCAATTGATTTTCAATGACGGCGTGGGTGAAAAGGTCATCCTTGCCCATCATTTTTGCGGTTTGATCTGCGATGTATTCCTCGTTGCCGTTGATCTGTTCGCCAAAAGATTGCAGGATCTGCAAATCAACCGGCTTTGAAGAGATGTGGCGCATAAACCCGGCGTCGTTGACAATATAACAGGGTTCACTGCCGATAAAACCGGTGGTTACCGCTTGGTCGTTCTCATCGATAATCAAACCTTTAAATAACGGTTCTGCACTCATAATGTTCACCTGAATTAATTATAAGGCGAATCAGGCACTTCCATCGGGGTTTCGTGTAAGAAATTTGTTAATTTTTCTTAAAAATGATTGTAGGGGAAATTAATAAGGGCAGCGGGTTAATAATGGACCACCACTGGCGTGCCTACTTCGGAGAAGTTATACACCCATTCCGCGTCGCTGGTCAGCATGTTGACGCAGCCATGGCTCATGGGTGTTCCGAAATTGCTATGCCAGTAAGTGCCGTGAATGCCGTAGCCCTGGTAAAAATACATAGTATAGGGAACATCCGGCAGGTAGTAGCCCGGGCCGGCCATGTCGGTGTATTCATACTTCACATAAACAGCGTAGGTGCCGGTCACGGTGGGGTGAGCCGCAACTCCGGTTGAAACCAGAAATGAAGAAACCAGCGTGTCTCCATCATAGGCATACAGGCGCTGGTCGCTGATATCGATATCGATCCAGTGGCTGGATAGATCCACCCTGACGGAGACTTTTGTGGGATCCTCGACGGGCTCATAAGCCACGACGGTATTGGTGGGCAGCGGTTCGCTGATTACCTGAAGGGTCGCGGTTGGAGAAGGCGTTTCGGTGGGTTGGGGCGTGAACGTGGCCGTGGGCGTAGCGGTACTGGTGGGAGTTGGCGTTAGTGTGGGGGTCGGCGTTGACGTAATGGTAGGCGTGAAGGTGGGTTTCACCAGTTTATCACCGGGGATGGGCGCAGCAGAACTGCGAGCCAATGCGGTCAACCCGGGGATGGCGGCATAAACCACCGCGGCTGAACACAGGGCAATGAGCAGCAAAATGGCAGTCGCCGCCCATGAAAAATCCGATTTCTTCTGCCGGGTCTTCTTTTTTGGCTTTTCAGTTTTCACCGGAATCGAAGGAGGTGCTGGTCTTAACTCTTCGAAAGCTTCTTTTTCAACTCCCGGTTCTAAGTTGAGGTGATCTTCAATATTGATCGGAAAAGTGGTCTCGGGTTCAAAGTAGATCTGCTTGAAATCAGAGGGGATTTCTGGGGGCGATTCTCTGACCGATGGTTCGGGGATGTAGGGCTCTGCAAAATCAGGTTCCTCTTCAGGCTGAGGAAGAGGTTCGGGTGTAAAAGAAACGGGTTCTTCCGCGAATTGCGATCGAAATTCGGACTCGAAGGAGAACGGCTCTTCTGCAGCTTGAGGTTGACGTTCAGGTTCAGTGCTAATGGGTTCGACTGATGAATGCGACAGTAGCTCGGGTTCAACTTCAGCGGGCGGAATTCCCGCAGGTTTGAAAGGTGAGGTTGTGATGATTGGCGAGGGGACTTCAGTCACTTTTACGGTTTTCAAGCGATCACGCGCCCATTCCATGCCCTTGATCGCCCTTTGGTTGTTCGGATTGAGCTTCAAGACCTTCTGCAAAAAATCCACGCTGGCCGCGGGGCTCGAAATGGCCGCCAGGATCAGCCACGCTTCTTCGCACTCGGGAGAGATTTGGATGGCAGACAAAGCCCATCGTCTGGCTTCCATTTTATTCTTCTGCTGGAGCGCAACCTGGGCGTTCACCAGGGCAAGTTTCAATTGGTAGGCAGTCTGATCGCTCATGGGGTTATCTGGATGTTCTGTGGGGTCTGAGTGGGGGTCACATTTTCATTACGAATAAAGCACAGCAAGCCATTCACAATGCCGTTGGCGATCAGATCGGGGTTTTGGGTGAGGATCTGTTGATCCAAATTCAGATACCCGGTTTCGATGATGGCGGCGGTAGTTTCAGTGTTTACTTCTCCAAAAGCGTGATACGAGGTCATATCCGTGGTGGTGTTGGCCTTGTACTGTAATCCGGTGGTTTGGGCGTAACGGTCGATCATGCAGTTGGTCAGGCGGGTGGCCTTTTCAGGATAGGCGCTGTCGAGGGCGGCTGCCACCTTGAAACCGGTGGCGGTGTCGTTAATGTAATCGCACGTATCGGCGTGAATGGAGATCAAGGCGATGGCCTGATATTGCGACAGGCGGGCATCAAACTCTTCAAGCAGGTCCACCTGAAATCCTTCAGCAGTCAACTTCTGCTGAACGCGTGAGGCGATAGCCAGGTTCACCTGTTCTTCGGTCAATCCGTTGGCGCACACTGAACCCGAATCGTTCTTCCAGTGGCCTGAGACGATGCCGATCCGGTATATTCCCTGACTTGGAGCGGAGGTGCTGATGGAGGCCACCTGAGTGGGATTGGCCTGCCAGGCCTCGAACGCGCGGGTTAACATCTGTCCGGAAAACAAATTGTCGGGGGTGAAGAGGGTGAACAATGTGGCGAATAAAAACGCGTAAGTCACCACCGTCTGGATGCTCGAAAATATCGAAAATTTCGCCCGCGGCGCATTGAAGAATCGCGGTCGCTGAGAATCTGAAGGCACCGAGGCGGACGCATCCGCTTCGGGGGTAACATCAGAAGGATCCTGGTTGGTCATATCGTTAATCGTCATACTCTTCAAGGATTATAGCAAGGATTATGCCAAATTCAAAATGAAGAGAGATGGTTTGCAAGGCATTTGCAACTTTCTGGAAGAATAATTTTCTGGATCACGGTTTGAGCAAGTAAGGCTCTGGCAAGAAATCTAACCACGAAAAAAACCGAAAGACACGAAATCTTCTTTCTAATCTTATCCGTTTTACGTTTTCTTGGTTTCGTCAGTCACGCAGGTGCTTGACTTCACCCAACCGACAAAGTATAAACTAGTTATTCAAGTTGCTTTAAGAATGAATCACCAAACAGGGCAGTTTGATGATTTGGAGGGAGAGATTTTATGACCAACCTACTTGCAGAAAAGGACCGCGCTTACCTTCTCAAATTGGCGCGCACCACGATCGAAAAGGCAGTCAGCCACCAGCCGCTGCCTGAGTTGAAGGAGAGTGAGCTTTCACAGGATCTTCTGGCACTGGGGGCAGCGTTTGTCACGCTGACCATCCGGGGTGACCTGCGCGGATGCATTGGTTCGCTCGAAGCCTACCAGAGCCTGGTGGCGGATGTGCGTGACCATGCCAGGCAGGCCGCGCTTGAAGATTACCGCTTTCCACCGGTCAGCCCGGGGGAGGTGGAAAAACTACACATTGAGATCTCGCGTTTGACCAAACCTGTTCCCCTGCCGTATGAAAAGGCTTCTGATCTGCCTGGCTTGCTGCACCCTGGCGAGGACGGGGTGATCTTGAAGGACGGTTACAAACGTGCCACCTTCCTTCCGCAAGTCTGGGAGCAATTGCCTGACCCCGACGAATTTTTATCGCATTTATGTGCGAAAATGGGCGCGTCTGCGGATCTGTGGAAACGCAAAGTGCTTGAGGTTTCGATCTATCACGTGGAGGAATTTGAAGAGGAATAACCGGTGATCGCTTGATTTTTCAACCCCATATGGATGAATAAAAACCACCCTGGGGGTGGTTTTTGTTGTCTAAATGATATCGAAAATTTGGTGAATTCTGCGACTAAAAATGCTGCGAATCCGCCACGTTGATCACGAACAGCGCGCAGCGTTTTTCCTGCGGATTTTTCAAGGGGGGCAGTGCTTTGTGAACGACATCCAGCGCTTTTTGAAGCTGTTCATCTTCAACACCGCATAACAGCGTGCTCACACCGCTGTGCAAAAAGCCGCCCGTCGAAGCGATGGTGGTCACACGGAAATTCTCAGAGGTCAGGGCTTTGATCACGGTGTCTGTGTCGTTGTCTTTAACAATGGTGATGATCATTTTCATGGCTAAATCTCCTCAAAATATTCAACATCCAGCTCGAACACGGTGGCGCCGCCGACCGTGATGGGGGTGGGGGAAGGCATGGGCAGGGGCGCACTTTCCAGTGGGACGGAGATGTATTCGATGCGCTGGCGGCAGTTTTCTTGCAAGGCTTGCAGAATATCCGGAATTTTCGACCTGCGTGACCCGATCAGCAGGGTGGCGTTCCGCCGGCCCAGAAAGGCTCCCTGGCTTGGCAGACGGGCAACAAAGACCTCCAGAGCTTGCAGGGCATCTTCAGCGATGTCGGCGTCTTGCGACTGCACGATCGCCAGGCACAAGACCTTGTCATCAAGGATTTGTTTTTTTTGATCTTCCATTTTATTCCTCTTTCAGGAGAGAGTGATGCGATGTGTGGCCGGATCGTTGACCAAAACACTCCCTCCATTCAGGTTTGTAACCTGCGCTTGCGCTGCGTCGAGCGTGAGCGTGAATTTCTTATATTGTACATTAACCAGAGGGAAAAATTCATTAAAACCTTTGAGTAAAAGCTCATCGGGGGTGATCTTTTGAACTCCCATTAGCTGCAGCAGGGTTTTCACTGGAATGAGGTCGCGCAAACCAGGATTCGTGTTCCACCCCGATTTTAAATTGACATGCATCTCAGACTCTATTGGCACAGGATCGAAAAACCAGGCTTTATAGAACCGGCTGGCAAGTTCCACGCGGTCATAGCGTATCAGTCCCTCGATCCACAGGATCTTTAGAAAATTGGGCAGTTTGATCCCTGGCTGTTTTAAGTATTGGGTTCCGGTCTGGATCAATTTGCCGGCTTGTTCATCGGATGGGATCCCGGCCCAGAGGGGGATCATGAAGTCAGGCCCGATCACCGACAGATCGGGTGCTTCCACACTCAAGACATCCCCTTTTTTTAAACCACTCACTGTGATCTTTGAAATGGAGGTGAACCGATCACTTGAAAAAGCCAGAGCAGTCCCGGCCTGCCAGCGGAAATCTCTGCCTGAGAGCGTCAGGTTGTGGTCGCGTTTACTCCCTCGTCCCTTGACCTGGCACACCACCGGCCGCACGCTGCCGTCTTGCGAACGAACACGCACACCAATCCTTACGGGATGCAGGAACTCCATTTGCAGTTCAGCTTCACCGCTCTGTTTGAAGGCGTGTATTTTTTTTCCGGGGATCGAGAGACGGCTGTCTTTGTCAAGATAGGCGTAGTAACCTTTTTGGTCATTCCAACTAGCACCAATCAGCGTTTTCAGCCATTCAAGCTGTTCTTCCAGCCAGGGGATCTCTGAAGGGTCGCCAATCCAGCCTGCGATCTTGAGCAATGCCTGGCACTCCTGAATGAGCAGGGCGAGCAGCGCGGGCCATTCCGCAACTTCCAGCAGCATCTCCAGGTTCTCGATTTCTCTGGAGCTAGAGAAAGTGGATTCCGTAATTCCGGTTTGCAGCAAATGATTCCACTGCGGAATTTGTTTGTCTGACGAGTCATTATCAGCGTCAAGCCAGATCTTCACCGACCGCAGGAGGGCAGGGTAAACCTGTCTCAACCATGCAATATCCTGGATATATTCGTGAAGTTCCGCCACCAGTTCTGCCAGCATGGGTGGAGCAGCGAGGCGGGTGATGTTCCCTGTCCAACCGGTTTGAGCGTAGATCGTGCCATTGTCTCCTTGCTGGTCGAGGAAGTTTTGCAGCATGCCGCGCACAATTTCAGGGCGGGCTGGCAGCAGGCCGCGGCTGATCTCCAACACTTCATACAGTTTTTGAACTCCCCACTCCGAGGCAAACCCCGTCCCCTTTTCAGAAGGGGTGAAACCTTGATCGGGCAAGCGGCTGGTGGCGTATGAAACCTGGTTGAACTCACGGCAGGGGGGCAGCAGCAGCTGGTTCATCCTGTTTTGAGATGCTAGCAAGCGGTCGTCGTTGGAGGAACCGGAAAAAATAAATCTCACCGTCCGATTTCTCTCAGCCATTCTGATCTTGATTTCTTCATTTTCGAGGTTGTAAGCGGTGGTTTTTCTGGCGTGCAGGAAGGAGGTATTCGTTGAATCCAAGGAAGCCATGGCCCAAGTAAATTGACGGCTGTTGTGGGGGTTCAGATTGATCTCAATTTCAAGCGAGGGCAGCGCGGAGGAGCCCGGCTGCGGACCGCCGGTGAGGAAGAAAACCGGGTAGAGATGCTGAGTGTGACCTTGTAAAATGGTATTCACACCGATCTGGGCAGCGCTCATCGAGGTGCCCGCCAGAAGTGGGTTCAACATCGCCACCCATTCCATCGCAAACTGCTGCAGCGAGTTGGTATTGTTGTGAAGGGTTACCTGCCCAACCAGGGTGTGTGAATCTGGAACCCAGACCTTCTGTTGAACGTCTATAAGGCTGAAGGGTGAATACGTCAGTGAAAGAAAATTAGGCGCTGCGTATTCCAGAACGGGTTGGTTCGCGAAAGCGCGTGGATCGGACACAGGCGAGTTTTTATAGATAAAACGAGGAAAAACCCGCATCCCGTATGCGCGCAGGCCGTAGGTGGTGAACAACGCTACAGCAGGAGGTTCTCCGCGTGCGGTGGACAACTCCCAGATCTGGTCGTCTTGGGGGGTGACTTCACCGCACTGATAGTCAGCGGCAATGATCTGCCTGATCTCTGGGCGGCGGGGTGATGTTTCAATCATGAATGCATTTTAAGAGCTTTAATCGACAAGGTCAAATGAAATTATGCTAGAATGGGAAAACCGATCGAAAGAAAGAGCGCAATGAATAATCTCGATGAACCTGTGCATGAAGAAGAGAATGCATCTACCCGAAAATTTCGTGATGCACAGAATGGTAATATGGAGGGTGAAGATCCAAAAGACCCTCAACAAGGAAATGGAGAAAAAGCACCTCCTTTCTACACGGTTCCCATCGACCTGCTAAGCGATCCGAGCCAATTTGAGGAACTTTCTACCAGGGTTGAACCAATCCTGTCTTCAAAAGATGGCTCCATCAGCGGGGGAACGACCGCCGATCTTTCGGAACCTCCGCCTGGCAGCGAAGACGCCCTGCCCAACCACGTGGATGAAACGGACATGGGAGCCACCCAGGTAACCCCGACCGCCTTTTCGAAGACCACACCCATCACCCGCCCTAATAAAAAAGCCCTGCAATCAGCCACGCTCCAACGCAAACCACGCGCACTCCCCGCGCAGCCGGTAAAGAAATTTAATTTGGGAGGATGCCTGGTCAGGATGATCGTGATCTTCCTTTTCGCGTTCGTGATCGGGCTGGTGATCGCCGGAGCATTTCTGGTTTATCAGTACTTCACCATTGCTGCCACGCTGCCCAGCATTGATGACATTCGGGGCAAGGCTTCGCAGTTTGAAACCACCCGTTTTTATGACCGCAATGGGCAGATGATCTACGAGATGATCGATCCGAACGCCGGCCGGCGAACCTACACGCCCATTGATGAGATCTCGCCGTATTTGGTCGCGGCAACCATCGCCATCGAAGACAAGGAATACTACAACCATCCTGGCTTTGATGCGGTGGCTCTGGTGCGTGCCCTGGTTCAGAACTACACCAGCGGAGAAGTGGTTTCAGGCGCATCGACCATCACCCAGCAGCTCGCGCGCACCCTCTTCTTTTCACCTTCAGAGCGCGTTGAGATCTCAGTGCGCAGAAAAGCGCGGGAGATCATTTTGGCGGCCGAGCTCACCCGGCGCTACTCCAAAGACGAGATCCTGGAGCTTTATCTGAACGAGATCAATTATGGCAACCTGGCTTACGGCATTGAAGCTGCGGCAGAAACCTACTTTAATACCACGGCTGACCAGTTGACTCTAGCGCAGTCCGCTTTTTTAGCTGGCCTGCCGCAGGCCCCCAGTATTTATGATATTTTTTCAGCCCGCGAGGTGACGCTCAATCGCAACAAGCAGGTTCTGACGGCCATGTACAATCTGTCGGAAGAAAAGAGCTGCATTGAGGTCCATTTTTCTGATGAACCGATTTGCCTTGAAGCTCAAGAAGCCGCAGACGCGTTTATCTACATTGATAATTACGATTTCAAGCAAAAGGCCAATCCACTGGTCTACCCACATTGGGTGAACTATATAAAAACAGAGCTGGAAGAAACCTACGGTGCGCAAACCATCTATCGCTCGGGTTTTCGCGTTTATACCACCCTTGATCCAACCCTGCAGACTGAAGCGGATCGAATCGTTAAAGACCAGGTCGCCAACCTGGCAGCCAACAGTGCCACGGATGGTGCTCTGGTGGCCATCAACCCTGCGAATGGTGAGATTTTGGCCATGGTGGGTTCGGCTGATTTCTATAATGACGAGATTGCAGGCCAGATCAACATGGCGCTCATCGCACGCCAACCCGGTTCTTCGATCAAACCATTGACTTATGCAGCGGCCTTTGAAAAGGGATGGACGCCTGCCACCCTGATCTGGGATGTACCCAGCGAGTTCACGCCTTCAGGCGACCCAGATGATATGCGCGAACCGTATAAACCAGTAAATTATGACGGCAGATACCACGGGCCGGTAACGGTGCGCACCGCGCTGGCCAACTCGTATAACGTGCCCGCAGTGAAAACCCTGGCATACATCGGCATCTATGACGATCCCGACGTGGAAGGGGAAGACGGTTTCATCGCTTTCGCAAAACGCATGGGCATCAACACCCTGACTCGCGAGGATTACGGCATGTCGCTTACGTTGGGGGGAGGGGAGGTCACCCTTCTTGATATGGCCTCTGCTTTTTCTGTGTTTGCCAACAACGGCACCAAGATTGAGCCGATTTCAATCACCCGCATCGAAGATTACCAGGGCAATCTGATCTATGAAGCTCCCACCCAAAAGGGCGAAGAGGTGCTGAGACCGGAATTTGCCTACCAGATCACCTCCATCCTGTCGGACGCCAAGGCGCGCGCGCCCATGTTTGGCACCAATTCGATCCTTAATCTGCCATTTCCAGCGGCCGCCAAGACCGGCACCACCAACGATTACAAAGACAACTGGACGATCGGCTACAATCCTGACCTGGTGGTGGGGGTGTGGGTGGGCAACGCGGATAATTCGGCCATGACGAACACCTCGGGCATCTCGGGGGCGGCTCCCATTTGGGCAGAATTCATGACCTACGCGGTTCCCTATCTGACCAATAATTCGCCTTCCGATTTTGAGCGCCCCAAAGGCATTGTGGACAAAGTCATTTGTGCTGTTTCAGGGGCGGAGCCTTCACAATATTGCCCCAACCAGCGCGGCGAGATCTTTGCTGAAGATCAGGGCCCGCTTCCAAAAGAAGAAGACCTGTGGGTGATGGCAGAGATAGATACCTGGACCGGGCTGAAGGGTTCTTCTGCATGCGGAGATTTTACCGAAACGAAATTCATGGCCAACATCACGGATCCCTGGGCGATCAAGTGGATCACCGAAAATGACGCGGGCAAGAGTTGGGCAGAAAAGAACGGGTTCAAATCGCCGATCACTTTTGTGCCTTCCAAGGTCTGCAGTGTAGAAAATTCACGTCCCACGCTGGTTTTTGTGGGTCTTGAAGAAGGCCAGAAGATCACCAACAGCCCGTTAAACATCTACGCGGTGGTGAACGCCACCTCGAACTTCAGGGATTTTTCACTGGAATATGGTGTTGGTGATGATCCGTCATCTTGGAAGAACCTGGTTCCAGCAGGCGGTTCGGTCTCTGACGCAGTACAAAAACTGATCTCATGGGATGTGAGTCAATTGAAAGCGGGGATCATCACGCTGCGTTTGAAGATCCGCTCCACTCAAAATACCTATGCTCAAGAATTCCTGCATTTGAACATGCAGCAACCTACGCTAACCCCCACCAATACCGCCACACCGACCTCGACGATCACCCTGACACCGACCGCAACAGAAACGGCAACGCCGACCGTAACAGAAACCCCAACCGCTACCTCAGCGGTGACCGAAACGGCCGAACCAACCTCAACCCCCAGCCCCACGGTGACTGAAACTCCAACGCCAACCGCGACTTAAGTATTATTAAGATCATTCAATCCGTTATTAGCTTCTCTGACGAATGATCTCGAACAATATGACCGAGGCGGCGACTGCCGCGTTCAAGGATTCAAATCCACCCGGCATGGGGATGTTCACCAGTTCATCCACGTCTTTTTTTACCTCGGGGCTGGCGCCATCCGCTTCACCACCAATCACCAGCGCCAGCGGCTGCCTGAGATCGGCCTGCCAGAAGGTTTTTCCACCACCGGATTCTGCCAGGAAGGTCTTAAGCGGTTTTTCCTGAGATTTGCATAATTTCTTGATCTCAGGCCAATCACTTTTCAAGATGGGGAGATGAAAATGCGCGCCCATGGCTGAACGCACCACCTTGGGAGACCAGGCATCCACACTGCCAGGGGTGCAGAAAAAGGCTTGCGCGCCAGCGGCTACGGCACTGCGCAGGATGGTGCCAAAATTGCCGGGGTCTCGCAATTGGTCCACGACGACCACGAAATCCAGTTTCTTGGGAAGGGTGAGGAACTGATGCGGCACCACCATCAGGATGCCCTGAGCGGTTTCTGTGTCTGACAGGGCATTCAAGATGTCTGAAGTGACGTGCAAGACCTTTGCGCCCGCGGCACCGGCTTGTTTGACCAGTTCCAACCCTCTGGCGGAGCAGGTCTCTGATACCATGACCAGCCTGGGCAGCACGCCCTTGTGAAGGGCCTCTTCTGACAACCTGACGCCCTCGAGCACGAAGCAGCCGCTTTCTTCGCGGCTCGATTTTTTGGCTAGCAGTTCGCGGATTTGTTGCACGTGCTGGTTCTTTGGGGATGTGATCCGTTCAGGTTCTATGGTAGACATGATCTTATTCTACATGAAAAAGAAGGATAAAAAAAACGGGATGGCTTTCACAAGCCATCCCGAAACTGTTAATTTAGAGTCTTACTTCGCAGCTTTGGCCTTGGCGACCACAGCAGCAAACACCTGCGGTTCGCGAGCGGCGAGGTCGGCAAGCGTCTTGCGATTCAATGTGATGTTGGCCTTGCGCATGGCAAAAATGAACTGGCTGTAAGATAACCCGTTTTGACGGGCGCCAGCGTTGATACGGGTTATCCACAGGCGGCGTAGATCGCGTTTGCGATTCTTACGATCGCGGGTGGAATACCACATGCTCTTGAGACGGGCTTCATTGGCGCGGCGGATCAAGAGGTGCCGGCTGCCAAACTGGCCTTTGGTGAACTTTAAAACTTTCTTGTGGCGAAGATGTCCTTTCGGACCACCTTTTACACGTGCCATGATTACTCCTTTGCGAACCCCTGGGCGCCGGTCACTTCAACCTGTTGCACGCACCCAACAGCTGCACTAAACCGAATACGAACTGTCCTTGACTGCCTAATCCATGTTGGGATTGAGACGATGGACGCGCTGAATGGTCTTATCGCCTTGCACTTTGACCATTTCAGTGAACAACGCTTTGGTACGTTTGGTGGTGCGGCGGCGCAGATGGCTTTTTCCGCCTTTGGTGCGCACCAAAACGCCCGACCCGGTCAAGCGGAACCTTTTGGAGGTTGCTTTGTGGGTTTTGAGCTTGTACTTGGGTGTTTTCACCTTTGCTGTCACAACTTACTCCTTGGAACAATATATGCAGTTGCTTGCACAACCGCCCATTATACCAGAATAATCCTGATTTTGTCGGAATTAAGCTTCTTGAGGTTGGGTCTCTTTTTCTGACTCAGCCGCTTTTTTCTTGCCTGGTTTGGAAGGCGCAAGCACCATGCCCATGGTGCGGCCTTCAATGTTCGGAGATTGCTCAATGGTGGCCACGTCGGCCAGTTCTTCGGCAATTTCCTTTAAGTCTTGCAAGGCGATCTCAGGATAGGTAATTTCGCGTCCTCTGAAGCGGATGGTGACCTTGACCTTGT
>CAZRHZ010000051.1:0-15834 GCA_964599995.1 uncultured Anaerolinea sp. | reverse complement strand
GCCACGGTATCTTTGAGGCATTCGGTGAGCGGAAGTTCCTGCTTTGAGAGATCGGCATAGCGGCGATCCTTGCCCGGGAAGCGGTCGTCGTCCGCGGTTAACGCTGGGGGCTGGATGTCGTAGCTGCGGCGCCAGATATGCACCTGTTCGTCGCCGTACTTCTTGGCTGTTTCCGCCTTATTCAAACCCTGCAGAGCGCCATAATGCCGCTCATTCAGCCGCCAGGTCTTGATCACGGGGATCCACAAGAGATCCATTTCATCCAGAGCCAGGTTCAACGTGCGGATGGCACGTTTCAACACAGAAGTATACGCCAGGTCGAAATTAAAACCGGCTTCCTTCATCAACTTGCCGCCTGCCTTAGCTTCTGCGACGCCTTTCTCTGAAAGATCCACATCCGTCCAACCGGTGAAGCGGTTTTCCTTGTTCCAGTCACTTTCACCATGCCGTAGCAAAACGATCTTATACATGGTCACTCCTTGTTTGCTTGGATTTACCAATGTAGCGCAAGAATACTCTTGCGCTACATTATGTTTACGTGATTGATTTCTTACCGAACTGCAACAGGGTTCTCTGCGTTCTCAGATGGATCAAAGAAGTGGCAGTTATCCATGTTGAAGAGCAATTGGGCTTTGTCGCCGAAAGTGTATTTCGAGCGGGGGTCGACACGCGCAACGAAGCTGCCACCCTTGGCCAGCGCCAGGTAGATGAGGATCTCATTGCCCATTAACTCGGTTACTTCGATCTTGGCTTCTACTTTTTCGCCATGAATGTCAGTGGGGGCGTAATCGGGGTTGTGAATGTCATCGGGGCGAATGCCCATGATCACTTCTTTGCCGACCAGTTTCTGAAGAGGTTCAGCCTTGCCTTTCGGAACCTTGATCTTGATCTCACCGCTATCCGCGTAAATGCTGTCGCCATCCTTCACCAGTTTGACATTGAAGAAGTTCATGGCAGGGGTGCCAATGAAACCGGCGACAAACAGGTTGTTGGGTTTGTCGTAAAGGTTCTGGGGGGTATCCAACTGCTGCAGAACACCTTTGTTCATGACAGCGATGCGGGTGGCCATGGTCATGGCTTCGGTCTGATCGTGAGTCACGTACACAAAGGTAGTACCAAGGTTATGATGCAGTTTGGTGATCTCTGCACGCGTTTGTACGCGCAGCTTGGCATCCAGGTTGGAGAGCGGTTCATCCAGGAGGAAAACCTTTGGCTCGCGAACGATGGCACGGCCAAGTGCAACACGCTGGCGTTGACCACCAGAAAGCTCACGCGGCTTTCTCTTGAGAAGACCTTCGATTCCCAGGATCTTGGCTGAGGCTTCAACGCGTTTTTGGATCTCGTCTTTCGGCAGCCGGCGAAGTTTGAGGCCGAAGGCCATATTATCGAATACGCTCATGTGTGGATAAAGCGCATAAGACTGAAAGACCATGGCGATATCGCGGTCTTTCGGCGCGACGTCATTCACCACGCGATCTCCGATCATCACTTTCCCTTCAGTGACCTCTTCCAAGCCTGCCAGACACCTCAGCGCTGTGGTCTTGCCGCAGCCGGATGGGCCTACCAGAACAAGGAATTCTTTGTCCTGAATGCTGAGATTTAGATCTGAAATTGCAGTGAAATCGCCGAACTTCTTTACAACATGTTCAAAAGTTACACTTGCCATTGTGTTTCCTCCTTCCGGAACGAGTATAGTGACTCAATTATAGAACACTTCGCGAAAAAAAGGCAAGCCAATCTTTCCATTTTATTGAAATCTGCACTTCTTAATGATAGAATATTTGTACCATAATAAAGGATAAAATCATGCCTGAAATCCCTGAGATCGCGTCTCGTGCTTCTGAAATGAACAAGGAACTGAGCGGAAAAACCATCCGTTCCGTTGAAATCCTGCAGCCCAAGTCACTGAATATCGCTGCAGATGAATTTTCTCGTTCTGTTGAAGGCGCAAAGATCGAATCTGTCAATCACCGCGGAAAATGGATCATGATGCGCACCAATCGAGGCTGGCTGCTCATCAATCTCGGCATGGGAGGCGAGATCCTGCTCACCTCTCGAGAAACGATGCCTGCTAAATACCGGCTGGTCTTTGATTTTTCAGATCAAACCTGCCTGGCGATCAATTTTTGGTGGTTTGGTTATGTTCATTTCTGCGAGCTGGATCAGCTTGACACCCATCCCATGATCTCCAAACTTGGGCCAAACGTATTGGATCTGACTGAATCAGAGTTTACAGATTTACTCAGACCGCAAAAAGGAAAGATTAAGGCCTTTTTGCTGGATCAAAGTAAAGTCGCGGGGATAGGCAACGCATATATTCATGATATACTATTTCTCGCCCGGCTTCATCCATTACGGATGATTGCCAGCCTCTCAGAAAATGAACTTCACAATCTCTACCTGGCGATTCAAGATGGGCTTCGTCCGAGCCTGGCAAAAGGTGGAGCTTTCTACGAAACGGATCTGTACGGACAGAAAGGCGGTTTTCAAATGGAAGACATCATCATAGGCTATCGCGAGAACACACCCTGTCCGCATTGTGGAACACCGATCCAGAAGATTAAAACCGGCTCAACCAGTTCGTTCATTTGCCGGCAATGTCAGCCTGAAATTTAATCCACTCCCCTTCTCTTCCTGAGATCAGTCTTCCGCGATTCGAATCAAGCTCGAAATCGCTGTTTTGGTTTGTTTACTAAAGGATTCTAAATTGAAAACTACTACACCTGAAAAATATCTAGACTTGCAAAAAACAATCGCCAAGAATCGTTTCGTTGGAATCTGGCGCTTGATGCAAGGATTCCGGCTCAAATATACCGGAGCAGTCGTAAGCCTGGGTATCGCCGCCCTGGCTAAAACGGTCACCTACCTGCTGTTGCGTTATTTCGTAGACAGCTACTTCGTGGAAGAGGTGAGAACAATCACCCTGCCCATGATTGCGCTCGGATTTATCTTATTGGCGTTCGCGGAAGGCGGATTTACTTTTTTAAGCGGCGTGCTTTCTTCACAAACCGCTGAAGGAATCACCAAACGTTTGAGAGACTTCCTCTACGATCACATTCAGCACCTCACCTTTACCTACCACTCAAAAATGAAGACGGGTGAGTTGATCGAACGTTCCACGTCAGACGTGGATGCCTTGAGGCGTTTCTTTTCTGATCAAGCCATCAGCGTTGGCCGCATCCTGCTGCTCTTTATCATCAACTTCGTCGCCCTGCTGAACTTGAATGTGAAACTGGCGCTGATCTCCATCATCGTGGTGCCATTGGTGCTGCTGGTTTCGATCATCCTGTTCAAAAAAGTGACCAAAGCGTACGAGTCTTACCAGGAACAGGAAGCCGTTCTCTCTACCACCCTGCAGGAAAACCTGGCTGGTGTGCGTGTGGTGAAGGCTTTCTCACGCCAGGAATACGAGATGACCAAGTTTGAGAAGGATAACTGGGAAAAATTCGTGCGCGGCAAGAAGTTGCTCATCATGCACTCTTTGTTCTGGCCGCTTTCTGATATTCTGTGCGGAGCCCAGTTACTGGCCGGGTATTTGATCGCAGCCTTGATGGCCATCCATGGCGACATTTCGGTTGGCACCTACCTGGCTTACTCCGGGATGGTGATCTACATCATTTACCCGCTGCGCAATTTGGGCAGGATCATCGTACAAACTTCGACCGGTCTGGTTTCTTACGGCCGTGTGATGGATATCATCAAGGAAAACCGGGAACCCCTGGATGAAGGCGATTACCTGCCTGAAAAGCCGGTGGCCGGGAAGATGAATTTTGAGGATGTGAAATTTGAGTATGAACCCGATGACCATACCCTTGAAAATATCTCGTTTGAGGTAAAACCGGGTCAGGTGATTGCCCTGCTTGGGTCAACCGGTTCGGGAAAATCCACTCTGGTTAACCTGCTGCCGCGCTTTTTTGAGTACACCGGCGGCAAGATCTTGCTGGATGGCGTGGAACTAAACCGCTACCCGCGCAAATACCTTCGCCAGCAAATCGGCATCGTGGAGCAGGAACCCTTCCTGTTCTCACGCAGCATTCGTGAAAACATCACCTACGGCGTTGGTCGCGAGGTGACCGATGCGGAAGTGGAAACCGCCGCGCGTGCCGCGGCAGTGCATGACGTGATCCTCTCCTTCAAGGATGGCTACAAGACCCTGGTTGGTGAAAGAGGCGTCACCCTCTCTGGCGGTCAGAAGCAGCGCGTCACCATCGCCCGCACCATTCTCAAGAATCCCCGCATTCTGATTTTGGATGACTCGACCTCATCAGTGGATACCGAAACGGAAGCCGAGATTCGTGAAGCGTTAAACAAACTCATGGTAGACCGCACCACCTTTATCATCGCTCATCGCATTCAGAGCATCACCGAAGCTGATTTGATCCTGGTAATGGACAAAGGCAGGATCGTCCAACGCGGAAAACATGACGATCTGGTGAAAGAACCAGGAATCTACCAGCAAATTTTCAACATTCAGACTCAAATTGAAGTCGAATTGGAAAAGGAGCTTTCCAATGTCGGATAGCTATTACGAAGAAGAAGATTATCAAGCCAAGTTTAACCAAAAAACCTTCTCCAGAATCCTCGGGTTGACCAAACCACACCTGAAGTGGGTGATTGGCTTTTTGCTGACCATTGCGGTGGTGGCAGGCATGGACGCCGTCTCGACATGGCTTGGCAAGCGCATTATTGATGACGGCATCGTGGCCAAGAACGCCATGGTGTTAACCAATTTAATGATCGCCTATGGATCGATCATCCTGGTTCAGGCTGGTAGCGTCTTTTTGTTCATCTACCTGGCCGGTATTTTAGGAGAGCGCATCCGTTACGATCTACGCAAGCAAATGTTCAACCATTTGCAAGCCCTCTCGCTGAATTATTACAGCAAGACACCCGTGGGCTGGATCATGGCACGTGTGACCTCAGACACCGAACGCGTGGCAGATCTGGTCACCTGGGGCTTCGTTGATTCCACCTGGGGTCTGATGAGCATCCTCAGTTCAATGGTGTTCATGTTCATCATCAACTGGAAGCTGGCCTTGATCGTGCTTGCCATGCTGCCATTTCTACTTTACATTGCGATTCAATTTCGCAAGCATATTCTGGGTGAATATCGCAACGTGAGAAAGACCAATTCAAAGATCGTCGGCGCATACAATGAAAACATCACCGGCGTTCGCGTGATCAAAGCCCTGGGTCGTGAAAAAGAAAACCTGAACGAGTTCAAAACCCTGACCGGCGGAATGTATCGATCCTCTTTCAGAGCAGCCTGGTTGAGTGCCCTTTTCTTGCCCACCGTGCAGATCGTCTCTGCATTGGCCGTAGGTGCCGTGGTTTGGTATGGCGGTCTGCAGGCCGAAAACAATCTGTTGACCATCGGCGGCATTCAGGCTTTCGTGTCTTACATCACCTTCATGATGTGGCCCATCCAGGATCTCGCGAGGGTCTTCGCGGACATGCAGCAAGCCATTGCCTCCGCAGAGCGCATGTTCTCGCTCATCGACTCAAAACCCCAAATCGCTAATCGACCACAGGCCATAGACCCGGGCACGATCAGCGGAGACATCATCTTCGATCATGTTACCTTCAAGTATGAAGAAGATGAACCTGCCGTGCTGAGCGACTTTAGCCTGCACGTGAAGCGCGGAGAGACGATCGCCCTGGTGGGCGCAACCGGTGGAGGAAAATCCACCATCGTCAACCTGCTGTGCCGTTTCTATGAACCCAGTTCAGGCAAGATCTATATCGGTGGCCGCGACTATACCAGCCTCTCCCTGCAGGCCATCCAGTCGCGCATCGGCGTGGTTTTACAAACTCCGCACCTCTTCTCCGGCAGCATCCGCGAGAACCTGCGCTACGGCCGTCTGGACGCCACGGATGCCGAGATCGAGGAAGCCACCAAGGTGGTCGGAGCTTATGATTTCATCAATCACTTTGAGAAAGGCTTTGAGACCGAGGTTGGTGAAGGCGGCAACCTGCTCTCCGTTGGTCAGAAGCAGTTGATCAGCCTGGCTCGTGCCGTGCTCGCCAAACCTGAGATCTTCGTCATGGACGAAGCCACCAGTTCGGTGGATACCCTCACGGAAGCTCTCATTCAAAAGGGCATGGAAACCCTGCTCGATCATTGCACCAGTTTCGTAATTGCCCACCGCCTGTCAACCATCAAGAAAGCAAACCGCATTCTGGTTATCGAGGGCGGGCAGATCGCAGAGATCGGAACCCATGCGGACTTGCTCAAGCAAAATGGCAAATATTACCAACTGTACACACGCCAGTTCCGCCATCAGATGGAAACGCAGCTGAATGTGTTCCAGGATGTTCCGCTCGCTTCGGATCTCGCAGACTAAAGCATAGACGATTAAAGGAGGTGCCTGAAATAATGGCACTTCCTTTTGGGTTCAAAAATTTCAAGTGTATAATTTAAAAATTGGTTCTATATTGAGGGCAAAGAATCTCACTGAAAAATGGGTCATTTTACTTCATCTATGCATTCAATGAAAAAGATCCTTTTGCTGTTGGTAGTTTTTTTATTCCTTACGGCTTGCAGCCTGTCTGACATCCTTTCAGAATTCGAGAGCACTGATCCGACCACCATTGTGATCGTGGTTCCTGAAGGCACGCAAATCCCTTCCGAAACCGCGCTGATCCCTTCTGAAAATGTGGAAGAAGATGCATTACTCTACAGTGATGATTTTTCTGATGACCAAAGTGGCTGGGAAATCCCGGATGATAATGAGAGTTCATATGCCTACTCAGATGGCGAATATGTCATTTTTGTTGCGCCAAATGAGTATTACTACATGGTCAGTTCTGAAGAAGCATTCAGCGATGCCGTGCTTACGATCGACCTACGGCAACTCTCGGGGAACGATTCAACCACGGGCGGCATGGTGATATGGCGCGCGCTGAACGACTACAACTACTACGCCTTGCAGGTTGGTAATGATGGCAGATTTTCTGTCCATCGCTTTCTGGATGGTGAATATGGCCTGATCTCATTGCCTGCCTATTCTCCGAACTTATACACGAATGGGCAATCCAATCAGATCATGATCGTGTTTCATGGCAGTGAAAATGAGATCTACTTTAATGGCCGCTTGGCCTACCAATTTTCAGATCCCTCCATACTATCAGGTGCCGTCGGCATGGGGGCCATGCCAGACGTCGCAAGCAGTGTTGAAGTAGCTTTCGATAACCTGGCGGTTTTTGCATACGACCCCGCCAATGACTTGATACCCCAAGCAGCAGGGAATTTACCTGAAACCAGCGGTACCCGCCAGATCACCTGGCAGGAACTGGTGGATTTTCTCGCGGAGGATCACACCAACTGGCACACCTACGATCTGGAAGATTACAACTGCATGGATTACGCCATCGACCTCACAGCCAATGCGCGGCTTGAGAATATTGAAGTCAGGATCGTCACGGTGGATTTTGTGGGCCAAGAGCTGGGGCATGCCTTCGTAGCCTTTGAAACCAAAGATAAAGGCACCGTTTTTGTCGAACCGCAAGGCGATAATACCTATTCCAATGTTAATATTGGTTATGATCTGTGTGACGACTGGGGACAATTTGAATGCATGGGAACCATTGAGAATATCCAGTATTTCAACGATTGCGATCACGAACAAAACTGTACCGTTGAACTCCCTTGAGATCTGGATCAGATAGACACACAGACATTCCTACTCAAAAAGTATCACAAACGAGATAACAAAACAGGGTCCACTTCTCAGTGGGCCCTGCGATAGTCGTCAATTATGATTGATCAATTGCCAGATGTCGCGCAACGGAATCCGACATCACTGCTGCTGTTGAAATCAGGATCGTACGCGCGGCTTGCAAGTCGCAGGAAAGTCCAGGTATTGCTGAATCCTCCGCCTCGCAGTACCTTGTTGGTGCTTCCATCCGGTCCGGTCGGGTTGACAGCGGCTGATTCGGCATAATAAGATTCGGAATACCAATCGCTCACCCATTCCCATACGTTCCCGGTCATGTCCATCAAACCATAAGCATTTGCACCATCAGGGTAGCTGCCGACCTCTGTGGTATCACCCGTGCAGCGAACCTGGTTCGTGTCATCATGAACATTGGCCAGGGCGCAGGTGGGTTGATCGTCGCCCCAGGCGTACGTGCTCGAGCTGCCACCCTTGGCGGCTTTTTCCCATTCAGCCTCGGTGGGCAGACGTTTTCCAGCCCAGGTGCAGTAGGCGTCAGCATCTTCCCAGGTGACAAATACCACGGGGTAGTTTGCGAAATCCGCGTTGTCATAATAAGATGCCTGTGTTTCAGAAGACATATCTGTGGGCAGGTCGCAAGCTCCGGCTGCCACACATTCAGCGTATTGGCCGTTGGTCACCTCGTTGATGTCCATGTAATACGCGTCAAGATTCACAGCGTGTAGAGGAAGTTCATCTTCAAGACAGGAATATCCACCATTGCGCTCTGGGTCGCATCCCATTTGGAACTCTCCGGCCGGGATGTAAGCCATGCCGTCAATTTCATCATGTGCCTCGGTGGCAACAACTACGGGCGCTTCAGTGGGAACTGCTGTTGGGGCAGCAGTAGGTGCTTGGGTGCACCCGGCGAGTAAAACGATTGCGATCACTGCAAAGAATAATTTTTTCATTAGAACCTCCAATTTTTATCGGTTGCAATTTCATTATTGCACACTTGACTTTTTTTCATATAGTTCTAGAGTATGGTTGAGGACGGAACAAATGAGTAATTATTTTCATAGGACTGTAGGACTGTATGTCTCACCTTTTTACAGGAAAGATCCAATCATGAGGTCGAAATTTTCTACACCTTCAGTATTCAATGAGTAGTAAAGGCGCCTCCATTTGATTTTTGAGCCTTTTTTATCTATACTTATGATCAATGGCAGAAATGTTTAACCTGAATGAAATGCCAAGCATACTTTTTTTGACTTAATTCAAAGATTCCATCACCCCCAAATTAAGAATCATCACGAAAAGAATAGAAAGCCAAGTAAAGTAACGGGCCTTTCGACGCAACAATGGATCACATCCGTTAGATGCTTGCCATGTTGATGTATGTGCAACTCAACCTGTACGATGAAAAAGCGTGAATCCAATGGGACATGATATTTTTATCAGTTACTCGAGCAAAGATAAAACCATCGCTGATGCGGTTTGCGCCAAGCTCGAAGAACAAAAGATCCGCTGCTGGATCGCCCCACGCGACATCGCTGCTGGAGAGAATTTCGCCCGCGCCATCATTAATGCCATCAATAGCTGCAAAGTATTCGTGTTGCTCTGGTCAGTCAACGCGAACACTTCCGAGCACATCCTGAATGAGATCAATCAGGCATTTGACCAGGGTATTACGATTATTCCATTCCGCATTCAGGAAGTTGAACCAACCCCTGAGATGCGTTATTATTTTGGCCGCACCCATTGGTTGGATGCGCTCACTCCACCCCTAGAAAAACATATCGACAGGCTGGCTGAGACCATCTTCCCGTTGATCGGTCGAACACGCAGCAGCACAATGGATCAAACATCTGATCAGGATTCTAATTCAGCAGCAGATGGAAGATCAGGTGCGATAGACAAGTCAGATCAAGAGAAGCAAAAGAGGATTGAATCAAAGAAAATGAAGTTTTTTTGGATCCTATTCCCAATATTGTTGATCGTGATTGCCCTTTTCTTGGCCATGATTTTCAACGGCTTTGACCGGTTATTCGAACTATTTGCGCCAACAGCAACCCTCAGACCTACCGCCACCCAGACAGCGACCAGACCCTCTCCTACAGCGACATCCACGCCCACACCAACCCCCACACCCCCCGCGTGGGTGAACGAATACACTGCACAGATATTGGCTGCTATTGCCGATAGAGCACCCGATTTTCAGGATGATTTTGCTCAAACTCGCGAAAATTGGGAGTTTGGCACTGTGGGTGAAAATTGTTTTGTGCCAAGTTCCACCATATCAGATGGGACTTTAAAAGTGATCGCTGATCCGGTATGTGATGCTCTTGCTGGCGTTAAAGATTCAATAGACTACGTAAATTTTGTTTTTACCATTGAAATGAACAGAATGCAGATCAACGCGAATAATGTTGTTGGTTTTCGTACTGGAGATTATTATTGGTCCCTTCAAGAAAATGGAGATTGGGAGGTGATCCATTACCTAACTCCCAATGCTGGGTATTATTCCTTGAGCACTGGGGATTTGGACCTTGATCCTGACCAAACTCACACGATCACCATCATTGGTTATCATGACAGGAAGATTATCCTCCTAGATGACAACCTGGTGGTTTATTATGTGCAGGAAAGCCCTTCTGTCCAAAACTTCTTCCAGATTTCAACCTTCGGTCGGGAAGAAGGCCAACAGGTGATCGAATTCGACAATGCTCGCATTTGGAATCTCGATCTGCTCCCCAACTTGAGCAACTTGCTGCCCTGATCACGCGATCATACAACTGCTTGGTATATTTCCAGTTGATCTGTTGCTGACAGATCAATTGAAATTCGATTTCTCTCAACGTCTGGTAAAAACCTCATTTCGGGAGTATTATGGGGGCTTGTGTGCCTGCCCCCGGGCAGTGATTTAATTAAATGGAGTTTGTAATGCCTCGTAGAAGTCTCAAGCAATTATATAAAAGTGAATTTTGTGGCTATAACTTTCAGAAACTGCGTCAGGATGCCATGGCCGGGTTGACCGTTGCCGCTGTGGCGCTTCCGCTGGCGCTTGCTTTTGGGGTGGTTTCTGGAGCAACCGCATCCGCAGGTTTGGTAACAGCGGTCATCGCTGGATTCATATTTGGTGCATTATCAGGCGCTCCTTTTCAGATCAGCGGTCCAACCGGTGCCATGAGCGCGGTGTTGGTGGTTCTGGCACAAAAATACGGGTTGAATGGTATTTGGGTGGCAGGCTTAATGTCTGGTTTCTTCCTGCTCGTGATCGGCCTGCTGCGCCTGGGACGTTTCATCGCCTTCATTCCCTCTCCGGTAATCACCGGTTTTACTTCAGGCATCGCGTTGATCATCTTGATCGGGCAGATCGATAATTTTCTTGGCGTTAAAACAGCATCGGTGGATTCATCGTTGCTTAGATTGGCCAATTATTTCAAAGGCGGATACAACCCCGACTGGCATACCATTCTCCTGGCTGCCATTGTGATCCTGATCATGGTCGCCTGGCCAAAGAAATGGAACGCCAGATTCCCCTCCTCGCTACTGGGCATCATTGCTGCCACCGCGCTGAATATGCTCACCAAATGGCCGGTAGCCGTGATCGGCAAGATCCCGCAAACCTTGCTGCTGGCAGATCGCCTGACCCTGGCTTCCATTCCCTGGCAGAACCTGGGTGATTTTCTCGGCCCGGCGCTCACCATCACCGCTCTCGGAGCCATCGAGTCGCTTCTGTGTGGAACGGTCGCATCCAACATGACCGGCGTCAGACTGCAGGCCAACCAGGAACTGGTCGGTCAGGGTATTGGCAACATGATCATCCCGTTCTTTGGTGGTGTGCCAGCCACCGCTGCCATCGCGCGTTCCAGCGTCGGCATCAAATCCGGTGGTCAGACCCGGCTGGTCAGCATTTTTCACGCTATTGGTCTATTACTTTCCATGTTCCTGCTGGCGCCCCTGATGGCACAGATCCCGCTGGCTGCGCTGGCCGGTGTCTTGATGGTAACGGCTTTTCGCATGAACGAGTGGGAATCAATCCGTTTTTTGTTTGCCAAACGCTTTAAATCAGCCATCATCGCCTTCAGCATCACCATGCTCGCCACCGTAGCGTTCGATCTGACCCAGGCCATCCTGATTGGCTCGGTAATTTCAGTGATTTTGTTCATCAATCAGATCGCTCAGATCGACATCGTGATCCAATCCATCGATCCCGAGAAACTGGTTGAAAGAGGGATCACACTAAAAAGCATCTGCCCGCACACCAAAGTGGCTTATATTACCGGTCCCCTTTTCTTTGCTGCCATCGGATATTTTAATGAAGCGTTCACCGGTCTGGATCTAAGCAAGACCTTGATCCTCTCGATGCGCGGCGTCCCGTTGATCGACACCGCTGGCGTCGAAACCATTGAGAAACTGTATGAAAAGATCAGCGCCCAGGGAGGTCAGTTGATGTTTGCGGGAACCCATGATAACGCCTTCCGCATGCTGGAACGCGCAGGGCTGGTCGCCAAGGTGGGCAGACACAATTTCTTCTGGTCTTCAGATCAAGCCATCCTTGAATCGGAACTGCGCGAACGCAATACCACCCCAGGCGTTGCGGCTGCCTGATGATAATGATCAGGATAACCCGAGAATGGTTCAACCTGATCTTTGCCCACCTTCATTAATACGAAACTGCCATCGTGGATTTGCGAATCACGATGGCAGTTGGTTTTTTTGGATCGAAAGGTGAATTTTAGGGTTCCGGATATAGGAAACTGTTGACAAAATTCAAGGCGGCCGCGCGGTCCATGCGATAGACGCCGCCGGTACCGGCGCAATTGCCATTGATGCCAAACGAGGTAACACCCGCGACAATATTGGTATTGCCCAAGAAATTGGGGCCACCTGAATCACCGTAGCAGGTTCCACCCGTGCTGGCATTGTTGGAAAGCAGCATCGAATAACTTCCGGTGAACCCCGGGACGTTGATCTGGATCAGTTTGGGTGTTGCGACCCAGCGCTGGTAATCATTCTGATTTTTCCATGACACAGCATCCGGAAAACTCGCCTGCATGCCATAACCGACTGAAGTGAAGGTCACATCCTGCAGCCCTTTTTTCGTTTTTAATGCGTCAAGCTGGTTGAGTGCGGGTAAAACACCATAGCTGCTCATGTAAACCGGTTCATCCAGCACCACCACTCCCACATCGTAGCGCGGGAAGCTGTAGTCAGCAGGTGCGTAGGCAGTGCCGGTCGCATCTGCAGTGCTCAATTTAACACTAGGATAATCTGGCCAGGGATTGGCATCGAACCAGATGTAAACCGCTTGAGCATCTGCGGTGCAATGCCCTGCGGTCAAGAAAACAGTCGGTGAAAGCAACGTGCCGCTGCACGTGTAATAATAACCGTCCGATTCCCTGAAGAGCATCAAACCCACGTACGGGTGGCTGTTTCCGTCCAACTTACCATCAGTCACCGCTGACACAGGAACCACGTTGACCAACAAAAGTAAAGCGACCACAGCTACTGCGAAAATCTTGGATCTCAACATTAAAACGCCTCCTCAAACAATAAATGGATTGGGTACGGATAATACAATACGAGTATAGCAAATTTGAGGTTCAATTGTTCAACCTTCTTGAGCTGGCGTAAAATTCCCGTAAAACCGGAGATCGAGTCATGGGTTTGGGAACGAATATAATTTTTTGACATAACCTGAAGGCAGAGTCTATAAGAAATCAGGTAATTCTACAAATTTAATTTTCGTCTCATAAAGGGCTTAATTCAAAGACGGCCTGAACTGATCAAGTAAATTAATAAGGACAGGTTGGTTCACCTTTTATAGATTTGTAAATCCACCGATTCCAACAATCGTGACCAGTCACTGACCATTTTTCGCGTTTTTTGCCGTGCCTCTTTTTCATCAAGCCTGGAATCGAACCAGGGGTACAAGTAAGGATTGGTCTTTTTATTTTCATCCCTTGGGCCTGGTTTCCAACCCTGTCTTAACTTTAATTCCAACCAACTCTCGTGCTCCAGACGAGATAGATACTCCAGATCCGATTCAACAAAAAACTGATTATTTTCGATCACTTCCTGACGTTCTTGTAAAATGCTCTGCTCAATAATTCGAGCATGGTAGGTTTCATCATCTTCTTCGATCCGACGTTTTTGAATGTGTTCAAGAATTTTTGAGTTATTAACAAGATCTTCTTGCTGTTGCTTAAAGGTTAATTTATTTTTGTCGTTACTTAATGGTTCGATTCCATATCCCCTGGTCCACAAGGATTCGCCAATCCTGCGTGCATGTCTCCGGTTTTGCTCTTTTAATTCTTCCGAAAGGATTTTTGTCCCTTTTTTAAACCATGGATAAATTTCTGGGGTGCTTTCGGGAACAGCCCCAGAGGCGATCTTTTCTGTGCAGTAGGATTTATGGATTTCGATGGCCAAATCTTCAAACAATCCCTGTTCACCAAGTCCGGGGCCACAGGTTTGATCCAAAAGGTCAAAAACTCTCAAAGACTCGAATCCCCTGCCAAGCCTTCGAGGTGTAGCAGACGGAGTATTTTTGGCTTCCGATTCTTCTGTAGTTTTGGATTGAGCATCACGTTCCTTTATGAGGTCGGTTAATCCTCCATAACTAAGTAAACATACTGTGATCGGTATTTTTTGTGAATGGAATTTTTGTAATAACATCAGCCCAAGGGTCAACCCTGCCGAATCATCTTCCAAACATATATAAATCTGAGAAATATCACCGGGGTTCAGACCCAATGAAGTCCATTTATATAAGAATCCAGGCGAGTTCACATTTTCATTGATCTTAGCGATCTTACAAGACGTGCTTACCTTTGGATGTGAAAATTCAAGTAATCTCGTTTTTTCTTCAACTTCAGGATCAATGACCGTGACATTAAGTTTTTGATCACTACGATTTGATTTACTCCATGCACGACCTGATCGAATGATCAAGCTTTCACCAACCTGGTTCAGACCGATGACAACCAGATGCAATGGATCGTTCTTCTCCAGGTTTTGTAAAGATGAATCCTCCTCAAGAAGCAATCTGGCACCGGCGTCAAAAATATTAAAGAACTCAACCTGATAATGATCATCGGTATGAGAGGTAATGGAGTGGCCAGTCAGGTAATGACAAAGATGCAAATTGAGCACATGCGCATAACACCGCAGGCTGGCACGTTTTGAAAACCAGGTGCGTTTTCGCAATATCCATTTGAATAATTCGTGAATATTCGAAGGGCCATCGCTTTCTTTGGCTTGTTTCGATACCTGAGAGATTATCTCAGCATTTTTTCCATCATCTCCACTGACCACAATGACAATTTCAGCTTTTGAGATACCAGCTTTATGAAGCATATTTGGATCAGATCCGTCCCCGATCAAAACGATGGCTCCGTTGTCAACCACTGAAGAGATATATTTATTGTCTGGGTCGATCTCAATTACGACGACTTTTCTTCCTTGATCGAGATATCTTTCAACGAGAATGGGACCAATACTGCCTAATCCACAAATGATTATATGTCGGCGATAGTACAGCCTTATCCAGAGCAATTGTGAGCGTTGATAGAATACCGAAACAAGCAGTTGTACAGCCGCAAAAACACCAAATAATGCGCCAGAAAAACGTGCTATTTGTAATTGCCAGTTTGGCGTATCAACTCCTGAGGGCATTTGCAGGAGGAATAACTGGAGCGAATAATAAAAACTATTCAGAAGAGTATTCGTGGTTGTGATTTCGGTCGAGTATTTTTCGTAACCGATCATCCCAAAAAAAAGAGTCAATATCGCAATAAACCCAAGGATCAACATCCGTGAGTTGTGCCGAAACCAACGGTTGATTTTGATTGCGGAAAAACGTTTGGATGTTTGTGGAATACTCAAATTATTTATTCGCCTTTGTAATTTTATAACCAAGTGCGACCATAAGCTTTAATGTTTCCATGGCAGTGTTGCGATCATATTGCTTGATTTCTTCAGATAAATCCTGATAAGGAACCAGGTGTGGAGTTGTTTTTTCTTCCATAGATTGAATGGGTCCTAATTTCCAACCCTCCACCAACTTCTGTTGCGACCAAACTTCATGAGTATTCCTGGCAAGGATCTCTGTTAATTCCAAAATATCTTCACTGAGCTTAACTCCAGAAGTGTTGATCGGGGCAGGAACGTA
>CAZRHZ010000050.1:0-15929 GCA_964599995.1 uncultured Anaerolinea sp. | reverse complement strand
GTCAGTTTCAAAGTCAAACCCGGGCAAACGGTTGCCATTGTGGGTCAGACCGGCTCAGGCAAGACCTCACTCGCGCGCCTGATCAACCGCACCTACGATGTGGCGGGTGGGCAGGTGCTGGTGGATGGGGTGGACGTGCGCGACTGGAATCTTGAGAACCTGCGCCGCAACATCTCGATCATCGAGCAGGATATTTTCCTGTTTTCCGAGCCCATTGCGGCCAACATTGCCTTTGGCCGGCCTGGTGCGACTCAGGATGAAATCGAGACTGCCGCAAAAGCCGCTCAGGCACACGAATTTATCGAAACCTTTGCTGATGGCTACAAGACAGTTATCGGAGAACGCGGCGTGACCCTCTCAGGCGGACAGCGCCAGCGCCTGGCTCTGGCCAGGGCTTTCCTGACCGACCCGCGTATTTTGGTGTTGGACGACTCGACCAGCGCCATCGATTCCGCCACCGAAGACAAGATCCAGCGCGCCATCTACGCCGCAGCAAAAGGACGCACGACCTTTATCATCACGCACCGCCTTTCGCAGATCCGCTGGGCGGACCTGATCCTGGTCATCCGCGGCGGAGTGCTTTCCGCGGCGGGCACGCACGATGATCTGATGCGCACCAGCGAATCCTATCGGAGGATATTTAGTGAGTAGGAAAGGCAATAGTGATTAGTGATCAGTTATTAGGAGAACCGATTTTCCTAATCACCAATCACGAATCACAAATGACTAACTATGGGCTTTTTTGACGGTTTGGCAGCAGAAAAATACGATCGCACCTACGACGACAAGGATCTTGCCCGTCGTATCGTTGGTTATTTCAAGCCGCAGTGGAAGCGCCTGTCTTTAGTCTCAATATTAACCCTCGCTATCGCTGGCACGGGTTCACTGCTGCCCATCGTGGTTTCCAAAGGCGTTGACTTGCTCAAGGGCGTACCCGCCTTATGGAGTATGCTGGCCATCGGCGGGGTGGTGCTGGCCATTGGGCTGTTCATGTGGTTGATAAACTGGGGGCTGCGCCGCCTCATGGCTTTGACCATCGCGGAAGTGGTGGCGGCACTCGCCATTGACGCCTATTCCGCCTCGGTTGAGCACGATCTTTCCTTCTATGACGAATTCCCATCCGGCAAGATCGTTTCGCGCATCACCTCGGATACTCGTGATTTTGGCGAGTTGGTCTCACTGGTCACCGACGTGGCCGGCCAGATGGTCGAAGCCTTGATCCTGGCCGTGGTGTTGTTCGTTATGGAATGGCATCTGACCCTTTATGTGTTTGCCCTCATCCCCATTGTCACCGTTTTTGCTGTGGTCTACCGCACCATCGCCCGTAAGGCCACCCGCCAGGGAATGCGAGCCATGGCCAACGTGAACTCCACCATCAAAGAGACCGTCAGCGGCATCGCGGTCGCCAAGAATTTCCGTCAGGAAGCCAGCATCTTCAAGGATTTCGATGAAGCCAATGACACCTCCTACAAGGTGAACGTGCGCCGCGGATTGGCGCTTTCAGTTGTTTTTCCAACCCTGAACGCCTTGGCCGGTATTGCCACCGCGGTCATGGTCTTTGCAGGTGGGCACAGCGCCATCGCCGGTATCGTGACGGTTGGCGCTTGGTATCTCTTCATCCTCAGCCTGGACCGCTTCATGTTCCCCATCATGAATATTTCCTCCTTCTGGACCTCGATCCAAAACGGTCTTTCTGCGGCTGAACGCGTGTTCGCCCTCATCGACACCCCCACCGTGGTGGTCCAAACGGATTCCAAATCGGTTCCCCCTCTGAAAGGGGAGATCATCTTTGAGAACGTCAGCTTCCGCTATAAAGAGGGCGAGCAGATCCTCTCGGATTTCAACCTCAAGATCGCCGCGGGTGAGAATCTTGCCATCGTAGGCCACACCGGCGCGGGCAAAACCTCCATTGCCAAGCTGATCGCCCGCTTCTACGAATTCCAACAGGGCAGATTGCTGATCGATGGCCACGATATCCGTTCCTTCGACCTGTATGATTACCGGCGCCATTTGGGCGTGGTTTCACAAGTGCCTTTCCTGTTTTCAGGCACTGTGATCGAGAACATCCGCTATGCCCAGCCTGAGATTTCTGAAAAGGAGATCATTTCCATTGCCCGGCAGATTGGCAACGGCGAGTGGCTGGATACCCTGCCGGATGGGCTTGCCACCGAAGTGGGTGAGCGCGGAGCCAGGCTTTCCATGGGGCAGCGCCAGTTGGTCTCATTAATGCGCGTATTGGTGCAAAAACCGGCCATTTTTATTCTGGACGAAGCCACGGCCAGCATTGATCCGTTCACCGAGTGGCAGATTCAACAGGCACTTTCCCTGATCCTGCAGCAAACCACCAGCATCCTCATCGCACACCGCCTCTCCACTGTCAAATCCGCGGATCGCATCATCGTCATGGAAAACGGGTCCATCATTGAAGAGGGGAATCACACCGCCCTTCTTTCTTCCGGCGGCCATTATGCCAACCTATACAACACTTATTTCAGACACCAAAGTTTGGAATATGTGGAGCAGACGCGCCATCTGATGGAACAGTCTTAATCGACGCGCACGAAAAGGGCTCTACTCCCCAAACAGGAGGAGCCGATTCTGTTCATGCCACATGCTGGCATAAATTCCCCCGTTTTTTACCAATGTATTGTGCGTGCCGCGTTCCGCGATGACTCCCTGATCCAAAACCAGGATTTCATCCATCGCCTCCAAGCCGATCAGCCTGTGGGTGATGAGCAGCAGCGAGCGATCTTCAGCAATATTGAACAACGTATCCAGAATGGCACGTTCAAGGATGGGATCGAGATTAGCCGTGGGCTCATCCAATAAATAGATGGGGGCTTTCTTCAATATCGCGCGCGCCAGTGCCAGACGCTGGCGTTCCCCACCCGAGAGCCTCATCCCTCGTTCTCCGACCCGGGTTGCAAATTTCTCGGGCAGGGCGGCAATGAGATCGTAGATTTGCGCTTTTTCACAGGCCTTAACGATCTCAGCTTCATCCGCATCGGGGCTGGCCAGCCGCAGATTGTTGAGGATAGAATCGTTAAAGAAATACGCCGCCTGCTTCAGGGTGCCAAATATTGACCGCACTTCATCGGGGGAACTCGCCCTGATATCCTGGCCATCCAGGCGGATGGTTCCCTCTGTATATTCCCAATAACGAAGCAGTAGGTTGGCGAGGGTGGTTTTTCCGCTGCCGCTCGGTCCGACCAAAGCCACCCGTTTGCCTGCTGGCAGGGACAGGTTGAAATCCTTTAGAGCAGGTCGGTCAGTTCCAGGGTAGGCAAAGGTCAGGCCTGAGATATTCAGATCGGCTGTCGCTTTGTGTATCCGCATGGTTTCATAGCCGGATTCTTTCACTTCCGCGGTGGCGTCGGCGATTTCGAACAATCGTCCGGCGGATTGCAGACACGCGGCAAGCACCTGGCCGGTCAGCGGCAGGGGTAGGACAGCTTCAAATCCAGCCAGGACGGCAATGGGCAGCACCGCCAGCAAAACACCGGGTAACGCTCCCGTCTCAACCAGATGTGCGGAACGCAGCAGAACTGCCAGCAATCCCAGGTTGGCTATCAGCACGCTCATGCCGTTGATCAGGCCGCTGCTCCGGGCTTGTTTTCGTTGCCACAGGTTGTAGGTTTTACTGTTCTGATCCAGGTTTTCGGCGTACTTGACTTCCTGGTTGAAGGCCAGCAGATCTTTTAATCCCTGAATGCCATCCACCAATTGGGTTTGGATCAGTGCCCTTTGTTTGGTCAGGGTTTCACCGGTTTTCTTGTTGTTTACAAAGGCGAGGATGGGAATTCCAATTCCTAACACGAGGGTGAAACCGAGATACACCGCGCTGATCAAGGTGTCGAATTTGGCCAGAAAGACGAGCATCCCAAGGGTGACCCACACGGCAGCGCCGGGGGGTGAGACTGCCCTCACGTAAAAATTCTCGAGCGTTTGAATATCCGTCATAATGCGGGCAAGTAGGTCGCCGGAGCGCTGCTGTTGAAGTCTGGCCGGGGCCAGGGGCTCAAGTTTCTCATAGAACCAGGTGCGCAGGCGGGTCAACAGACGAAAAGTGACGTCGTGCGAAACCAGGCGCTCCGCGTAGCGAAAAACGCCACGGCTGATGCCGAAGAAGCGCACTCCCACAATGGCGATCTGCAGACTGGCAAGTTCCGGATGCAAAGCAGCGACTGAGATCAGATAAGTGGAAGTGGCCATCAATCCGACATTGCTGCCGATGGTCAGAAAACCCAGCAGAGTAGAGAGAGCCACCCAGCCCCACGAGCTGCCCAGAAAAGCCAGCAGCCGGAAGAAGGTTGAGCGCGCCCTGTATGTGCCTTTCTCAACCAGAGCGGGTGAGTGGGTGGGTTGGTCAGCCAGGTGTGCTTCACGCAAGGTGATCTGCGCATCGAGTTTAACGGTCTTGTTTGAAGAGGCTGCCCCCCTGAAAAGTCTGGAATACTTGCCGCCCAATGCCATCATTTCTTGATGCGAACCGGATTCCACGATGCGCCCGCCATCGAGCACGCAGATTCGATCTGCTTCCGCGATGGTGTTGAAACGGTGCGCGATGGTGATCACTGTGCGATCTTTCATCAAATTTCGGATCGAGGAACTGAGCAGCGCTTCATTCAGCGCATCGAGCGATGAAGTAGGTTCATCCAGTATGAGGAGGGGAGTGTCTTTGAGGAAAGCCCTGGCAATCGCCAGGCGCTGGGCTTGTCCGCTGCTTAACAGCGCGCCGCCTTCTCCGATCTTGGTTTCGAGCCCGTGGGGCAAGCTGGCAACAAATTCATCCAGGTTCGCCTGTTGTAGAGCTTGATGCAGCTCCGCATCCGAGGCTTTAGGTTTGGCAAGGCGCAGATTGGCGGCCAATGTATCGTGAAAGAGATACGGATTCTGCGGCAGCCATGAGAGGATCGACCGCCAGGCTTCCGCTGTGTATTTGGTGATGTCCTGGCCATCGATGAGGATCGAACCGCCGCTCGGTTCAAGAAAACGCAGCAGTAGCGAAGCCAGGGTGGATTTGCCTGCGCCGCTTGCGCCAACCAGCGCAATGTAAGTTCCGGCCTGAAGGGTAAACGAAACATCCGACAAGGTCGCCTGGGGTTCGTTCTCGTAGGTATAAGAGAGGTTGGAAATGGTCAACGTGGAGAAATGGGTGGGGGGATCCGTCTTCTCACCGGATTGTGAGTTTTCCGTTTTGGCGTCCAGGATCTCAAAAATGCGTTTGGCCGCACTGGTTCCCGACATTCCAGAGTGAAAACGTAGCCCCAGCATACGTAAAGGCACATAGAATTCGGGTGCCAGCAGCAGGATAAAAAAAGCTTGTTCAAAGGCCAGCCTCCCATACAGCAGGCGCAAGCTGACCTCAACCGCCACCAGCGCGGTGCTGACGGTGGCGACCAGTTCCAGTACCAACGCGGATAAAAAGGTGACCCTCAGTACCTTCAGTGTCACATCTCTGAATTGTTCGCTGGCTTCGCTTACTTTCTGGGCGTGTTTCTTGCTTTGGCCGAGTTCCTTTAACGTGGTTAATCCCTGGATGCTGTCTAGAAAATGAGCGCTGAGTCGGCTGAGGGTATGGTACTGCTTGTGGGTCACGGCTTCAGCCCCCTTGCCGATCAGGTACATAAAGATCGGAATGAGGGGAGCGGTCAGCAGCAGTAATAGGGCCGAAAGCGGGTCGCGGGGAAAAATGAAGACCAGGATGCTGGCTGGCACGAGCGCCGCGATCACCAGTTGCGGCAAATATTGGCTGAAATACGCATCCAGGGTTTCGACACCCTCAACCGCGGCATGCACCAGTTCCCCGGTACGTTCGTGTTCGGTAAATGACGGCCCAAGCGTCTTTATTTTCTCGAACAATCGACCTCTCAGATCGTTCTTGATGGTGACGGCTACCGCATTTGCGCTGACTTCGCTGCTCCAGGTCAGGCCGGCTCGCATGGCAATGCAGATCACCAGAATAAGGATCAATTGGGTCAGGTCATTCAATGTTTGATGTTTAAGAAAGATGCCATCCACCATGCGGCTGAATACAAAAGCCTGCCCAATGGTGAAAAAACCGGCTGTAAAACCTGAAACCAGGGTTAGGGCCAGCGGAATCCGACTTGATCGGGTGAGTTTTAAGAGACGTCGCAGCATGGTTATCCAGATTCAAACGAACAGGACGTTTTGAGGCGTCCTGTTCGAAAAATGCGTTGGTGCTAGTAGACCAATTTTTCCGGTTCGCTGGTGATGCGTTTGCGGAACACCCAATAGGTCCATCCCTGGTAGGCCAGGACGATGGGTACAAATATCGCTGCCACGATTGTCATGATCCTGAGCGTATAAGGTGAGGAGGAGGCATTCGTGATCGTCAGGCTGAAAGCCGGGTCAAGACTGGAGATGAGAATGCGTGGATAGAGCCCGCAGAATACCATGGCGGTGGCAAAGACGATCGTCAAAGCGCTTGTAAGAAACGCGGCTTTGTTTTTACCTACCTTGGACAATCCTCCGGTGGCCAGCAGGGCCAGCGCGGCCAGCACCGCCGGGATCAGCCCATTGACGCCTGTTTTGGTCAGGATGTCGGTGGCAAAGAATGTCCAGACTACAAAAGCCACGGTTAGCAGTGTGGCGATCAGCCACACGGGCAAACGCATCTTCTCTGCACGTTTGGCGATCTCTTCGGGGGCTTTTAGTTTCAGGAAATTCAGGCCGTGCATCACAAAGAGCGCCACGAAGACCAACCCGGCCAGCAGCGCGTAGGGGTTGAGTAGCGGTAGCAATCCACCGTAATAGTTCATGTCGGTCTCGATGGCAAAACCGCGCATCAGGTTTCCAACCGTGACTCCCCACAGTAGGGCGGGCAGCAGGCTTCCGGCAAAGATCATCCAATCCCAGAGACTGCGCCACAGTCGTGAATCGACTTTGCTGCGGAACTCAAACCCCAGGCCGCGCGCGATCAGTGCCACCAGCATCAAGACCAGTGCGAGGTAAAAGCCGCTGAACAGGGTGGCATACACGTGCGGGAAGGAGGCGAAAAGCGCTCCACCGGCGGTGATCATCCAGACCTCATTGGCGTCCCACACCGGGCCAATGGTGTTAAGCACTGCGCGGCGTTCGATGTCTTTCTTGCCTAAAAAGGGCATCAGCATCCCGACCCCGTAATCGAAACCTTCAAGGAAGAAGAAACCGGTGAACAAGATCGTGATCAGAATAAACCAGACTGTTTGAAGTGTCATTTCATCCTCCTATTTCTCGCCTGCTGCGGTGGTTTGTGGATCAGATGTACCCGCTTTGATCATTAACCAGAACGTGACTGCTACAGTTGCGCCTAAAAGCAGGGTGAAGAGGATCAATGAGAACAAGATCGTACCCGGTTTGAGGTTGGGTGAAACCGCATCACTGACCTTTTGCAAACCATAGACAATCCAAGGCTGACGGGCGCTTTCGGTGAGGATCCAGCCAAATGTGCTGGCTAAGTAGGGCAGCACCACGGCAGGGATCAGAATTTTAAACAGCCAGGGCTTTTTCAGCCATTTCAGAACGGGACGTAAAAGCGCTAACAGGGCAAGCAGCAGCATGAGAAAGCCGCTGCCAACCATGACGCGGAAGGACCAGAACGAGAGGGTCACAGGCGGGATGTAGTTCCCTTCACCGTATTGCGTTACTGCTTGCTGTTGCAAGTCTTTGAGCCCTTTGACTTCGCTGGTAAAGTTGTTGAACACGAGGAAGGAAAGCACTTTTGGTATCTTGATTGAAAATCCGTTTTGCTGCTGTGCTTCGTTGATCTGGGCGACCACAATGAAATCGGCGGGTGCCTCGGTGTCCCACAGAGCTTCGGCGGCTGAGATCTTCATGGGTTGGGTTCTTCCCAGGTATTTACCATGCGCATCTCCGATGCCGATCACCAGCAGGGAACCAACCAGCGCGAATACGGCTCCGAATTTAAAGGCTTTTTCAAAGAGCTCTAGATTGGTTTTCTTTCGCAGCAAATGCCAGGCGCTGAACGCCAAGACCAGAAAGCCGGCCGTACAGATTCCTGCAGCCAGAACATGCAAATATTGGTAGGGCAGGTTGGGATTGGTCAGGAGGGCCAGAAAGTCGGTCATCACGGCCCGGCCATTTTCAATCGCGTAACCCACCGGGTTCTGCATGAACGAATTGGCGATCAGGATCCATAACGCGGAGATGTTTGATCCGATCGCGATCAACCAGGCGGCAGCCAGATGCATCTTTTTAGACAGCTTATCCCATCCGAATATCCATAATCCAATAAAAGTGGATTCAAGATAAAAAGCCAGCAGGGCTTCAATGGCCAGTGGAGCGCCAAAAATATCGCCCATGAATCGCGAATATTCCGACCAGTTCATGCCAAAATGGAATTCCTGCACAATGCCGGTCACCACGCCGGCTGCGAAATTGATCAAAAAGATCTTTCCCCAGAATTTGGCCAGGCGTTTGAAAGTTTCATCGCCGGTTTTCACGTATCGGGTCTCAAAGACGGCCACCAGTATTGAGAGGCCTAACGTGAGTGGAACTAGAAAAAAATGATAGATCGTGGTAATGGCAAATTGCCAGCGAGACAGAACAACAGGATCCATAATCTAACCTCCTTGTGGATAATTAATTTTACTAAAAAAATGAGACCGTATAAAGCCGGATGATCAAGGATGATCGCAAAGATCATCGCGTATCAACCCTCTTCTCTTCAAGCATACCAGATTTTAGATAAAAAGGGTGGAATTACTATGGTATTAAAGAGTATCCCTAAAAGGATCGAGTGATTATTGGAGAAACTAAAAATTTGGGTGGAATTAATTGACAACCTTTTCGAATTCATGTAGTATCAAATACTACGAAGTTATTTTTTTAAGAAGGAGTTGATCTCGCATGACTGCGGATACACTCAGAGAAGCCATTCAATTGATCAAGGCGGGGAGAAAAGTTGAGGCGCGTGAGATCCTCGAACCTTTACTCATTGCTAACCCGAATAACATCCAGGCGTGGGTATGGGAAATTGAAACACGCGACAGCGACATTGAAAAGATCAAGCTGATGGAAGCTTGTCTGCTTCGTAACCCCGATGCGCTTATCATTAAGAAAGCTCTGGCGGCTCTGAAAAACCCGCCTGAACCTGCACCTCAGGCTGAACCGTTTTCAGCGGTATCTCCATTTTCATTTGATGAATCATCTCCTGAACTCACCGTGTCAGATGAGTTTCGGACTGGATATGAAACCCTGCTGGATGAAACAGCAATCTCGGAGGATTCTATCCTTCCTGAAGAACCGGTTACTGAAGAACCGCAGTCTCCCTTCATATTTGAAGAAGAGAAGATCGAACCTTCAACTGAAAAGGGTACGGAAGAGCCAATTTCTTCAATAGAACTGGCGGCTGAGAAACCCGTTGCTCCATTTTCAGAAAGTTTTAGCGAAGAAAAGTTTTTTTCAGATGAAACTAAAGCTCCATTTTCAGCCCCAATTGATGAGGTGCGCGCATCTCTTCGCGAGAAGGATGGCATCAAACAGATCCAATGCCCGCATTGCGGAGCCCGCATTGACCTGAAGTCAAAAAGTTGTGAGTTCTGTGGTCGCGATCTGACCACTCCAGAACAATCCAAAGAAGCTGAAGAATCTAGGCCACGCAAGAAATGGTTCCGCCGTGGAGTGGTTAAGATTCTGGCGTTCATCTTCTTGATGCCGGTTTGGTGCCTGATCGAACTGGGTGATCCGGATGCCAGAAAGGGAACCAAAGTCCTCGCCGGGATCCTTCTGGCTTTCTTTGTGGTCATTCTGGGAGGCGTGGTCTACTGGTTCTTCGCCAAAGATGCCGCCAAAACCAATTTGATCAACTGGTATAAATACCTCACTGCGCAAACCGCAGAAATACCGGGGGGCATCGTTCGCGTGAACGGCAGTGTCAATTACCCTGGAACCACCGAGTTCAGCCTGATCGAATTGGAAGCTCGCGTTTACGACGCGGAGGGGGATCTGCTGGGTAGTGACACCCGGTACATTGACGCTTCGGTTATCACCAAAGGTCTGCCCTATCTGTTCCAACTCGATGTGACTTCCCTCCTTTCTTCCTTGAACGCTGGGCTGGCCGAACAGCAGGTGCTGCTCTATGATAATTTCTCAGATGTGAACAGTGGCTGGACTAACTATTCCTCCGAGGAAGGTGAAGCCATTTACCACGAAGGCCAATACAGGCTTTCAGTGAACAATACCAATTATGACCTTTGGTCGAATCGTGGCGTGAACTACGACAACGTGAAGATCGAAGTGGATGCCACCAAAGTTGCCGGGCCTGAAAGTAACCGCTTTGGCATCCAATGCCGCTATATGGATGTGAACAATTATTATTTCGCTATCATCTCCAGCGATGGTTATTATGGAATCGGCAAGGTGGTCAACGGTGTGCAAACCTTTGTAATTGGGGATGGCATGCTGGTGACGGATAAGGTCTATGCCGGATCAGCGCTGAATCACATCCGCTTTGATTGTGTGGGCTCGCGCATGTCACTTTACATTAATGGCGATTACGTGGATGCGGTGGATGATAACGATCTTTCTGCCGGTGACGTGGGATTGCTGGCGGGCACTTTCGAAACCGAAGGAACTCAGATTTCCTTTGATAATTTTGTGATTATCAATCCCTGACACTTTTTGTTCCTGCAATGAAGGTGGCAGGGTTCCAACGGTTGTCATTTCTTGCCTCTTATCGATAAATGTTCGTAGTTTTTATTGGCGAGTGCTCACAAGAGAAAGGGATAGACGATGAAAGGTTGGCCGATTAATCGCATCTACCGCATTCCCCTGATCTATTTCATTTTTTCAGTTTTGTGGATCCTCTTCTCTGACAAGATTGCCTTTGCGGCTGCCCCCAACATTTCACAGGCTGCGTTGTTTTCCACGATCAAAGGGCTATTCTTTGTGTTTTCTTCCACCTTATTGATTTATCTTCTGGCGAAGCATGAAGAATCTGGAAGAATGCGCTTATTAAATGAAATGACAGCGGTTCAAAGGAGTTTTAACCTTCTTTTTGAGGACAATCCTCAACCCATGTGGATCTACGAAAACCAATCCATGCACATTATCGCGGTGAATCCCGCCGCCTGTCGGGTGTATGGGTATTCCGCGAATGAATTTCGCAGGCTAAAATTGACCGATCTGGGACCTAAAGAGGATTTTGCCGCCCTGGTGAAAACGATGACGGAATACAAGAGCTTGTTACATCAATCTGAGCCGATCCAGCACATCAAAAAAGACGGCGAACCTCTCATGGTTCAGTTGATCTCCCATCCATTGCGCTCGGCAGGTATTGATTCCACCCTGGTTTCGGTGATCGATCTGACGGAACATCATAAGACCCTTATTGAGCTTGATACCGCCATGCAGGAACGGGATGATTTCAAATCTTTTGGATACACGGCCTCTCACGACCTGAAAGCGCCCTTACGTGCCATATTGGGATACTCTGACATTTTGCGGAAAGAGTATCGTAATCGCCTGGATGAAGAGGGGAACCGCTTTGTCAATGAAATCCATAAAGCCGGAGAAAACATGAACCTGATGCTGGACGAAATGCTGATCCTAACCGGCATCAACCGCAGACCCATCCAGCCTGTGGAGATCAACCTGTCTGAATTATATGAAGACCTGATCAAAACACTTCAGGCGCAGGAACTTAAACGCAAAGTGAAAGTCACGATCCAACCGGATATGCATGTGATTGCTGATATGGGGGCAACCCGGTTGATCACGCAAAATCTGGTACAAAATGCGTGGAAATACACGAACCATAAACCAGGCGCGCACATCCAAATGGGCAGTTTTTTAGATGATAGCGGAGAGACCGTGTTCTTTGTTAAAGACAACGGTCTGGGTTTTGACCCGTCTTATGCGGATCAGATCTTTGAACCCTTTAAACGCATTCCGAACTCAACGGTGGACGGGCTTGGCATCGGGCTCTCCATCGTGCGGCGTGCCATTGAGCGACAGGGGGGGCGCGTCTGGGTTGAGGCTGAACCCGACAAGGGTGCCTGCTTCTTTTTTACCTTGCCTAATTCATCCCTCTAGCAACCCTCTCTTTCTACAACTCTCTCTGCAGTTAACGACCAAACTTACTTGGCGTGGAACTTGCACCCATATCTTGAATCGAATAATAAAGAGACAAGGGTGCCCGTTATGCGCTTTCAAGGCTTTTTCAAATTTGGCTTATCTTTTTTGTTGATCGTTTGCGTGCTCAGCCTGATGGCCGGGTGTTCTGTGCTACCCGATGATGGCGGAGTGCAGCAGGGTGGCACGGATGAACCGCAGCTTCCACAGCCCAAAACGCTGACCGACCCGCAAGACCTCGAGCTTTATTCGATCATTCAAAAAGCGGTCGCTGGCCGTGAAGACGTAATGGCTTTTATCGTGTTTCGCGTTTCCATTGACCACGTGGACTATTCAGAGGATGGCAGCCTGGCTCTGGTTTGGATCAGCATGGTGGATAAAAATACCGGCGAGGTGCAGAACAGCGAACCCGGTTTGGTCATTGCCCACGCTACTGGCGATCCAGCCTCTCCCTGGAGCGTGACTTTTCAGGCCGATCCAACCTTCGCTGCGGAATTGATGGCAATCCCTGAATCCATGATGAGCCTGGATACCAAGGCTCACTACATGCCTGGAGTGCAGCAGAGTTCCAAGGATGGGGTGGTCTACAAGGGTTACAAGCTGCCCTGGACTAAAGGTGATTCGGTTTATTTGACTGGCAGTATTGGTCATGTCTTCACTTATAAATCCTGCCCTTCCACCTGCCTGTATGCTTTTGACTTTGCAAATGGCAGCATGTTCGCGATCAAGGCGGCCAAACACGGCTACGTTAAATATGTTCAATGGACCTACCCCAACGGCAATACCACCAACGCCAATTACATCGTGCTGGAAGATCCCAGCACAACCCCGACCACTTATCAGGTGTATTACCACCTGGCTCAAAATTCCATTCCGGCTGCGTTGCGTGTGGTTGGCACCGAGGTCATGCAGGGTCAATACCTGGGTAACGCGGATGATACCGGCTACAGTACCGGTAACCATTTACATTTCCACGTGCACACCACCCCCGGTTCAGTGTGGGGTAATTCGGTGGACATCGTTTTCGACGAGGTCTCGATCAACGGTGGCCGTCCGCGTACCTGCTCTGAAGCCAAGGCATACCCCGATTACGGTTCTCAATGTGCGAGCGGCAATCTTTTTGTCTCAAATAACGGAGACGTGGCCACGCCCACCGGCGGCATCACCAGTCCGGCGGCTTACTCAACGGTCACTTCCTCGACCATCAATGTCAGCGGGTGGATGAGCGACGATACCGCGGTCGCGTCTGGCCAGTTGCTTTACAACACCGGTGGTTCGTGGACGCCGATCGGTAACGCGCTTACGGTCTCTCCTTTTACTCAGGAAATCGATTTATGTTCAGCGGGTATATCGGATGGAACCTTCTTCCTGTCCATCGAGGTCACTGATAAGGCCGGCAAGGTTTCCACTGGCACTCAGGGGCTGACCGAGTTGAAAAAATCCTACACTTGCCCTGCCCAGCCTCCGGCATGTTCTCCTGCAGATAACCAGGTAGCCCTTTACACCGACGCGGAGTATCAGGGCACCTGCACTGTGTTGGATATCGGACAGTATCCAAATTTGGGCTCGTTTTCTCCCTCTTTCCTCGATAATGTCCGTTCGATCCAGGTGGGTTCCGCCACCTCTATCTTAATGTATCCGGACGTTGACTTTGGTGGAACGAACGAATTCCTCCAGGACGGTGATTCCAACCTGGCGGACAACACCATTGGCGCTTACAACCTGGCTTCCATCATCATCTACGATCGAATTACTGTTCCTGAGGTTCCAACCCTGACCCTACCCGAATTGATCACAACGAACACCAATCTCACGCTCAACTGGACAGCTGGTTCAAACGAGACCAGTCGCAGTACGCTCACCGGACCGGATGATTTCAGCCTCATCCTTGATTGGCAGAACGCCGTCAGTTGGAATGTGGGCCTGCTGGCAAAGGGGACCTACACCTGGACGGTGGAGAACCGCAATCTGGCTGGCAACGTCACCATCTCTCAAGAGTTCAAGGTGGTCGAAGCAACCACCTCTCCGATCAGCCATATGATCGACCTGGAAGACATTACCCCCTCCAGCGTGGTCTTGCTCACCTGGGAAGTGGATCAGGGCGAGGATAACATCGACCATTTCGAGGTTCAATATCGCCTGCCCGAGGGTGAATGGGCAGATTACAAGACGGATATTGATTCCGCGGATCGTGACCAGGCCTTCTGGGGACAGGTGGGCAGCACCTATGAGTTCAGATTGCGGGCCGTTGATCTGACCGGCATTCCAGAGGAGTATCTCACCGTGGCTGAAACCGCCACATTCTTTGTGGACTCCTGCGTTGGTGATTCTTATGAGGGCGCGGACCCCGGCGACGACAGTATCTCGGGTTCCACCTTGATGGAGGAAGGCGACACCCAGACCCACAACTGGTGTGAGGCCTCCGACGTGGATTGGATCCAGTTTAGCGCAGTGACTGGGGATTCACTCCGCTTTACCACCTCCGCGGTCGACCTGGGCTCGGCGGCGCTTTTGACGCTCTATGAACCCGACGCCACCACATTCATCGGCGAAGCCCGCCCCGAGACCACAAACGGCTCTGCCTCGCTCGATTGGACGGCTCCCGTCGACGGCATATATTACCTCAAGGTCACACCCCTCAGCGCGCGCATTCAGGGCACGAACACGAAATATGACGTGGGCATCGAGGTCAAGAGCCAGCTTCAACCAGGCACATTGATCTGTGGGTCGATCAGCATCCCGGCCCTTCTGGCGGGTGGTTATGCCGTCAGCAAAGAGATCAAAAAGCAAAAGAAGCGTATGGAACGCAAAGCCATGGGCAGGTAATTTTCCACGTTTTTAAAGAATCATTCAACGTAGGGGCGGGTCCCAGACCCGCCCCATTTTTATCGTTTTACGCAAAAGTGAACACAGTTCACCCGAATTGTCCCCCTTTTTTAAATCCCTGAGGTCTTTAAAAACTCCTGAACCTTGTGTAGGGGCTGGTCCACCTGTACCCGAGTGAAACGAGAGGTAAGACCCGCCCCTTTTTCATCGTCTCTTGCGTAAGGGCGAACGCAGTTCGCCCGAATTGCTTTTCCCTTCTTGTTTGGTGTGTTAATTTGTTTATCCTAATATGTAAAGGACGCTTGACATTTTGGTTTTTTGATCCTATAATAATTGTAAAGCGCGCTTTACATTGTTCAAAATGAGGAAGTGACGAAAGCAGGAGGAATATGAAGAACCGTTTGGAGGAATTACGCGACCAAAAGGGATTGACACAGCAGGAACTGGCAGACCAGCTCGAGGTCTCCCGCCAGACCATCATATCGCTGGAAGGCGGGCGCTACAACCCCTCGATCTTGCTGGCATTCAAGATCGCCCGTTTTTTTGGTTGTTCGATCGAAAAAGTATTCATCTATGAAGAAGGAGCACAGAATGGATAACAAACCGCAGCGTAAAGATCTGCAGATCATCAAGGCAGGCATTTTGATGGGAAGCGGGGGCATCCTGTTTGTTCTTGGCCTTTTGACCTTCTACTCGCCAAAGATCATCCCGTATTTATCGGTCATCCAGGGCATCGGCCTTTTCCTGTTCGTGATCGGATTGTGGCAGCTTATTCAACATTTTCGTACCCGCAAGAACCCCGAAATGGCCCGCAAAGCCCGTGTCGAAAGCTCGGACGAACGCAAGCTGTGGATCCAGTCCCGCGCGGGCAGCAACGCCTATAAATTTGGCATCACCGCCACCTACCTGGCCTTGCTCTTCGTGGGCGCTACGGATGGTGCGATCTCGAGCGACCTGGCCTGGTGGGTGCTGGCTGGCATCGTGGTGGGCACCCTGCTGGTCTACAT
>CAZRHZ010000049.1:0-16032 GCA_964599995.1 uncultured Anaerolinea sp. | reverse complement strand
GGTAGGTCGAGCACGTTCTGCCGTAAGATCTGACCAAAAGCAACCACCACGATCAGATCGGGATTCCACGACTGTAACTGCTCAATAGCGCCTGGTTCACGCAGCCGCTGCGGTTGGATGGTGGGGATTTTTAGCTTGTCCGCAAGGATTTTCACGGGTGGAGAGGTGATAAGCTTGCCCCTGCCTGCAGGTCGGTCTGGCTGTGTCACCACACCGCACACACTATATCGATCACTTATTGCCTGCAGAACGATGGCTGCAAAATCAGGCGAACCCATGAAGACGACTTTGATGGACATGCTGTGATTCTAACATATCTCCACTGACCTTTGAAAATATTCTTGGTACAATCAAGTCAGTTAACCATGGAGATGAATATGACCGAGACAAAAGGACAGATCAAGTTATATGGAACAAACTGGTGTGGCGATACACGCAGAGCCAGAAGATTCTTCGAAGAGCACAAAATTAATTATGAATGGATCGACATTGATCAAGATGCTGCAGCAAGTGAGTATGTGAAACAAGTCAATCAGGGAAACCGAAGTGTACCGACCATACTCTTTCCAGATGGTTCCTTATTGGTTGAACCCTCAACCATGCAGTTAATGCAAAAAATGAATATATCTTAACGCGATGAGGTTTATTTCTTCAAGCGTTTGATGAAGTGGATGATCCCGAAAATGGCTGCACCCGCAAAAAGCCCTGCACCAAATAGGACCAAGCCCACATTCTTTTTCGAGGTTTCCATGATCACTGAGGGGGTATAGGTGAGTTTTGTTTTTAAGGAATTTATAAATTCCGGACTAGGCGTGACCGGCTTAAGCATGTTCGCCAGTTTTTGTTCAAGGTTAATATTTGGATTTCTTGTCATTTCTCTAATTCCACTCTGCATACGCCTGCGCCTTTATTCCGATTGATAACCAATGTCTTCCATTTCCTTACGAAGGGCAATCAGTGCGCGATGATACAGGCTCTTGATCGCTCCTTCTGTGCGCCCCATGATGAGGGCAATTTCTGCATTCGATAGGTCTTCCAAATATTTTAGTAGAATCAGCTGCTGCCGGTCAGGAGAAATTCGGCGAATACCCTTTAGCAGCAGTTCCAACTCTTGCGTGTTTTCAAGCATTCTTTCAGGTTGTTCCGCCCGGTGCGGAAGTTCCAAATGATCTTCCAAAGGAACTTCTTTGCGCCTAAGATTATCGCGGTGCCAGTTGGCGATCAGGTTGTGCGCAATGCGATACAACCAGGCTGAAAAAGGTACACCCTTTTCGACATAATTATTAATGTGCCCAAATGCCCGGTAGAAAACCCGTGAGGTGATATCCTCCGCATCAGACTCTGAGCCGATGCGATAATACACGTAGTTATAAATGCGGGTTACGTTCCTCTCATAGAGATAGCTGAACGCTTCCGGGTCTCCCCGGCAGGCTAATGCAACCGCATTCTCGTCATTGATGGCGTTGATCTCGCTATCAGGCATCTCTTTCAACAATTAAAACCCTTTTCTTCATAATAAGTTGCACTTAAGGATTAACCGGCGAGTATTCCAGAGCCTCTTGAACCGCTTGATAGGCATCCAAAATTCCCGCACCACTTACATAAGTGAGTGAACCGCAATCTGGATCACTACCCGAATAAGCCTGGGTGGTGGAACGCAAGATTTCAGAGGTTGCGTCGATGTTCCCAATTAATGCAGGATTGGCTGACCACATCAAAGCCACGACACCCGCAACATGTGGGCTAGAATAGGAAGTACCATCGACAGACATGTACGTTCCACCGGGAAAAGCTGTTAATACGTTGTCTCCGGGTGCCACCAGGTCGGGTTTCTGACGGCCACTGCCATCCACCAGAACCGGGCCCAAGGATGAGAAACCAGAGATCTCACCAAGCAGATTGACTGAACCCACCGTGAAGACTTCAGGATAAATCGCCAGGGGATCAGTGATCGTCCCACAGCCATAATAGCCATTGTTACCCGCTGAAACCGCCATGAAGATGCCGGCAGTTTTTAACGCTTTTACCGCGGTGCTATACACTTGCGAATCGCAGCCTTCAATATCCGGGCAGCCCCATGAATTATTGACGACCATGGCTCCCTTCGATGGATCCCCTTCGGTGAATGGATCACCTCCCTGCGGGAATGGAGCCAGCATGAACTGCATACATTCCAGATAACGCGCGGGATTGCCCAGGTTTCTGGCCAGGTTGATGCAACCGATCCATTCTGCGCCAGGTGCCACACCGGTGTTTTGTCCAAGGATCACACTCAAAGTCTCGGTTCCATGACTGCCGCTATCCGTTGGAAAAGGTGAGCTGTTCCAGGGATCATACCAGTTGAAATCGTCGCTCGAATCCACGCCGCGGTAAGAAGCTGCCAGTTCGGGATGCCGCCCATCCACGCCGCTGTCTGTTTGTCCAATCACAATCCCCTCACCTGTGATACCCAATTCGTCGTTCACCCGGTCAGATTGGATCATCTTCAAGTTCCAGAGAGTCTCATCGGGAAGTATCGAAGTTTCACCTACACCCACCTCGATCTTTTGAGGCAAAGGCCGCAGTTGAGGGCTGTCGAGGATCCGGTCCACTGCAGGGTTGTTTTTCAGGATAAGCTGTACAAGAGATCCACCTTCAACTTCGATCGCATTCAACAGGTAATAGGGTTTGTAATCGAGGTGCATGCGATCCATACGCGCGATCAGATCTGCCTGACTGGTTTGCGCTGTAGAAACGAGGTCTTCATAAACAGCCTGCCTTCGCGCAGAGACATCCGTGATGTTTTGAATGGAAGAAAGGTCAGCTTGTTCTTTCAAAATAATGAACGAATTATCGCCAAAGAAACCCACCTGACCCCAAAAAACATAGACAGCGATGACGCCGGTCAAAGCAATCGCAGTGAGCCCGATGTTGGTTCTTTTGGGAAGAATGACTTTTCGAAATCCCTTCACATTGGTCAACATGAACAAAGTCAAAGACAAGAGTCCCATGAAGGTGTACCAGGCGGCCTTCACGGCCAATTCGAGAATTTCACCTTGTCCACCGGCAAATAAGGAGCTCATTTCATCCATGTCGAAGAAAACCAGGGGCAACGCCATGACCAGCGAAAGGATCAACGCGGTGGGTAGTTTACCGCGGTCGCTGCGGTCCTTCCAGATCGTGTAAAAGATCGCCACTAGCCATCCCATTACCGGGATGATGATCACCAAGATCTGTTGTGAACCATTTTGTGCCAGCGCCATGACCATGAGCACCAGATAAACGAAAATTACAAAACCATCCATTAATACAGAAGCGATGCGTGGTTCCCGTTCACCAACTGGATTCTTTTCAAGATAGAAAGTGAAGATCAACCTTACCGAAAGTAAACCAAAGGTAAGACCAACGAGTAATTCCAGAAGTGTGTCCAAAACGGAACCAAGTGCGCCCCACAAGATCCAGGGGATGCAGAGCGCTGCGCACACGAACATAATTGCACCCGGCAGGTTGACACGTCTTTTCTCAGTGTTTATTGCAGGTTCCGATGTTTTCCTATGGAAGAAAAATGTACTGAGGTACACGACGAGCATGACTCCAATTTGCGCGATGGCGGTCTCGTTCTGCGAAGTCAGAAATATTTTCTTGAGTGGAATGGCTAAAACTGCCAAACTTGCCGCAAAAGTCCATAAAACAAAGATATTTCTGGTGCGCGGATGTTTCACAAAGAGGACCGCAAGAAGACACGGCAACAGGATCACCCCACTGCTGATCGCATGCGTCAACCAACGGAAATCCTGAACACCTACTGAGGATTCAAACATGGATTGCTCAACAACCCAGTTCAAGAAGAGATCAATCCCACTGGCCCCCACCACCCAGATGGAGATCATTACAACTAGAGTTAAAAGGCCGCATCCGGGTTTTTGTACCGCTTCATTTCTTTTGTTGGGAGCAGTGGTCATGGGCGTCTCGATCTCCTTGTGGATCTTTTCTTCAATATGTGCAGTAAGTTTATTAAGAGATTATAATTTCATTCTGGTACATATTCAGTATCTAATTTCGGGAGGAGCACTATGCAGCATTCGGAGTATAGCTGGTCAACCAAGGATAACATTAAAATCTTTGGCCAGGAATGGAAACCTGATGGTAAGGTCAAGGCAAGCATCGCCCTGATCCACGGTTTGGGAGAACACGCAGGCAGATATCAACATGTGGCGGAGGCTTTTACTGCTGCAGGATATAGCCTGACGGCCTTCGATCTACGTGGGCATGGAAAATCCGAAGGGATCAGAGGGCACGCTCCTTCTTACGACGCACTCATGGCGGATATCACGCAAAACATCAACATCACCAGGGAGCATTTCCCGGGTCTGCCGGTCTTCCTTTATGGACACAGCCTGGGTGGAAACCTAGGTCTCTATTATTGCCTGACGCAAAAACCGCAGATCAAGGGTGCCATCATGACCAGTCCTGGCCTGGGTACCGCAAGCCCACTCCCGCCAGCCAAATACGCGCTTGGGAAAATTCTCAACGCCCTGCTTCCCGCCACTCAAATGGATAATGGTCTGGATTGCTCCGGCCTTGCACGCGATCCCGAGGTTGAAAGACTCTATTCGACAGACCCCCTTGTGCATCCTAAGATCACGGCCCGCCTCGGTTTGTCGATGTTCGCAGCCGGAGATTACATCCTTGCTCACGCTGCTGAGTTCCCAGTACCCCTCCTCTTAATGCAAGGAACAAGTGACCGGTTGGTCAACCCGAGATTGACCAAGCAATTTGCCAATACAGCTCCCATCTCGAAGATCACCTACAAGGAATGGGAAGGGTATTATCACGAACTGCACAACGAACCCGAAAAAGCCCAGATTATTAAAACAATGATCGATTGGATGGATCAGGAACTTAAATAGATCTACTTCACCCTTCGTAGAAATATGTAGAAAGGCATCATTTATAACCGTTTTTTAAGAGGGATATAACTTGACCCGCCTCTTTCTACACGCTAAAATGAACCTGTTTGAAATTGAAGTAGATTGGTCGAGTTTTTGCAAAGAAATTAGCATTTGAGAAACGAATGATTGAATTTCTTTTCCTAAAAACCACCCAAAGATGATCAATCCAAAATCATCTGAAGGTGGTTCTTAATTTTTAGCCATTATTGCGAGGAGAATCAATATGAATGACTTTCTAGTACGCGGAACTCTCGCTGAGCTTGACCCCGAAGTTCAGAAACTCACTGATTATGAAAAAGAACGCCAGTTTCGAAAACTGATCCTGATCCCCTCTGAAAGCACCGCTCCTGCGGCAGTAAGAGAATCGCTGGCTTCAATTTTTCAGAACCTCTATGCAGAAGGCTATCCTGATGAAGAAATGCGGAAGATGCCCGAAGCCGAAATTCTGGATTACCCTGCCCGTTTAACCCATTTTCGGAGGAACGCGGATCCCCGTTACTACAAGGGTGTGGAGTACGCTGATCTGTTGGAGTCATTGGCACGTCGCCGCTGCGCTGAAACCTTCGCCACTGAAAAATATAGCGCGGACCAGGTCTACGTGAATGTTCAAGCCCTTTCGGGAGCTCCCGCCAATAACGCAGTGTACAACGCTCTCATCGAACCCGGAGATGCCATCCTTGGCATGAATCTGCTGCACGGGGGACATTTGACGCATGGTTCATCGGTAAACCGCACAGGCAAACTCTATAAGGTCTCTCACTACAATGTGGATCCAACGACAGAGCAGATCGATTATGAAAAGGTAGCGCAGATCGCCAGAGAAAACAAACCAAAAGTGATCATTTGCGGCTATTCCTCCTACCCGTGGGTACCGGATTGGAAGCGGTTCAGAGAGATCGCTGATGAAGTCGGCGCTTATCTGCTGGCAGACGCTTCACACATTGCCGGCCTGATCGCAGGAAAGACCATCCCATCCCCCATCGATTACGCGCATGTGGTCACGTTCACAACACACAAAACCCTGTGCGGGCCACGCGGAGCGTGCATCCTCACCACAGATGCGAGCCTGTCGAAGAAATTCGACAAGGGGGTATTCCCGGGCGAGCAAGGCGGGCCGCATGTGCATGTCTTCGCCGCTCTAGCCACCACCTTCAAGATCGCGCAATCACAAGAGTTTAAGGCTCTTCAAAACCAGATCATTAAAAACTGCGCCGCACTCGTTAACCGGATGGTCGAAAGAGGCATGCGCATTCCGTACAGCGGCACCAACACGCACCTCGCCAACCTGGATTGCAAAACAATTGTCGGACCGGATGGTACCACCCTCTCCGGTGACATGGCAGCCCGCATTCTCGATGTCGCAGGTATCGTGCTTAACCGCAACACGATCCCAGGTGACAAGACGGCCCTGAATTCCTCCGGTATCCGCTTTGGTACCCCTTGGATGACCCAAAGAGGTCTGAAAGAAAAAGACATGGTGGAAGTGGCAGATATTATCGTGGATATTCTGAAAGCCATCACACCCTATTCAGTGCATACTCGCAAGGGAATGGTTCAGCGCGCGAAGGTCGATTTCAAGGTCCTTGAAGATGCCAAGTTGCGCGTAAGAGCCATCTGCGAAAGAGCCGGCGCTGACCTTCAATATACAAAGAACGGCTATCCGCAGTTTTACTATCTCGACGATCAATCCGCCAGCAAGACAGACGTGGCTACCCTCAACCTACGTGGACCCAGCCTACGGCAATATGTCACCTACTGCTTTAGCAGCGATGTCGAAAAATTGGAAGCAGGAAAATCTCAAAAAACATTAATCGCGACGCCTACGGGAATCGTTGAAGGCAGCATCGCGAACATTGACAACACCTCTTATCGTTTCAGCTTCCCCAAGGACAAATTCGGTATCGTCGCAACCTTCTTGCGCGATATATCTGAAGGTTACATCGCGTTTGATAAAGACATCCCGCGCCGCATCCCTGGCAGCGTGGCAGTCGAGGAAGATTTGACCTCTGCCCCCGTTCTAGCAGAAGGAAACCTGGCCCAGGCTAACAAGCCCTACTACATTGGCCAGGTGAACCAAACCGGTCCTGCCCTGCCTGCTTTTGAGTGGCAGGAAAAGGAATCCACGGAACTCTTCCGGACACCCTTGTATGAGACCCACAAGAAGATGGGAGCCAAGATCATCCCCTTCGCCGGGTGGGAAATGCCGGTCTGGTACACCTCCGTGGTTGAAGAACATCTGGCATGCCGCAAAGTCGCCGGTTTGTTTGATGTTTCTCACATGGGTGTCTTCCAGGCGGAAGGTCCCCAGGCTGCCATGTTCCTCGAAACCGTCTGCGGCAATGACATCAGCCTTCTGGCGATTGGAGAATCCTGTTACACCCATTTCCTCGATCCAATGTCCAACGTGATCGACGACACCCTGGTTTATCGCCGCGCTGTCGAAAAATATCTTGTGGTTGTTAACGCCTCGAATGACGCTAAAGACTGGACCTGGTTGAACGCTGTACGCGAAGGCAAGGTCATGATTGATGCCAAACGTCCATGGATCAAAACCTTTGGCTCTGGAGTCGTCTTGAGAAACTTGAGAGATCCCAAAGAAGGCAAGGATATGCGTGTGGATATCGCCCTGCAAGGGCCAAAATCCAGAGACATCCTGCTCGCACTTGGATGCGATGCCGTCACTCAAAAGAGAATCAAGGCCTTGAAACGCACCGAATTGTGCGAAGCAGAGGTGGGTGGTTTCGATCTGGTGGTTTCACGCACGGGGTATACAGGCGAAAAGATGGCTTTCGAGTTATTCATCCACCCGCAAAAAGCGGTCGAGTTATGGGAAGCCATCTGCAAGGTTGGCGAACCGCTGGGAATGAAAGCTTGCGGCCTGGGTGCGCGCGATTCACTGCGTACCGAAGCGGGTCTTCCTCTCTATGGCCATGAAATGGGCGGCCATGACAACTTCAGCGTATCCGAAGGTGGTTTTGGTTCTTATGTGAAAGTCTACAAACCCTGGTTCATCGGTCGAGAAGCCTTCATTGAAAAAGAAATGAACCGCACAGGCATCGTGGTTCGCTTCAGATTTACCGAAAAAGGTGTGCGCATGGCTCACAATGGTGATCCTGTGATCGATGCCAAGGGAAAAGTGGTTGGCAAGGTCACCAGCTGCGCGATCGATCAGGAAGGTTTCCTCACCGGTCAGGCTTTCGTTGAAAATCGCTGTGCGGTCGAAGGCACCCCGATCTCGATCTTCCAGGGTGCAGAAAAGACTTCAGCGATCACACCGGCGACTCTTGAAGCAGGAGATCGGATTTCTCTGCCGACTGCTGCAGTTGTGGTCAGTCGTTTTCCAGTAGGTTGATGCAAGATAAATCGTATCCAGAAAAGGAGTAATCAACAAAAAATGCAGACCCCATGGGATTACCGTTACGCTCAACGTACGCAACGCATGAAAGCTTCAGCCATTCGCGAGTTGTTAAAACTCACCGAAAGACCTGAAGTCATTTCTTTTGCAGGTGGATTACCCGCTCCAGAAGTTTTTCCAGTTGAAGAATTTAAAAGAGCCTGTAATTATGTACTTGACAACCATGGTGCACAAGCTTTGCAATATGGATCGACAGATGGATATGTTCCTCTTCGAGAAATGATTGCACGACACACTAATCGGTTGGGTATCGGCGTAAGCATCGAAAATATCCTGATCACTTCGGGATCCCAACAAGCTCTTGATCTATTGGGGAAAGTATTTGTCAACCACGGTGATCGAATTCTGGTAGAGAATCCAACTTATCTTGGCGCAATCCAAGCCTGGAATGCCTATGGAGCAGAATACATTCCTGTCCCCTTGGACGATGAGGGGATGGATACCCGGGTATTGGAAGAAGGTCTGCGAAAAGGACCGAAATTCATGTACGTCCTGCCGAATTTCCAAAATCCAACCGGCGTAACCCTCAGCATGGAACGCAGGCGCCAACTGATCAAGCTGGCTGATCAATATGGGGTTCCCATCGTTGAAGATGATCCCTACGGACAACTTCGTTATGAAGGCGAAGACCTGCCCGCCGTGGAGCTTCTGGATTCACAAATGCGTGAGAAAACTAACGCCTACACTGGCAACGTGATCTATCTGAGCACTTTTTCAAAGATCCTGGCACCGGGCATCCGCCTGGCATGGGTGATCGCACCGGTTGAAGTGATCAATAAATTGAACCTTGCCAAACAAGGTGCCGATCTGAACACTTCTACTTTCAATCAAATCGTGGCCCATGAAGTTGGACAGCATGGATACCTTGATCGCCACATTAAACTAATCCAGGATACCTATAGAGAACGCCGCAACGTAATGATCGAGTCACTTGAGGAACACATGCCCAACGGCGTGTCCTGGACCAATCCACAGGGCGGTCTTTTCCTGTGGGTTACTGTGCCTGAACAGATCAGTACTTTTGACATGTTCAAAGACGCTGTGGCACAAAATGTGGCTTACGTTCCTGGAGAAAATTTCTATGCCTGCGGTGGTGGACAGAATACGATGCGATTGAATTTCTCGTATTCAAAACCAGAGCTAATCAATGAAGGCATCGCAAGATTAGGAAAAGTGATCAAAGCCAAGTTGGTTGAACGCTAAAGCAGGGTGATGAGAATCGCCAGAATTATTCTTCTTTTGGCGACCACAACCGAAACTCGTTAAATATTGATCCCCCGATAAATTCCTTTAAAATGGAGTTGTCGGGGATCAATTGTGTATCGATAGGTAAGAACCATTCCAGAAACGCCAGCAGTCTCTTGGCTTCAACATATTCAGGTGTTCCATACACAACCTGGCGCAGCAAGGGTTCGACCAGATGTTTCAACGCAGATAACTCATAAACCAGAGCAGAGTTGAATAGTTTATTCCCATTTTCCTGGTACGGAAAAATATTCTCCTTTTCACCACGCTGCACCATGTCCCAATTATGGATAGTCTGCTGGGCTGTATAACCCCTTTCCCTTGAATCGCGCACAATTCGCCTGATCAAGCGCGAATCGGTGGTTGAGATCCGATTGTATCGATCCAGGTTGAGTTGAGTCAGGCAAGAAACATAGATCTTAAATGTTGAAGCTGCATCTATGCTTGGAAGCAGGTTCGGATTTAATCCATGAATCCCTTCAAGGATGATCAGCTGGTCCTTCCGAATACGAACCGTATTACCGGTTTTTCTTTTGCCTTCTTTAAAATCATAACGAGGCAACTGAACCTCTTCACCTGCGATCAAGCGTTTGAGGTCGTTGGCCAGCATCATCGTATCCATCGCACCCAGAGCTTCAAAGTCATACTTGCCGCTTCTGTCTTTGGGAGTATCTTCACGATTGACGAAGTAGTTATCCATTTCAATTGGGAATGGAGCAAACCCATTGGCCAAAAGTTGAACAGAGAGGCGTTTTGAAAATGTGGTTTTACCGGAGGATGAAGGTCCCGCAATCAGAATAATACGTGACTCATCAGATTTTTCAGCGATATGCGTGGCAATATCAATGATTTGCAATTCATGCAGCGCTTCTGAGACCATGATGATCTCTCGGATGTTCCCCTCTCTGATCGAATCGTTCAGCGCTCCTACAGATTCAATGCCCAACTTGTGAAGCCAGTTGCCATACTGCCTAAAAGTGCTCAATAATTTTGGATAACTGGGCATCGGTTCGATCTGTTTTGGTGAGTTCCGCCTCGGAAACCGTAACACGAATCCTTCACCGATCAATTCCAGGTCAAACCACTTCAGGTAACCCGTCGATGGCACCATGTAACCATGGTGGTAATCCTGGTGGTCTCCCAATTGGTAGAGCACAAGATATTCTTTTTGCCGGTATTTGAGCAGTTGGACCTTGTCTGTCAGCGCTTTGGCCTGGAAATATTGGACAGCTTCTTCGAGCGGAACTGTTTTTCGGGTGAATTCCATGTTGCTCGCAACGAGTTCATACATTCTCGATTTAAGCAACGTCAATTGTTCCAAAGTAAACTCGTTCTCAGAGGTGACCTGACAATAATAACCACCTGCAGAAACAGAATGATCCAGTTTCAAATGCGCCAACGGGAACAATTCTTCAAAAGCCGCTTCCAACAGAAAAGTGATCGAGCGACGATAGATGCGTGCACCGTCATCATCATTCATGGTGACCAATCGAATGCGCGAATCCAGGTCCACACTAAATGTTAACTCACGCAGTTCGCCGTTGACCACCGCCCCCATGATGGGCGGATTATCCCATTCTGGCAGTTCCTTCAGCAATACTTCAAGCGTCGCGCCGCGTGTGCCAGTATAGACTCGACCATCAGGCAGTATGATTTCGATGGTCGGTCGAGTGGAATTGATCTTGTTTGAAAGAGGCTCAGAGGAATTTAAAATCATAATTTTCCTGTATCGTCGTAATAGCTATTATTATAATGCGCATGATAATAAACTCACATTCGTTGGTGGAGGCATAAGTGACTAGTTTTTTCGGATTCCACCAAGAATAATCCGGAATTTTTATTCATCATCCATTGCACAACGGAACCCGGTGTCTTCATCATAAAAATACGCGCTTACCCAATAACGCTCTGCATTGCGGACCATAAAATCTCCCAACAGCCATGAACCCCCTCGGAGAATATGATATTTGCCAGTTGCTGGGCCTTTGGGATTTGGATCATTGTATAAGGCGTAGATTCCATACCAATCTGAGACCCATTCAGCCACATTCCCCGCCATATTCAGAGCTCCGTATGGACTGCTTCCTGAAAGATAGCTGTAGGATACAGCCGTATCTACTTCATTGTAACCATAATTTGCCAGTGACTTATTCGGATGATCACTCCCCCAAGGGAAGATCCTGTTTTCGATGCCACTTGCAGCAAATTCCCATTCTGCTTCAGTTGGCAATCGGCGCCCTGCCCACTGGCAGTATTTTGTAGCCTGGTACCAATCCACATTGATCACCGGGAATTCTGAAAAATCAGGATTCAGAAAATAATCTGACCGAGAGTATGATGACAGGGATTGTGGATTGGAGCAAACACCGGCATCCACACATTTTTTATACATGGCATTGGTGACTTCGATCTGATCAATCCAGAATCCGGTCATTTTGATCAAATGCTGGGGTTCCTCATCTTTATCCCCTATTCCCCGCTCAGATCCCATCAGGAATTCGCCTTCTGGAACAAAGACCAACCCCATTCCATCGATCGAGGAAATTTGAATCTCTACATCCAGTGTAGGAATCGCAGGCTGAGTTTCGGTTGTTTCAATATTTTGGGTTGGCGAACTGACGGTTTCTATTGATTCAACGTGAGATTCCTGTGTCGCTGGAATCACGGCTGCTACGGTGCTGATATCGGAGGTTGGCGTAGGCGTATCTTCGATTTTCGTGGAACATGCTGCCAATAATAATACCGCGCACATCACACCAAACATCGTTCCAAATAATAAAACCTTGTTCTTTTTCATTAATGGTTTTTCCCAACCCTCAGTTTATTGTTGTCCGCAAACCAGCCAATCACCATCCACTTTTTCAAGTTGATAAGACAGAATGGAAAACATCAGAAAATAGATAATACCAACGAGTAATTTTTTCATCGTTAATAATCCTTCTCAGACTAGTTTTGAATTTCAACTCGAATCTCATCCAGGGTCTTGATCCAGACATCATTTCGAGCCATCCAACCCTCACTGGTCAGGTATTCATTTACTGGTGCTGAAAGTCCATTATTCGGCAAAGGTTGGACTGCCCGCCATACATTCACCAAGGGAAGATCATAATCATATGCCACCCTTGCGATGGCGAGATTGAGTTTCCAATCCGTTTCAATATTATCCGCTTTGGTTGCCAGAACAGGCAAGGCTCCGCTTGCCAGAACAATGTCGACCACCTGACGCAAGTTTTCCTCAAAGGTGATCTCCATAAAGGGTTTCCAGTTCGTCCCCATCGCAATCAATACAATGGCAGGTCTTCGGGTGCGAAGTTCACAATCCAGCGGCGTTTCCTTCGCATCGCATTGGACGTTTCCCGCACTTAGCCCAAACATGGGATTCAAGACGCTGTTAATCCCAAGGCCATTCGCAGCAGTAATTGAATCTCTGGCCATTCCCTCTTTGAAAAAGTGTGTGGTTTCGTCTAAACCCTCAGGGGCAGAATAAATACCCTTTACATACCCGGCAAGGAATGTTTCAGTAGTAAACTGGCAATCTCCAACCCTCGAAAATGAATGCGGATTTAACTGATACTCATTGATGGAATCATGCAATATTTGAATCGCGTTTTCAGATAATGTGGGAACAACTGGCCAATCCCGCCATTGTTCAGGAGGAAGTTGTTCGGAATAAGGTTTCGAAATTAATTTGATTAAACAGATTCGAGGTTTTCCCTCGATGGTAAGGTTTGTTTTTTCAACAACCAAATTGGAGTTTATTGCAGAAAGGCTGCCCGAAAACAACGTGATCGGAGAGAAAATGATCGCACATACATTGATACCTGTTATAAAAACCCTTATGAATGAACGAATCATTTTACACCTTCATGAATTTTGATGAAGTTGAGGAATTCTCCGCTTAAGAAAAATCTCATATGCAATTTTATGGCGTTAATCCTGGTCGGGGGTAATTTTATCATTCCACAGGTTGATTCACAAGTCGCTTCAGTTTTTATTGGTTTATAATTTAGAATTGTTAACCAAAGGGAAGAAGCATTGTCTACTCACTGGCGAATTATCAAATCCCCACCCCTTTCAGGAGCTTTCAATATGGCTCTTGATGAGGTCTTTCTCCTTCAAACCTCTCAAAAAGCCGCACTTCCCACGCTTCGTTTATACGCATGGGATCCCCCCGCTCTATCACTCGGATACTCACAAAAATCCGAAGATGCGAACCTGAATGAATTACAAGCGAAAGGCTGGGACTTGGTTAGAAGACCTACAGGCGGAAAAGGCATTCTGCATATCGATGAATTGACCTATTCGATCACTGCGCCAGTGGATGAACCCCTGGTTGCCGGTACGTTGCTGGAGAGTTACCAGAGGATCTCTTCAATTCTGCAACATGCCCTGCACATACTCGGAGTTGAGACTTCCGCTGATAAAAAATATGATTTGGCCCAAACTCCTGGCATCAATCCCATTTGCTTTGAAGTGCCATCAAATTTTGAGATCACCTGCAAAGGGAAAAAACTGATCGGTTCGGCACAAGCCAGAAAAGCGGGAGGCGTGCTGCAACACGGTTCCCTGCCCCTCTTGGGTGATCTTGGACGGATCACCCAAGTATTGAAATTCTCAAATGAACAAGAACAAAAACAAGCTTCTGAAAAAGTAAGATCCAGAGCGATCACCCTGGAAGAAGCAGCTGGTAGAGCCATCTCATGGGATGAAGTGGCTGCAGCCATGATCAATGCGTTTTCCTTGATAATGGACGTCCGATTTGATCCTTGTGAACCGACAAAAGAAGAACTGATTCTAGCTTCCAAGCTGGAAAAAGAAAAATACAGTACGCCTGCCTGGAATTACCGCCTTTGATCTCTATCCCAATTCTTCCCTAAGTGTTTTCGAATAGACGAAGAAACGATCACCAACAAAACCTGTAGAAAGGACAATTGGTACAATTCTTGCTATGAAGAAATCAAGTATAAAAATGATGATCAAAACCATTCTTTGGTTAGTTTTTGGATTATTGGTAATTATTGGGTTACCACGATTGATTACTGAAATTGCCGCGTATCGAAAGATCTACACTCAAGATAACGTGCAAAATTCCAGAGTCGCAATCGTGTTTGGAGCAGGCCTACAGCGGGATGGTACACCCTCTCCGGTTTTACAGGATCGGGTGGCCGCTGCTGTTCAGCTTTACCTTGCGGGAAAGGTTGAGAAACTGCTCATGAGCGGCGATAACCGCTTTGTGGATTATAACGAACCTGGAGCGATGAAAGCCTACGCGATCTCGCTAGGGGTTCCAGAAGAGGATATTGTGTTGGATTATGCAGGCAGAAGAACCTACGATACTTGTTATCGCGCCAGATATATCTTCGGACTTGAACAAGCCGTTCTGGTGACACAGCGATATCATTTGCCAAGAGCCTTGTTTACCTGTAACGGGATTGGGTTGAAATCCACCGGTGTGGCGGCCAACCTGCGTTACTACCGAAAATCTTCGAGGTTGGTGTGGAATATGCGAGAACTGCCAGCCACCTTGGTCTCGTTATGGGAAGTTTGGATACGCCATCCATTGCCTGTCATGGGTGATCCAGAACCGATTTTTCAGGATGAAGTGCAACCATGATCAAAACCCGGGATGAAGCCCTTTCTGTAGTAACAGATTATGTCAAGAACCAGCATCTGGTGAATCACATGCTGGCCGTGGAAGTCGCGATGCGTTTTTATGCACGAAAGTTGAACCAGCCTGAAGAAACCTGGGGCATCACCGGATTGCTGCACGATTTTGATTGGGAAATCCACCCTACTGCTGAAGAACATCCATTGGCAGGTGCTCCAATCTTGCGAGAAAAGGGTGTACCTGAAGAGATCGTGCAAGCCATTCTCAGCCACGGAAGCCATTTGAATTTACCAAGAGAAACCCTTCTTCAAAAAGGATTGTACGCCTGTGATGAGATCACCGGCTTGATCACCGCAGTCGCGCTGGTGCGACCTTCCAAATCGCTGTATGATCTGGAAGCAAGTTCAGTCAAGAAAAAGTGGAAAGACAAGGCTTTCGCAGCCGGCGCGAACCGTGAAGAGATCGAACACGGAGCTGAAGAATTCGGAATACCGTTATGGGAACATTGCGACAACGTAATCCTGGCAATGCGTACGATCGCCAAGACGCTGGGGCTAGAGGGAACACTCGCTCAGGGTTGATTGGTCAGTCGGCATAGATTTGGAGGAATGATATGGCACTTGAGGGAAAAGGCACATGGATCTGGAAAATTCCGAATTGCGAAGGAGGCAACGCTGCTGCCATCGCAAATGTGGCAAAAAATTGCGGGTTTTCGCATGCGTTGATCAAGATCGCAGACAGCTCATATGCATATAACGTCAATAAAACCACGGGGGCTGATCTGATTCCGCCAGTCGTGGATGCGCTACGGGCCAAAGGGATTCTAGTGTGGG
>CAZRHZ010000048.1:0-16159 GCA_964599995.1 uncultured Anaerolinea sp. | reverse complement strand
TATCCTCCATCAGGCATGAGAATTCGCAATCATCTCAATACTCACTTGAGGCCGTTGCTGACAACAAGGTCAACCGCACCTTCCCTTCCGACAGCCGGTTGATCGATCACATGATCGACTGGTTGGCAGCCAGACGCATGGGACGCTCGCTTCCAGAAAGCGCATGGCAGCATTGGCGCGAGAACGAGCCCTTCTTAAAACACATCGCCGCGGAAGGTGGCTTGATTAACGCACAAGGAATGCCCGACACGGAGGTTCTACCGCGCTTCTTCCAACAGGATCGCCATGAGATCCTGGAAGGCTGGTTAACCATTTGGCGCAATTCCACCGCCATCAATGACCTGCGGAACCTTCCGGGGTTGATCTGTGAAGGCGAATGGCAGAACGATCCTGTCAGACCGCGACAGCTCCTGCTTGAGATCATGGCTGAACTTCAACCTGAAACCTGGTACAGCCTGAAGGCGCTGATCGACAGCATCAAGAATGATCGGCCTGATTTTCAGCGCTCCGCGGGTGATTACGATCGGTGGTTCATTCGTCAGTCGACCGGCGATGAGCCCCTGCGCGGTTTCGAGCACTGGGATGACGTGGAAGGCGCTCTCATCAAGCTTTTGGTCACGGGTCCGCTTCACTGGCTGGGGATGCTGGATATAGGTCTGGGAGAGAAGAAGAACAAGGAACTTTTCTTCAAAAAGACAACTCTATTTAATTCATACTTGCGTGATGAAAAACACCCTGCCTGGGCGGCAAAAGAAAGCCCGATTAAGATATTGCCAGAACTGAAGTTTTCAATTCCCAATTTTGCCTCGCGCACACTGCGCTACCAGATCGGGCGGTTTTGCGAAGTGGAATCCCTTTCTGCGTCTGAAACCTGCTACGAGATCACAGCCAGATCCATGCGCCAGGCTCAGGAAGGTGGGCTGAAAGCCTCACAGTTGATCGGATACCTTGAAAAACACCTCCTAAGTTCGCTACCCAAGCCACTTCTATTAATGGCCGAGCAATGGGATCAATCAGGTCTCACTGTCAGCGTTGAACCGTTTACCCTGCTACGGTCACCCTCCACCAAGATCGTCCAAGCACTTCAAATGGATCCAAAAACCGCGAAGTTCGTCCTCGAAGTGCTGAATCCCAACACGCTGGCCATCAACCCGGCCGGAATAAAGACGATTATCAGCGTTCTCAAGGAGAAAGGACACCTCTCAGAGGTTAGGTTGGAAGTATAATTTTTATACTTCCTTTTTGAGTAAACCCGCAAAAATTCTTCCGAGGTGACCATGAGTAAACGACTGGATTGGATTCAAGACGAGATCAATGGTTTGAAAGAGGGCGGACTTTACAACCGCATTCGCACGTTGGGCTCCGCACAGGGTGCCTGGCTGATCGTCGATGAAAAACGTGTCCTCAACTTCTGCTCCAACAACTACCTGGGGCTCGCCAATCATCCGAAAATGGTGGAAGCCGCTCAGAATGCCATCGCCAAATATGGTGTTGGACCCGGTGCTGTGCGTTCCATTGCCGGTACGATGGACCTGCATCTTGAACTTGAAAAACGCATGGCTGCCTTTAAAGGTGTCGAAGCAGCCATAACCCTGCAATCCGGTTTCACGGCCAACCTGGCGGCCATCCCTGCCCTGGTGGGTAAAGAAGATGTGATCTTCACAGATGAATTGAACCACGCCAGCATTATTGATGGCTGCCGCCTGTCTGGCGCGCGCATCGTAAGATTCGCCCACGCAGACGCGAATGACCTCGACAAGGTGATCATCGAGAACAAGGGCACCTATCACCGCGGGTTGTGCGTTACAGATGGCGTCTTCAGCATGGATGGCGACATCGCTCCTTTGGACAAGATTTACGAGATCACCAGCAAACATGAGGTCATGTTGATGGTGGATGACGCACACGGTGAGGGCGTGATCGGCCGTGGCGGACGTGGTATTGTGGATCACTTCGGTTTGCACGGCAAGGTTGATGTTGAAGTGGGCACCTTCTCAAAAGCCTTTGGTGTGATGGGCGGGGTTGTGGCCGGCAAGGCCGTGATCATCGACTGGCTGCGCCAAAGGGGTCGTCCCTTCCTCTTCTCTTCTGCCGCAACGCCTGCCGATGTGGCCGCTTGCATCGCCGCAGTCGATCTGCTCGAATCTTCAACTGAACTGGTGGACCGCCTTTGGGATAACGCGAAATACTTTAAAACCGAAATGAAAGCCATGGGGTTTGACACGGGCAACAGCGTTACCCCCATCACCCCCGTCATGCTTGGAGAAGCCCCCCTGGCACAGCAGTTCAGCCGCGAAATGTTCGAAGAAAACGTGTTCGCCATGCCATTGGGATTCCCGACCGTGCCAAAAGGCAAGGCCAGGATCAGGGTGATGCTCTCTGCAGCCCACAGCAAATCCGATCTCGATCAAGGTCTTGAAGCCTTCGGGAAGATCGGCAAGAAACTGGGCGTGATCAAATAACCCAACCTGAATATAAAAACAAAGAGCCACTGGATCAAACCGGTGGCTCTTATCTTATTTTTTGAACATCTGCCTGCGCTTCCAATTGATGAGCGGGGCAACCAGCTTTCTCAGCCAGTACTTCAACACGATTGGTGCAAATGGCCTGCCACCATCCCGGTAGTGCACGCGCAGCATGTCTGGCCAGCAGCGGTCATCGGCAGCCACCGTCTTGCCCTCGGTATGCAGCCTGAATTTCGCCCAGACCTGACCGGGCAGGTACTTCAACTCAGAAACCGCTGCCAGCCGCGTCCACAGGTCGTAATCCATGGCAAAATAGAAAGTTGGGTCGAGGGGTCCCACCTGCTGCCACAAATCCCCCCTGAAAAACGCTGCAGGCTGGGGAATGTGCACGTATCCGCGTCGAAGTTTGGGAAGGTCGGTTTGCGCGGCGTTGAACCTGCCGATCACCTTGCCAGTCTCATCCATGAAATCCAGATCGCTGTAAACCATCCCCACTTCCGGATGAGTGGTCAGATATCCAACCGCGTTGCGGATCGCGCCGGGAGTGTAGACATCGTCCGAATTGATCCACGCCAGGATTTGTCCTTTGGCATGGCTGAACCCTTTGTTGATGGCGTCTGTCTGACCTTTATCAGGCTCTGAAACCCAAAAAGCGAATCGGCTGCTATATTTCTCGATGATCTCGCGCGTATTGTCACTTGAACCGCCATCAATCAACAGATACTCGATCCGCTCGTAGTCCTGGTTTAGGACTGACAGAATGGTCTCCTCAAGGAATTTTCCCTGATTGAAAGATGGAGTAATGATCGAGACTAACGGTTGATTTTCCATGTGAATTAATTCTGTGAACTCACGGGGTTGGTCAGGTCAAATATGTAGTACCCATCACCCTGTTGGTAGGGATAATTCGCCAACAGATAATCCCTCAATTCCGGCTGCTGGTCAAATTCATTGAGCATTGTCACCAAAAAAGTGCTCTTGTTCAAAGTTAATTCCTTGAAGAGTTGTTGAAACTCTGGGTCAGAAGCACCTTGAAGCTCTTTGATGGCTACTTCAGAGGAGGTCGGCCATAATGAAGGGCTTACGTGACCCCAATAGTTAATGCGATACCCGTAATCCTGGGTGATCGCGACTACTGATTTGTTCATGCCGATCTTCTCTCCCAACTCTGTCCAATAGGCAGCTTCATGCCGGTAACTCGACGCCACCAACACACCGCGCGTGCGCTGAACCGTTAAGGCCATGGCAAAGACCAGAAAAAGTGCCATCAAGATCCGCGGCAGCCAATTCTTGTTCAGCCTTTCCATTTTTGCAAAAAAGACCGAAAAAAGGAAGCCAAATCCCAGAGCCAGAATGACGATCAGGGGCAATTGATAATAATTATGAGTGTAAATATGGTACGCGAACATATAACCGTAAAGCACATAACCGATCCAGAGACAGCCATAAAGGACGCGGCCTTCCTTCTGCTGGATCAGGAAGAAAGCCAACAGCCCGATTACCAGGGGGAACAAACCCACCACATTTTGGATCATGAACAGCCAATCCAAATACCAGCGGATTTGCGTGAATAGCTGCGGGAAGAAACGCGCGCCAAAAATGGATCCAGCATTACCACCCACGGTAGCGCTCAGCAGGTTATAGATCAAGGCGGGTAAGATCGCCAAGATCGCCATCACGTAGACACGTTTGTTCTTCAACCAAAACTTGATCCCTTTTTGCAGCACCAGGCCGGCATATGGGATGCCTACAAAGAAAGCCATGGGGATTTTCACCAACAGTGCAATGCCGGTAAACACTCCCGCCAGGATGGCGTTCTTCCAGGTGTCTTGTTGTGCCCACGCCACTTGAAAATATAAAGCCCAAAGCACCCACATGATCATCATGGGTTCCGGTTGGAAGCTGCGGCTGGCATAAACCCCAAAGGGAATCAACTCATAGAACGCGAGGGCGGCAAACGCCCCATTGACTGAGGTCAATCTTTTCACAAGGAAGAAGAGAGGAATGCCACCCATCACCCAAAACAGAACGGAATAAACCCGCGCCACAAGGATGTTCTCATTACTGATCAAGCGGTAGGTAAACGCCACCAAATATTCTAAAATGGGAGGTTCGATGACCGGTTCGCGATTTCCGGCTGAAATACCAAAGTTCCAGAGGTCTTGCGATATCTCCAGCGATGAAGGGGTTTCCATCTGATAGTAAAGCCCGCGCGTCATGATCAATGAATGCAACTGGCGGGTGGTGGCAAAATCAAGCGGTAGATCGGTAAAATCGATCAAGCGAACGGCAATCCCGATCAACAGGAAAACCACTAAAAGTATGATCACCACCCCTTTTTTATTGCGCAGGAACAGGACTGTTTCAGAAGAAATGGACTCTGTCATTCAATACCTCTGCTAACGATTCAATCGCTTCTGGCGTTTCTCCAGAAAGCGTTTTTTTAACCCTTCCAGACCCAGCGGGGCGAAAAAGGCATAAACCATGCGGTACCACTCTGGCTTAACCGTTTGGGGATCCAACCAGAAAGCCTTCCAATACGCGCGGAAAGCAGCCGGGTATTGTTTTGCGTCCAGCAAATAGAAGGCGTTCAAGCGTTCCGCTCCTGCCAAGATCTTTTTCCGGTTCTGGTTGAATAGATCCACGAAATCGGGGGACTTTTCCATCCACGCCACGATTCGTTTTGCCTCGGCGCCAAAACTGGCCGCCATTGACAGGTTTTTACAATCTTCATGATAATGAGCACAAGCCCACAAAGAGGGGACGTAATGAATACTTGCGCCTCTGGCCAGGCGAATCCAGAGCTGATGATCCAGAAGCAGATGATAAGACAGATCAAGCATCCCGGCACTGGTAAGGGCACTGCGCCGCATGAAAACGCCAGGCTGTCCGATAATGCGAAAAGACATCAGATCAGCCAAACACCAATCACCATATGATAAGTTGTTTAAGATCTTTTCGTCCTGATCCACGACACGTATATTTCCAAAAACAAACGCCGCGTCGGGATGTGCGATTAAGGATTTGACTGCTTCCGATACCGCACCCGGGATATAGTAATCATCCGAGTTAATCCAGGCCACGAATTCGCCCTTTGCCCTTGACAGCCCTTTGTTGATCGCCTCTGCCTGACCCGAATCCTTTTCAGACACCCACCAGGATAAACGTTTGTCATATTTCTTGATCAGGTCAACGCTGCCATCCGTTGATGCGCCGTCAACGACCATATATTCGATGTTGGGATAATCCTGCTCCAACACCGAGCGCATGGTTTGTTCAAGGAAATGCGCCTGGTTATAAGAGGGTGTGACAATGGAAACGAGAGGAAGATTGGACATTAGAAAAGGGAATCAAAATTCACTTTTGGGAAAACCGTTAATTTGCCGCCCACGGTAGCGTCCAGGATTTCGCGGCCATCTTGTTTGTAAGCTTCCCTCGCCATGCTGTAAGCGATCTCGGAGGTTTGAAGGTCTGGGAGCTGCCACCTGAACCCCTTGCCAAAGTACGCTGGGTTGAAATGGTTGGGGTCATCACCGGTTGAAATCACGGTGGTGTTTGGTGTGCCCTGAGTGGTGAAATTGTGGTCTACGCCGATCAAGACAACTTGCTTGAACCCCATGTAGAAAGCCAATTGCATGGCCACAAAAGTAACCGTAGCGCCTTCCCACAGCCTTCCGGCTGCATTGCCGCTGAAGCGCGGAAGAAGATAGGATGTATAGAGATAATGCAAGTTCGCAGCGGGTTTTATCCACTTACGTCCGCGCCACGACACAAATACCGGGATCGGTAAAGCCCGCAAGTCTTCTGCACATTGTTCGATGACCAGGTTGTTCACTGAAAGAAGGCAGGAAGTGCTGAAACCCATGTCAGGAAATGCCAGATAGAAACGGTTCATCCCGATGGAAAACACATTTTTCAGTTTTGACAGATCGGTATCGCGCAGGCTGGGTCCATTCCCGACAATCACACAGCGCTCACCCAAATGGGTATTTTGCAACGCCTTGATCTTTTGAATGGAATCCACCCGCCAGGGATGAAGAAATGCCGCTGGCCATTCACCAGCTGTTGTCATTGAATCCTTGGCGTTGCGCAAGGAATTCACCATCGGTTCAGGGAGCGTTTGTAAAAGGCGTTTTTTCATCGCTATTCTGTGCTCAATCGGGCTGTAGCTCCGCCATCCACGACGAGGGCTTGACCGGTCATGAATGAAGACTGGTCGTGGTCGGCCAGGAAATAAATGGCATGAGCGATCTCTTCGGGTTTCCCGATCCGGCCATTGACTGTCTTACGAGCCAGGTTATCGAGGCGTTCATCTACGGATGATCCTGTCAAATTACCGCGGCTCATTCCGCCCCTTAGCATAGGTGTGTCAACGGCTCCCGGAAGAACAGCATTCACACGGATATTCTGGGTGGCGAACTCGATCGCCATCGCCCGTGTTAACGCCAGAATGCCACCTTTACTGGCAGCGTAAGCAGCGATGTTGGCAGAGGTTTGAATGGCGTGCACTGAAGAAACATTGACGATGGCACCAATATTAGCCTTACATAACATTGGAAAAGCATACCGGGCACCGATGAAGACCGGTCTCAGATTCGTGGCAATAACCGTATCCCATTCCTCCACCGTGGTATCCACCAATGGCTTTGAAACCTGAACGGCGGCATTGTTGACCACTGCATGGAGCACGTCTGTGAATTGATTGATTTTAGTAAAGATCAGGTCAAACTGCGCCGGCACCGACACATCCGCCTTGATAAACAAACCATCCGAAGGAAACCCTTCTCCGAATTCGTTGCAGTCTATGCCGATCACCCCCCAGCCTTTTTCAGCAAAGAACTTGACCGTCGCACGTCCAATTCCACCGGCGCTTCCGGTGATCAGCACAAAGCGTTTTGATTCATTCATGGTCGAGATACCCTTTCAGGCACGTAGCTGCCATTGTGATAGATCTGTCGGATCCAAATCCAATCCGATCAGCAGATTGCGAATGGTGTTCCAATGCACGTTTTCCCACGCACTGGGACTTGAATTGGAGTTATGAGGAGCCAGTAAAACGTTATCCATCGTCTTAAGAGGTGAATTCTCAGGAAGTGGTTCTTCCTCAAAAACATCCAGCGCTGCGCCTGCGATGCGTTGATTCCGCAAGGCATCGATCAGTGTGGCCTCATTGACAATTGGCCCCCTGGCCGTGTTGATCAACACAGCGGTGGATTTCATACAAGTCAGGGTCTTGTTGTTGATCAGGTGGAAGGAGGTCGGGTTCAGGTCACAGTTGACACTGACAAAGTCCGATTTTTGCAGCAACTCCGTTAAAGAAACCATTTTTACCTGATTTTCAATCAGGAAGTCGCGCGCGATCTGCTGGATGTCGTTCCCGTAGATGGTCATGCCAAAACCCCGGGCGCGCCTAATGACCGCCTTGCCCACGTTCCCCAAGCCAATCACGCCCAAGGTGCACTCGGATAGTGACCTTCCGGGGATCTTTTTCCATACCCCGTTCTTGACGGCTTTGTCCATCCATATCTGCTGCCGGGCAAAAGCCAGCATATAGCCCAAAACACTATCCGCCACGGGCAGGGTGAACGCATTAGGGGTATTCAGTAAGCGGATGCCAAGATCAGTACAGGCATCCTTATCAATCGAATCAATGCCAGTTCCCCATTTTGAGATGGCCTTGAGCCTGGGAAGGCATTTTTGCAGCACATGACGCGTATAACGGTCATCCCCGCAGATTGTGCCGTCAAACATGCCAGCAAATTTCAATATATCAGATTCCTCCAAACGTTCATTCACGATGGGGGAAATGATCTTGATCCCGTAGTGCTCAAATACTGGCATAAAACGATCCATAAAAGGGATCATGTATGGAGCACTCATTAAAACATCGGTCATAGGTTAATCCTCAATTTTTAATGCCAGTCAATTATATCGTTCAAAGAGGTTTTTGGAGTCGCTTTAAAATTTGAATTATTGGTTTACGATATACCGGTAAAGAGTGAAATTTTCATATCCGCGAATGACACCGATTTCGACCAAATTGCCGTCGAAAAACGATGCATAAGGGTCAGACTCGAGCAGCATGTAAGGTCTACCGTAAACGTAGTCCAAAGGAATTCGGTCAAGGAACGAAGTGACAGTTCCTGTTTTCAGTGCCGTAAAGTACTCAGGGCTGTTGATCAGACCATCCAGATTCACAATGGTGCGATCCTGAATGAAATATGCCACCATTCCGCCACCGGTCATGCCAATTTTTGAACCGGGTTCGGTATAGAATTCGACTTCTTTGATCCCCGAAAGGTAGGCGTCTTCTTTCCCTTCAACCACTTGATAGGGAACCAAATCCAGGACGTATTGGGTATGACCGATTAGCGTAAAAGCGAGGATGATTCCAGCCAGAAAAATAGATGGTTTCACCTTCAGTTTAATTTTGTCCATCCAATTGAACAGCGCATCCAATAACAGGCTCACCAGCACAACCAGAAGCAACATTTCCGCGATCCAGTACCAGATACGGGTATGGGTATATCCGGTTGCCATGTAATAGGCAATATGAAAGAAACAGCCAAGCCAGACCGCAGGAATGAATAGCTGGTTTGCATTTTGGACAGGTTGGCAGCCATTGGTTCTCAACACCCAAACCAAAAGTCCAATGAGTATTAATATCAATAACCCGTAATAGATCTCAGGTGTGGCGAGGTTCAATAGAGCATAAATCTTCTCCGCAGCCCAAAAAACTTTTGAGGTCAGCAATGACCATGGACCATTCCCATCTTCGGAGCTCAACCCAATCACAGATAAGAAGGTGACAGGCTTGGAGTACACCGTGTTGGCCATGCTGGACCACCAATGCTTGATCTGCCCGCTAACCGGCGTATACAACCCGACGGTCAGTTTGTTAAAGATCATGTATCCACCGATCAGGGTGGCAATGGGGATCGCGTACATAACCCCATTCAGGAGAACGGGTTTCCACTGCTGCTTTACCCAACCCAGGAACAAGTTTATGGGAGAATCTGTGAGGGTTACCATGGGTCGGAAAGCCAGAAACCGGATCAGTAGAATTAACCCGAGACCCAGCATGACATTCAGGAAAATGATCGAAATTGAAAATACTCCGATCATACCGGTTCTGAACATGATGAACAAGGCGGTATATTCAACCACAGCTTCAACAGCCAGTGCGATTGTCACTTGTAAAGCAATTTTGATCTTCTTCAGAGATTGTTTACTGCCGTAACTTCCTGAGAAGAAAAGAAAAATCGGTTTCAACAGCCCTGATAACAGGAGCATGGTATACACTGTTCCAGTGTTGATCACCACACTCTGCGTCCCCAGGCGAATCACCCAGGAGAGCAACACTGCCAGAGCAGTTGCAAGAATATCCACAACGAGTAAAGCCGGAATTTTCTTGATCTTGAACAGCAGGAACAAACCAACCGTGGCAACCAGAAAGACGTTATCCAGGCGGGCCAGGATGGTGAAAGCACCCACCAAACCTAGAATTAGGAACTCCCTACTAGATGTCTTCTTTTCATCACTCATCTTGAGCAGTTTGGCTGCATTCGACACTAAAAGGACGATAAAGAAGACGCTGATCGAAGATTCCATGCCATGGACAACCACGGTTGAATAAATGGTCGGTGAAAGCCCCAAAATGGCCGCTCCAACCAGTGCTGCCCCTGGATGGATGTGCCGTGCGAGGAACCTAAAGAACAACAGGGCGGTAAAGGCATTGAACAATCCACTGACAATTACCAAAACTCGAAGCGGAAGCAAGAGATTAAATTTCGAAAGCCAAAAGACCGCCAGACAAACCACCATCCACAGGGGATGATAACCGTTGGTCAGGTTGATTTGATCAAAGGTTGGACCGTAACCATTCCAGATGTTTTGAGCGACTTTGTAGTAATAATACGCATCATCAATGCTGTACCACTGCATCAAGCTGTTGGCAGGTGTAAGCGCTACATAGAAACTTCCGGCCATTGTGACAAGGAATAATGCGAATTGAATGATGATAAGGGTTCGTTTGTTCATCGATAATGGTTTCTTAAGGTGATTTGCGTGCCTGGATCATAAGATCGACCAGTTTGAAATCGATCTCTTCATCAATATCCCAGGCTTCATCCGCGTCGATCTCAAACAGGAAGGGCCGATCGCCAAGGCGGTTGCGCTTGCGTGCCAAGGTGTCGCGCGTGAACATGTACAGGCAGGAGTTCTCCAGATACATGGGGGGCAGATCCTGGGTTTGCAGCAGAATATTGGGATTATGGTTGATTGCTCTACCCAGTTGATCCCAAATGCGCGTTTGAAGGCGGGTCACTGAAAACAGGGAATCATAGGAAGGATACAATTCCAACAGCTTGCGAATGGCTCTGGAAATCGTCTCAGTCCGCAATAAGGGATTGGTGGAATGGGTCTGGATGTAGAAATCGGATTCCACAAGCCCGGTGTCGTAATATAGGATCTCGTTCATGGAAATCGTATCCGCTCTGAGATCCTCAGGCCGCAAAACGCATTTAACGGAAGGAAAGCGTGCTTTTACCCCCTCAGTGATCTCTGGGCTGTCGGTATCCACCAGAACCTGCGTGATTTCAGGCACCGCCAGCAGCGAACCCAGAATATGCTCGTACAGGGGGAGCCCATCCAACGGTCTGAAATTCTTTCCGGGGACCCGCTGCGAATGATGACGCATGGGCACCAATGCAGTAATTTTCTTTTTCATCGTATCACTCCCTATTTATTATACTGAATCGGTTCCACTTTTCGGTTGGGTATTTCATACTTAATCGGAGTTCTGGGATAATAGAATGCCTGCTTCAACTGCCAGGTAAGAGGACCCGATTGACGATATCCTTGAAAGGTCCCGTAAAATTGCAGCCAGCGGAACCTGGCAATCGTGCCAAATACCGACCCTAGTTTTCTTTGTCTTCCTGCCTCACGCCAATCGCTGAACACATTTTGCATAAACAGCTTTAGCAAATCACGAAATGTAAAACGCTCGTGCGGATAGATGCGTTTAAAAGCCATTCCCTCTCGGCGATATCGATTATAGATGCCCGCGGTGGATTCATTATGCACATGAATCACTTCAGCTTCAGCCACATAATTCACAAAATAACCGTTATCCTGCGCCCACTTTGCCCACTCCAGGTCTTCAAGACCTGGCAAACTCTCATCGTAAGGGTGAGACTCCCAGAGGGATCGCCGTATGGCAGCGTTGGCGTTGTTGCAAAAAGGATAAGGTTGATGGGGTCTTGAAAAATCGGAATACCAGTGTCGGAAGATCTGCAGTTCTGAAAAGTGAGTGGAATCTGAACCACGTTGTTTGCCGTAGGTCAAAGCTACAACTTTATCAGAAAAGGGAGCCAAAAGGGTTTCGAGCCAATCCGGGTAGACGGGATAAACATGCGCGCTGGCCATGACGATCAGGTCAGCTTTGGCATGCTGGATGCCCACATTCAAGGCATGACCGAAGGTAAATTCGTGCGGAGGGATATTCACAATCTCTACCGAAAAATCCCTGGTTTCTTCGATCGTTCGATCCGTGGAACCAGAATCCACCAGAATGATTTGCACATTTTTGATGGTTTGTTCTGCAATACCGGTCAGTAAACGCCGGATGTGCTTATCTTCATTGAATGCCCGGATAATGATCGAACACTGGGGTTTGTGGTTCATACGTTTCGCAGAAACTCGCTTCCGGTCAGGATGCCATTCGTAAGGATGCGGATCGTTTCAGAATGATCAGGCAATAAGGCACTGATTGGAAAATCCTTGAGCGTCACATACCCGTTCCAAACACCGTCCTCTTTGACAAATTCACCAAATGGGAGGGAGGTGCGGTAAAGCTGCGAGTACAAGAACCGCCGGGCGTTGGTTAAGAATTCTTCCGGTACTTTGATCTCGTTAATGTTGATGAACTTTTCCAAGGTGGATTGGTATTCCGCTTTGGATTTTGGAAAAAAGGTGGTTGGGATTTGTGTGTAACGCGCCTTGCCCGCAGTCAGCACCGGTTTGCCAAGCAGGGTGGCTTCCAACCCGATGGTCGAATTGTAGTTCATGACGAAATGTGAACGATTGATCAGTTCGTACGAACTAATGAACTGGTTTGAATCCACGAACAACACATTATGAAGGCTAAGTACCCCGTGATTTCTTACCCAATCCGCAACACTTTCACGACTTTCCTTACCTTTACGCGATTCATCCGGGTGCGCCCGGATCACAAACAGCACTTCGGGATGGTCGATGAAGCACTGATAAAGGCTGTCGAGCCACGAATACATATCCGGGAACAGAGTGTTGGCATGCACCTGGCTGGTATCGAAGATCACGTTGGTGAAAACGGGAACGATCTTCTTGTACTGCGCAAACCTGGCTTCCAATGCAGCATCCAACTTGTGAATCTCTGGCCAGAATTTGATGCCCGCCATGCTGAAATTTCCGCGGAAGCGTTTGCTCAGGTATTCATCCAGAACTGCGTTCATCTCGGGAGTTAATTGAAAATCATCCGAAATGTGCATCGGGTACGCGGTGGCCTCCCCTTCCGTGAAGAAAGCGGAGAAAGGCTGAAGCCCAACTTCATGTGTCACCACCCGGATTCCCGTTGTCAGACAGACATGCCTTATGGCTGCCTCGGGATAGAACATGCCATTAAAGAGCACCACGGCTTGTGGGTTGGTTTCTTCGACCAGGTTTTCAAACTGCCTGTAAATGCTCCATGCAGACAAGATGTAAGAAATCATGAAAGAACGTGTTTGCAGGTCTTCTTTAAGCGTGTAACGGCGCAGAACCCAGCGCAAGGAATTGAGAGCCCAGAATCCAAGCGGCAGATCGTGGTGGTTGAATTCAGCTAACTCGGCTACCGATAATCCCTCAAATTTGATCAATAGGTTTTCATCGAGGTCAAACTCGAACGATCTGGCGTTTCCATTCGGGAACAAAGCCCTGCTCTGGCGGATGCATTCCTCGCAGGGTGGAACCCGGTCAAAATTATCGCGGTTGCTGCCCAGCACGCAGCGCTGAAGGCCAGCCTGACAATAAAAATGAATGACCGGAATGCCCTGTGCGCGCAACCCCAGACTTGTGATACGTGAATATGCAGCGTTCTGGCTCACGCCCCCCAGGCGCGTCGAAGCGTTAAAGAAAATGACCGGACGCTGATCTTTGGATAAGGGAGAAGATGCCTCAACCTGTTCCACCAAACTTTTCCAGCGTTGGCTGCTAATAAAATGCACCCAGCGCTGACGAAAAGCATGATTCACTCGTGAGAAAATTTGAAAAGCCAAACTTTATACCCTGCGCAGTTTTTTCTGTGAAGGAAGTTCGCTGTCATAAACGCGTTTGATCCCATCACCCACGGCCTGCTCGGTGACACGGATGTACTTCACTAATTTCTCAAATCCACCGGGTTCCACCGAAGCTGCCTGGTCAGAACCCCAAAGCGCTCGGTCCAGGGTGATGTGGCGTTCCACCATACAGGCACCGAGTCCGACTGCCACCACTGAGGTCACCAAACCAACTTCATGACCTGAATAGCCGATCGGGCAGGTAAAGGCCTTTCGCAAGGTTTCGATCATGCGCAAATTCAGCTCATTCGGTTCGCACGGATACGTGCTGGTGGCGTGGCACAAGACGAGGTTATCCTGACCGATCAATTTCACTGACTCATTGATCTGATCCATGGTTGACATGCCAGTGGACAAGATCAAAGGCCGGCTGGTGGCACGCAAATGATTGAGCAGCTTGTGGTCGGTCAATGAAGCAGATGGGATTTTGTAACAGATTGGGTTGAATTTTTCAATGAAATTGACCGCTTCTTCATCCCAAACTGAAACGAACCAGTTAATACCGACCTTCTTGCAATAGCGATCAATCTCTGCATACTCTTTTTCACCGAATTCGGTTTTGATGCGGTATTCCATGTAGGTGATGTATCCCCAGGGGGTTTCACGCATCTGATTACGCTGTTCTGGGGGAACACACAGTTCGGGGGTGCGTTTCTGGAATTTCACTGCGTCCACGCCAGCATGTTTGGCTGCGTCGATCAGTTTTAATGCATTTTCAAGCGACCCATTATGGTTGATGCCCACTTCAGCGATAACATAAGTTGGATGTCCATCTCCAACCATCTGATTCCCAATGCGAATTTCTCGAGTCATGAAGTTCTCCTGTTAACAAAGGATAATGTTTTTATTAATCGTAGGTTACCTATTGTAACCGAGAGGATAAGATATCACAAAGTTCCCTGATCGCTCCGTGACCGCCTCTTTGTGTGAGGACAAGATCTGCCCGACGCTGTACTTCGGAATGGGCATCAGCGGGAGCCACAGCAAATCCGGCCACCGGAAAACACGGCAGGTCATTCGTGTCATTTCCCACAAAGATCACTTCTTCGGGTTTGAGCCCTTTTTCTGCAATCACGCGTTGCAAAGCGGAGGCTTTGTCATCCACAGCCTGCAGCACCGGCACTTTGATCTTACGGCATCTGGCTTCAACAACGGGATTGCGTTCTTTGGAAATGACCAAATACTCAACGCCAGTTTTCTGGTTAAGTAGCTCAAGCCCCAGGCTGTCACTGCGATTGGCAGCGATACTTTCTTCGCCTTGAGCGTTCACCCATACCCGGTTGTCGGTCAGCACGCCATCAAAATCCATGACCATCAATGCCACTTTTTTGGGAAACGCACGCCGCTGTTTGGCCGGATCGACCATGATCAGACCGCTCTCGCGAACCACCGTTTCAGCGTGCGCCCAATCCGCCAGGTTATCGATATCCACAGTAAAGGATGCATCCACGAACAAGGGCAGGATCACCTTGCCGCTCATGGATGCCTGCTCGAGGATCGCCCTCGGCCGGATGGCATCCACAAAACCCACCTGCCAGTAGACCCTGGGAAGCTGCTGCCGTGGAGCGTTGTAGGCTTCTGCAATCCCTTCAACGCCAATCAGCGGTTTCATTTGTCCGCTGTCAGAGTCGATCAGCCACATCTTGTAGGGACATTGGCCGGCTTCAACCACGCCGCGCACGGAGTCTGCGTCGGGATGCGCAAGCAGGATCTCCACGGCTTCATCCACACAATACAGTGGACGAACCGGTGAGGTGGGGCGAAGCTGCACCACCACATCCGGCTTGTAGCCTTCATTCTTCTCCAGCCAGGCAAGCGCGTGTTGAAAGACAGGCAGATCGGTGGTGTTGTCTTGCGCGAATTCCGCTGGACGCAGGAAGGGCGTTTCAGCACCGCATGCACGGGCAACCGCCGCGATCTCTTCATCATCCGTAGAAACGATGGTGCGGGTAACAAGCTTTGACTGCGTTCCTGCAGCGATGCTGTAGGCGATCAGGGGATAACCGGCGAAATCCCGAATGTTCTTGCGCGGGATGCCTTTCGACCCTCCGCGGGCCGGGATGACCGCCAACACCTCGGGTTTCTTTACCATGCCGTCCACCCGCCGTCGACCACCACGTTTGATCCGGTCATATATGAAGAAGCATCCGATGCCAGGAACAGCAACGCGCCGTTCATTTCATCCTTCGATGCCATTCTTCCCAGAATCGCCCGCGAGGAATAATTTTTAACAAACTGCTCGGGATTGCCATTATAAACACCACCCGGCGTTAAGGCATTCACCCGAATGCCGGTGTTGGCATAATAGGCTGCGAGGTAATGGGTGAAGCCAAGAATACC
>CAZRHZ010000047.1:14804-16266 GCA_964599995.1 uncultured Anaerolinea sp. | reverse complement strand
AAAAAACTCCCTTGCGGAAGTTTTGATTCTTGAGTGAGCGCGAAGGGGCTCGAACCCTTAACCAACGGCTTAAAAGGCCGCTGCTCTACCATTGAGCTACGCGCCCAAGAACGCATGAATTCTATCACGCCCCCTAACTCGCGTCAATAATATTCCGAAAATCCACCTGTCCAAAAAAAACCAGGCGGGGTCGCCGCCTGGTCGATCGATCCACTATGTAATTAGCTTTGTTTCATGAAATCTTCGAGGTTCTTGAGCAGTGCGTCCACGTCGGCCATGCTGGTCTCACCCATGGTGGCGATGCGCAGGGTCACGTCTTTGAGTTTGCCATAACCATTGGCAATGCGCTGTCCGCGGGTGGTGAGGAATTTGTTCAAGATGCTGACGTCCCAATTGTGGGAGTTGCGCACTGTGACTACGGTCTTCGAACGGTAGCCTTCTTTGGCTACGACATCCATATCGTGCGCTTTACACCAATCCTGCACCTTCTTGGACATGGCGGTGTGACGGGCGAAACGATTTTCGAGACCTTCAGCGAAAATGCGGTCAAGTTGGAAATCAAGGGCATAGATCAACGGCATGACAGGAGTCATGGGGGTGGAATCTTTGAGGCGGTGTTTTTCCATCAGCAGCAGGTCAAAATACCAGCCGCGGTTGGTCACTGATTCGGCTTTCTTCATGGCGCGGTCAGAGGCGGCTGCCAAAGCCAGACCGGGCGGCAGAGCCAGGCATTTTTGGCTGCTGGTGAGCAGAAAATCGATCCCCAGAGCGTCCATCTCGATCTTGACGCCGCTCAGAGAAGAAACCGCGTCCACCAAGATCAGGGTGTCGGGGCTGGTTTCTTGCACCACCTGGCAGAGTTCTTTGACCGGGTTCTCAACACCAGTGGAAGTCTCATTATGCACGATGGTGACGGCTTCGTAGTGTTTCTTCTTGAGTGCATCGCGCAGCATGTCGGGCATAATGGCCTCGCCCATGTCCACCTCGATCTTATCAGCCTGTTTACCATTGCTGATGGCTACATCGTTCCAACGTTGCGCGAACGAACCGTTCACGCAGGAGAGCACGCTCTCCTGAACAAAATTGCGAATACCGGCTTCTTGCATGCCTGAACCAGAACTGGCAGCCTGAAAAACGCGCGTTTTGGTATAGAACAGGTCTTTGGCCTTGGCTTCGGATCTTTGGAAGATCGCCTCAAAATCCTTGCTGCGATGCGGAAGCATCGGCTTGGTTTGAGCCGCCAACACCTCTGGCGCTACATCGACTGGACCTGGTACAAACATGTGGGACATAATTCACTCCTTTAAAAGTTAGGGTTGATTTTTTCCCATTGCCATTGCACTGGGTATGAATTAGCGAAGGAAGAACGAAAGCACCACCAAAACGACAAAGAACGAGCCGGCCAGGATGGCGATGCGGGTCAGATCCTTTTTCACGTACGTGTAATCAGGATTGAACTCGG
>CAZRHZ010000047.1:0-14704 GCA_964599995.1 uncultured Anaerolinea sp. | reverse complement strand
TCATCGCCGGGTTCCAATTGGTCCAGATCTTTGAACAACTCGCCAAAGATGTCGTTGTGAGCCGATACCACCATGTTGCCCGTCTCACCAGGATTGGCCGTGTTCAAATGCTGACCAACGCCCTTCTTCAATTGCTCCCAGCCATCACCTAAAACGATGGGTGCGTTCAACCCAATGGCCGGGATCTGGATCTGCCGGGCTTGCTGAACCCCCGGTGTGGGGATGGGCAGATCGGCATAGCTTTGCATCAGAGGGCGCAAATGTTCGGGGATTTCCGCCTCATTATAGGTGACCTCCGCTCCTTCGACCGGTGCGGTGTGTCCACCGGGCAGCACCACTGCCTGGATCAGCGCAGTTGGTGTAAGTTGAGGGTTCTCAAGAGACGATGCAACTTCTTCATTGAGATTGTTGAGAAGTCTGATCCCGCTGAAAATGATAAAGAGCAAACCTACGACAGCCACGATCTCGACTGCGAATAAAAGACGATCCATCCCTTTTTTTCGGCGCGTTCTGGAGCGCAGCCGATTTGAGGGAGGAAGGTTTTCCTCTTCCTGAACGGTCTCTTGAACATTGGGGGCTTTCTGAGGGGCCCGTACTTCAAGGCGCACCACCCTGCCAGTTTTGCGGAAATTTTCGAGCCTGGCTTCCCGTTCTGCGCGCCGCTTTTCTGCGAGAAGCTGTTTTAATTCATCAGATGAGTAATCCTCAATGGATCGCTGACGGGGCATCCGGTTTCCTGTTCATGGCCGCTACATCGCTAAATTATACCCGATTTACTCCAGCGAGTAGCGGGTCGAAAGTAATCCCGTGCGAAATCATGTGTCAGGTACTTTAATGCTAAAATGAGTCGATTGAAAGGAATATATATAATGAAGAAGAACTATTTGATCGATATGGACGGTGTGCTGGTCACCGGAAAGACCCTCATTCCCGGAGCTGATCAGTTTATCAAACGACTGCTCGAAACAGACACGAAGTTTCTGATCCTGACCAACAATCCCCTCTACACCCAACGAGACCTGGAACACCGCTTGACCAACAGCGGTTTGAACGTCCCTGCTGACCGCATTTTCACATCGGCCATCGCGACCGCGCGCTTCTTGCAGAGCCAGAACCCGAATGGCAAAGCCTTTGTGATCGGCGAGAGTGGATTGACCCAGGCTTTGCATGAAGTGGGATATGTACAAACTGACATTGATCCCGATTACGTGGTGCTCGGCGAAGTAAACAATTATCACTTTGAGGTGATCGCCAAAGCCATCCGCCTGATCAACGCGGGTGCCATTTTCATCGCTACCAATCCCGATTCAACGGGTCCTTCCGAAGCTGGCATCCTACCCGCCACCGGGGCTCTGGCCGCGTTGATCGAGAAAGCCACCAACCGCGCGCCCTTTTTCGTCGGCAAACCCAATCCGCTGATGATGCGCAGCGCCATGAAATATCTTGACGTGCATACCGCGAATACGGTCATGGTCGGCGACCGCATGGACACCGACATCATTGCTGGCGTGATGAGCGGGCTTGAAACCATCCTGGTGCTGTCGGGCGTGTCACGACGCGAGGATGTGAAGCGCTTTCCTTACCGACCGACCCGCATTGTCAATTCCGTGGCAGATATTCCAGTCGAAGACATTTGACCGGATCTGACAATAAACAGAAACGGGTGAGAGAGTCTCCTGACCGAGAGTCTCCTGATCATTACCCAATCATGGTAAAATAAGCAAGTTGGGCAGAGCACTCAGCCCATGAATAAGGAAATTAACCTCAAAGGTGCAACCTCCAAACATGGAGGCGCAGCTTTGAGGTTTTTTTTATAAAAATACATAGGAAGTAATATGCGCTGGGTCAGAGAACACAAAACACACCAAGAACAGAACCGTTTATATCGTACCGCCCTTCTGGTCACACTGGGAGGGAACCTTTTACTTGCGGCAAGCAAAGGGGTTGTTGCATCAATCTCTGGTAGTGCAGCGATTTACGCCGATGCGGCCAATTCGATCTCGGATGTAGTCTATTCCTTATTGATGGTCGTTGGGCTTTGGATGGCCATTCAACCACCAGATCAATCCCATCCGCAGGGTCACTCGCGCTTTGAACCGGTGGTTGGGCTGATCGTTACATTATCCATGACATATGCAGGTTTTGAAGCCGCCCGCAATGCTTGGTTAAGGTATTCTGCCGGCGGTGAAGCCATCGCGATGGACTTACCCACCCTGGTTTTGCTAGCCAGTGCAGCGGTCAAGGCGGGCATGTACGTGATCATTAACAGAATTGCCCGAAAACTCACCAGCCCCACCCTTTCGACCACGGCCAAGGACAACCTGAGTGATGTGCTCACTTCGATTGCCGCTTTCGTGGGCGTGATCGGGTCAAACTGGATTCACCCATTGGCAGATCCAATTGCGGGTTTCCTGGTCGCTTTGTGGATCTTCCGACAGGCTTTTTTGGCAGGCAAGGAAAATCTAGGCTTTCTGACCGGTAAGGGTGCCAGCCAGGAAGAATTGGCAGAGTTCATCACTGCCGTGCAGGAAATCCCGGACGTTCTGGCGGTGCACCACATTATTACGGAATATGTAGGTCCGCGCCTGATCATTGATCTGCATGTCAACGTGGATGGACAAAAAACACTCAACGAAGTTCATAACATTTCAGATGCGATCACCCGGCGTCTTGAACAGTTCGATGCAGTCGACCGGGCTTACGTACACGTGGAGCCAGACGGCTGGGAAGATTAAGTCTCAAATTTCTTTAACAATTAACTACCGTCATACTCGTATTCGACTTCGAATACGAGTATGATTATTAAAGAGATGTCTGTTCAGGAGCTGTCATGGAAACCGTTCCCTTTCATTTTTACGATGAGCCGATTCAAGTGATCTTTGATGTACCACCCATGTATGAGAAAAGCCCGAATTGCCCAAAAGCTTTCGTCTGGAGAGAAGAAACCTTTCTGATCCATGAAGTATTGGAGGAGTGGGTGGATGTTCAACGCCGTGGAAGGATGGACCGCAACATGAGCCCTGCCCATCTGGCCAGTGCCAGATTGAAGGGCTCGTGGGGAGTTTCCAGATACTATTTCCGGATCGAAACAACCGCGGAACGTTTTTTCGAGATCTATTACGATCGCGCACCCGAGAACTGCGATGATCGCAAGGGAAATTGGTATTTAAAAGGAGAACGGAAGCCACTTATCAAATAATTGCACCTAGTTTAAATTATTTCAATATATTTCAGTCAATACTTTAATTTTTTTTATTAAAGTATTGACTTTTTTTATTATTGTGTTATTATTATTTTAACGAGATGAAAGAGTACGGTTTCTTTAGTAAAGGATGGAAGATGATGCCAGATAATTTTGAAATTGAAGTAGAATATACTCTCCAGCAGCGAAACAAACGGTTTACTGAGTTTCCGCTTGAGTTTCGCGAATTGATGGAGTGCGTGCCCAATCCACGCAATCAAAAGTTGAGCAAATTTCTCGTGGCGGTTGCAAATTCGATGATCAGAACCGGAAACGCGATCAAGAACTCGCAGCAAGTCATTTCTGACCAGAAGGTATATTCGTAAAAACGAGGCCATTATGATCAACAAATCACTCAGCAAATGCCCGGTATGCGGCGAAGATTTGGCAGTGACCCGCCTGTATTGCGTCAATTGCAACACCACCATTGAAGGGCATTTTGTGGCGGAGCACACTCCATTCGGGCATCTCACACCAGAACAGATGCAGTTTTTGCTCACCTTCGTGCGCTGCGAGGGCCGCTTGAATCGTATGGAAGACGAGATGAAGCTGTCTTACCCAACTCTTCGCAGCCGCCTGAATGAGATCGTCCGCGCACTGGGATACGAACCCGGCAAGGAAGAAATTCCTGTTCAACTTTCACCAGAAGAACGGCGTGACATCCTCGAGGAGCTGGACCAGGGACTTATCTCTTGGGACGAAGCCCAGGCCAGGCTGCGGGGTGAAAAATACGTGGAAGTAAAAACCGATCCCACTCAAGAGGTGCAATCATGACCTCCAGTGAAGAACGTCTCAAAGTATTGAAAATGGTTCAGGATGGCAAGATCACGCCTGAAATGGCTGCCGAACTATTGAAGTCGCTTGACGCCAGTTCAAAAAAGCCCTCCGTTCCCCCTCCCCCAGAAGAGCCGGGCATGCCTTTTTCAAATCACGCTGGCGGACGTTTCTTCAGAGTGCGAGTGACCGACACAGATACCGGCCGCGCCAGGGTTAACGTGCGCATCCCATTGGGCATGGTGAACGCTGGCATCCGCATGGGCATGCGTTTTTCGCCCGAAGTGGAAGGCCTGGATTCTGCCAAACTAGCCGAGGCATTGGCAAGCGGGCAGACCGGCCAGATCATGGATATCTACGACGACGAAGACGGCGAACACGTCGAAGTTTATATCGAATAGTTCCCCCATATTCTACAAAGCGCGGAAAAATCGCTTGCTAACCATCAGCGAGCTTTATTTGGCATTACAGAAAAGAGGTTGAATGGAAAACACAAACATTGAAATAGAGAAAAATTGGGTACGCAAGTTCATCCCGATCTGGTCAGCTCAGATCTTCTCGCTATTGGGTAGTGGACTGGTTCAATTCGCGTTGATCTGGTGGTTGACACAAAAAACCGGGTCCGCCGCTCTGCTGGCCACCGCCACTTTCGTGGCCATCCTACCGGATGTGTTCTTTGCGCCTTTTGCTGGGGCTCTGGTGGATCGCTGGAATCGCCGCGTGGTGATGATCGTGGCCGACAGTATCATCGCCTTTTTTACCCTGGGGCTGGCGCTGCTCTTCGCTTTTGATCTGGTGCAGGTCTGGCACATCTTCGTGATCGTTTTCCTGCGCTCACTTGGCGGTAGCTTCCACTGGCCGGCCATGCAAGCCTCTACTTCTCTGATGGTACCCGAAAAACACCTGGCCCGCTTTGCGGGTATCAACCAGGCTCTGCGCGGAGGACTCAATATCATCGCCCCGCCTCTTGGCGCTTTGCTCATGAGTCTTTTAAAGTTCTATCAGGTTATTTCTGTCGATGTAATTACCGCCATCATTGCCATCACTCCTTTGTTCTTCATCCACATCCCGCAGCCAGTACGCGCGGATAAAGATCAAATGATCACGCCCAAGGTGCTGATCACGGATGTGGTTGAAGGTTTCAAGTATCTAAAAAGCATCAAAGGTTTATTTTACATCTCCCTTTTGGCTGCTTTTTTGAATTTCCTGTTAGCGCCATCAGGTACATTAACCCCACTCCTGGTGACCCAGCACTTTAAAGCTGGTGTGTGGGAATTGAGCTTGCTTGAATCCACCATAGGGATTGGGATCGTGATAGGCGGTCTATTGTTAGGAGTCTGGGGTGGGTTTAAAAACCGGATGGTCACGAGTTTGATCGGTGTAGTAGGGGTTGGTGCCGGAATATTACTCTTAGGGATCGCTCCTGCCAATATGTTCTGGTTGGCAGTGGTTGGGAACATCTTGTGTGGGATTATGAGCCCAATGACCAATGGACCCCTCCAGGCACTAATGCAAAGCAAGATCGCACCTGAGATGCAAGGACGCGCCTTAAGTTCCTTGAGCAGTATTTGTACCGCCATGATGCCACTTTCCATGCTAGTAGTCACGCCCGTAGCTGAATTCTTGGGTCTCAGGGTTTGGTTTTGGGTGGGCGGAGGAATGACCATGCTGGTGGGCATGCTGGCCTTTTCGAACAACGCCATCATGACTCTTGATGGCTCACCAAACAATTCACCCGTTGCTGCAGTTGGTGCAGATTAACCATAAAAAAACCGCCCTTCGGCGGTTTTTTTATGGCTCTAGGGTTATTAGTTGGCTTGACAAAGACACGTCTATGTTGGGCAAGATAAGCGAACGCTGCCTGATGATCATGCGCACCGGAGTGGATATTCCCACGTCGTAGGGAATGGCAGTAGTGAACAAGAGGTAATTGAGATTATCAGGGTTACGGGGCAGTTTTACCACGGCCGTCTCCATCACCCCGCCCGACTCAGACAGCAGTTCAATGATGATCGGATTCGTATTATAAGGATGGGCATAGCCGGTAACCGTGACGGTGCCACCCTTGATCACAGCCTCCGCTTTTGGAGACTGCACTACAAAGGGCGACTTGAAAAACTCATTTTCCAGTACGTCGCTTTCACCAATCTGGATCAGAAAGACCTCAGAGGCCGCCTGGGCGATTCGCCGACCGTACTCATCGTGAGTGGAAATGACCAGCAGCGCTGATTCTCCCGCGGTGGAGATCTCAAATTCGATCTCTTTTGATAGATTCACCCAACCCGATTCCGTCTTGACCATTTTCATTAACTGGTCAGAAATGATTCGCCCATCTTCGCCAAACAATTGAACACTCACCAGGTTGCCCGCACCCGGAACCACGCTGGCCATGACCTTGATCGGTGAAGCAAGTTGAGAATTGCTAGCCGGTTCGAGCATCTGAATAAGCGCTTCCGGAAAAAACTTTTCCTGCACGGTCGGTTCTGGAGTTGGGGTATCTTCAGCGGGGGGCTGTGTGAGCACGATGGATGCCAGGGGCGTTCCCTCCATGACATGGATCTCCAAAGATTGCGATGTGACAGTGGTTTTTTCTTCGGTTGGGGTGCTGACCTCTTCTACCGTCAACTCTGGCGACGGCTGAAGTGTATCCATGATCGTTGGAGCCATCGTCTCAGGCAGAGACGTTTGAGTGATCTCCTGGGGGGTTCCAGAAGTACATCCTGACAATCCCGCCAACAGCAGTAAACAGAGCACGAGTAACCCATAGATCGGTTTCACGCAGTTTTCCTTGATGATTAATTGAGATACAGGCCTTGTGTTCCACAAGGCCTGTATTATTTTACATCGAACTGCTATAGCTTGTAAATTTCGCTATATTTGGTTTTCAGATAGCGGATGTAGGGTTCAGGAGTGATCTTGGAGCCAGTGACTTCCTTGACCAGGACCTGCGGTTCAAATTTGGCGCCGTGCTGGTGGATCTTGGTGCGCAGCCAGCCCAATAGTTCGTCGAACTTACCCTTTTCGATCTGCGATTCCAGACCGGGAATATCCTCAAGGATCTTTTCCCACAGCTGTGAGGAGACCAGATTACCCAGGGCATAAGTCGGGAAGTATCCGATGTAGCCTGAAGACCAATGCACATCTTGCAGCACACCCTCGCTGTCATTTTTCGGCGAGACACCCAGGTAGTCCTTCATGCGTGTGTTCCAGGCTTCGGGCAATTCTTTGACCTGCAGGCTGCCTTCCATCAATGCGATCTCGAGCTCAAGCCGCAGCATGACATGCATGTTATAGGTGGCTTCGTCCGCTTCGACGCGGATGAGGGAAGGTTCAACCTTGTTGATGCCGCGATAGAAATCATCCAGGCTCACGTTACCCAGTTGATTCGGGAAGAGCTTAACCAGCTTGGGATAGAAGAACTTCCAGAAGGGTTTGGATCGCCCCACCAGGTTTTCCCACATGCGCGATTGCGATTCATGAACCGCCATGGAGGCACCGTTCGCCAGCGGGGTGCGCTTTAAGGAATGGCTGACACCCTGCTCGTACATAGCGTGGCCGCCTTCGTGCATGGTGCTGAAAAGCGCGGATGCTGCGCGTTCAGGATCGAAACGGGTGGTGATGCGAATGTCGTCGATGCCAAACCCGGTGGTGAAGGGATGCACTGCTTTATCCTGGCGTCCACGGTTCCAGTCATACCCAAAGTGGGTGACCACATCCACGCCAAAGTCCCACTGCCCTTTTTCATCGTACGGGATATGTAAAAAGGCATCGTTGATGATCGGTTTCGAGGCGATGGCTTTCAACAACTCAACTTGCTGCGGGCGCAGTTTATTGAAGATCTCCTGCACTTCCTTGGTTTTTAAACCGGGTTCAAAATCATCCAGCAGAGGATCATAAACATGATCCCAGGGTTTGAAGAAATCTGCGTATTGGCGGCGTAGTTCAACGATCTTTTTCAGATGTGGTTCAAAGAGTTTGAAATTGTTGGTTCCTTTGGCTTCTTCCCACACGTTCTGACTGATGGCGGTCTCTTTGGAAAATTCAGCCACCCATTCGGTTGTGATCTTGGTTTGTTTCTCATAATCGTGCGCGACGCGGTTGATCAAGCAGGCATCGTCTGATCTGGGATCAAGGGAATCAGCATAAGGTTTTAACGCCTCGAGCAGTTCTCCGACTTCAGTGGAAGTGAATTTTTCATGTACCAGGCTGGACACGGTCTCAATGATATTACCGCGGTCTTCAGCTCCACCTCTTGGCATGTTGACCTGTTGGTCCCATCCCAGCAGCGCGTTGGCGTAACCGAGATCGGTTACTTCAGCCATGATCTTCTTAAATCGTTCAAGTTTCTGATTCATCCTTAATCTCCCTTTCCTTATTTTTAAGCAACTCGCCATCGTAACGGCTGGTCTTTCAAAGCCGCGATGATCTCTTCTCCAATATCGTTGGCTGCCCGAGATTGGGCTTCCACGGTTTGGGCACCAATATGAGGGGTGCAGATCAATTTGGGGTGCGACACCAGGGGGGTAACACCCGGGGGTTCAGCCACAAAAACATCCAACGCCGCGCCAGCTATCTTGCCGCTGTTGAGAGCATCTAATAGTGCAGCTTCGTCGATCACTCCACCGCGGGCAGCGCATATGATGTAAACGCCCTTCTTCATTTTATCAAATGCTGCCGCATTTAGCATGGATTTCGTCTCAGCGGTGAGTGGCAGATGCATGGTGATCATGTCTGCCTGTTTTAGAACTTCATCCAAACTGGCGGGGGTTCCACCGCGTTTTGCGATCTCTTCAGCCGGCACCATTGGGTCGTAACCCAGAATGTGCATGTCAAACGCGGCAGCTCGTTTTGCTACGGCTGCACCGATGCGCCCAAAACCAAGCACACCAAGGGTTTTTCCACTCAATTCAGCGCCTTCAAATTCCTTTTTCAACCATTGGCCAGCTTTTAACGAAGCATCAGCACGCGCGATCTCACGTACAGCGCTCAACATCAAGCCCAGGGTCAACTCTGCAACCGTGGTGGTGGTTGCCAAAGGGGAATTCACAACCATCACATTATGGCTCTTGGCAGCCTGTAAGTCGATATTGTCAACGCCAATACCGGCACGCCCGACCACTTTCAGTTTTACGCCTGCATCAAAGACAGCCGGGGTAACCTTGGTGCGTCCGCGCACCACCAGCGCATCATATCCCCCAACCTCTTTAAGTAAATCCTCTGCGGAGATCCCTGGTTTTTCAACCACTTCCGCAGATTTTTTCATCAGTTCGATCCCGTTTGAATCAAGTCCATCAGTGATCAAAACTTTCCAGGCAGACATTCAAAGACTCCTTTTTTGGTTTTTTGGGGGATATCCCCTACAATAAAGGATTCTACAACCTTCAAATATGTCTTTCAAATGTGGATAATCACCAAATTATGTGAGGATGGTACAATTTTCTCTAAGATGATCACTCAAAATCCGATCGAGAAACGCATTAACCCTCGCATGTTCGACTGCGAGCCAATTCAACGCTGCTGTCTGGATGAATGCAAAGGAGCTTGCTGCGTTTTTGGCGTGTGGGTGGACCCACGCGAGATGGAAGATATCCTCTCCAACGCAAAATTGATCACTCCTTTTATGCCTCCGACAGCAAAAAATCCCGGGGAGTGGTTTGTGCCGGTCGAAGACAAGGATGAACGCAGCCCGAGCGGCCGGGTCATCCATACCGCGGTCGAACCCGCCCCCTGGCACTACGGCGAGACCGCTTGCGTTTTTTGTCACACGGACGGCAAATGCAGTCTGCAGTTGGCCGCATTGGCAAACGGTTTGCATCCCTGGCGTTTTAAACCCTTCTATTGCATTCTGCATCCCATCGATCTGGATGATGAAGGCCGCTTTACGCTGGACACTCTCGAAGCAGTGCTTACAGAAAAGGGCAGCTGTCTGCGCGCCGCAGATCAAGCCGTTCCTCTTTACGATATATTTTCCGCTGAACTGGAGTATTTTCTGGGTCCCAAAAACTATCAAGCCATGCTTGAATACGCGATGCAGCGCAAGAAAGAGGAAACCCCTGATCAGAACCAATGTGATTCCGCTTGAATATAGACTGTCCCATCAAGATCAATCCTCATCCTTCATCGGTCGAAAACCGCTGAAAATTGCGATACAATAATCTCTGATAGTTTGTTATTTACAAGGTGCCCTTTGAAGAAGATCGCTCTGTTCATAACCCTGCTGCTCGCCTCTTTTGGGATCAGATTATTGACTTCCACTCCCTCAGCGGTTTTTGCTGAGGATACTAATGAAACCTCAGATGCAGGTTTGTGCCTGCCAGGTGAGACCGAACTACTCTTGAACACTGATTGCCTGCCAGCCGGACCGTCCCAGAGGTTGAATGACCTGGCTGACCTGGGCATCACATTTCCAGTGACTCCTCTTTACGCTTACAACCCGCCCGCCAGCTTGGGTTACGTGCCTTTCACTTATGCCAAAGTGGTCAACGAAGAAGTACCGTTGTACTCAGATCTTGAAGGCATTACATCAGAAAAACCTTCTGACAAATTGCCCGTCAGCCACATCAAGTACGTCTCACTGTATAACAAACTCGAAACGGAAAGCGGCGTCTATTACCAGATCGCCAATCAGAAGTGGATCAGCAAGAGCGTAATTTCCATCTCAGGCGTTCAATTCTTTCAGGGTTATGAATTCAAGCAAAACCCGACCGTGTCCTTCGGTTGGATTCTTGATGAAACTGCTTCGCGCACGGCTCCTTCAGTAAATGCTCCTGAAACCGGAAAACGGTATTCACGCTACAATGTGGTGCGCGTTTACGACTCGGTCATGGAAAACGAAGTGGAATGGGTGATGATCGGCCCGGATGAATGGGTGAATCACAACAGTCTCAGTCGGGTCATCCCGAACAGCGATAAGCCGGAAGGTGTTCAGGCTGATCGCTGGATCGAGATCAACCTTTACGAACAGGTCATGCTGGTCCATGAAGGAGACCAGATCGTTTTTGCCACCCTGATTTCGACCGGTGTTGACCCATTCTTTACCCAGCCAGGCGTGTTCACCATATATAAAAAGATCGAAAACGAATACATGCGCGGCGCTTTTGAAGCGGATCGCTCAGACTACTACTATCTTGAAGACGTGCCATACATCATGTACTATGATCAATCGCGCGCCCTGCACGGGGCTTACTGGCACACTCTCTTTGGCTATCAACGCTCTCACGGCTGTGTGAACCTGTCAGTGGCAGATTCGCATTGGCTGTACGACTGGGCAAACGTGGGAGATTACGTTTATGTCTGGGATCCATCTGGTCAGACCCCAACAGACCCCTCCGCTTATGGTGCGGGTGGGGTGTAATGACAGGCAAAAAAGAATAATAATAAATAATTTTGTAAGAAGAAGTAATCAGCCTTCTAAGAATTTTGGAGAGGAAAAAATGAAAAAGAAATTGATTGCCCCGCTTGTGTTTTTAACCCTGTTCGTATTGATCGTTTCTTCTGCCTGTAGTCTGACCGATAAACTTTTAAATAAGGAAACCCAGGAACCGCAGGTGATCATCATCACTGCCACGCCGAATCAAAAAACAATCAATATCACCCAAGAACCTGTTGTAGTACAAACGGAAGAACCCACCGTGGAAGTCACGGAAGAACCGATGGTTTCAGACGAGCCCCCGGCGTACTTCGTGGATGAATTTGAAGGCAGCATTGATAATTACTGGATGGACATTTATGGACCCGGTGATCACGATTTGGTCGATATCTATCAGGATGATGGTTATCTTAAATTCCAACATGATGGCGAACAACTTTATTCCTATGTTTACTATGATCCCTACACCTACACCGACGTACGCATCGACATCCAGGCCGAGAACATCGCCACCAACGATAACTCGGTAAACATCGTCTGCCGTTATGATGAGAATCTCGGCTGGTATGAATATAACATTGATAACGACGGTGAATGGACCCTCTGGTACTACGATCCGATCGTTTACCAGGGATACAAAAAACTATATGACGGTGGTTCCACTGCCATCAACATGGGACGAGATACCAATCTCTATACGGTCATCTGCCAGGGAGATGAACTTTCACTATACATTAATGGCGTGCTAACCAGAACAGTTGAAAACAGTGATTTAAAAGAAGGAATGGTCGGTTTCGGGGTTTCATCTTACTACAGCTACCCAGTCATCATCAACGTGGACTGGATCGAGATCAGCGAACCCTATTGATCAAGTGAGACAAAAAAAGCGCCCTTGTCGGGCGCTTTTTTATTGGATCAGATATCGGATCGCGGCTGCAACAGAAAATATCACTATAGTGATTACCCCACCCCAGAGGATCTGCCGGGTCGTTTTTCCATCCACCAGTTCAAAACCCCCTGAAGGCATGGGTTGAACTTGATATACGGGTCCGCTCAGCCAGGCAAAAGCCAGACCGCCCAACAGGCCACCCAGGTGGCCCCAGTTATCAATTCTGGAGTTGGGGCTTAATCCCAAAGACAGGTTGACCAGCAGCACCAAAACCAGGTTGATCAACATACTCCGCGCCCGCGTGCCAAACATTTTTCGATTTTTCAAGATGAACACGGCTTGAGCCGCCACCAAACCAAAGATCGCTGTGGAAGCGCCCAGGGATGTGCTCGTGGATAACAAAAAAGACAGCACGTTACCTGCATATCCACCCAACAAATACAGGCACAGGAAACGCTTGTGACCGTAAAACTTTTCGAGAGATGGGCCGATCGCAAACAAGGCGTACATATTGAAGGCCATGTGTAAGAAGCTGCCGTGTAAAAAGACGGGTGTGACCAGGCGCCAAACTTGCCCGCGTAAAATGAAGTCGTTGATCTTCGCTCCGAAGATCAACGGCAGGTCGCTGCCTCCCAGCAGCCACTGAGAGATAAACTGCGCGGCATACATCAGGATGGTGACAGCCAATAACACGTAAGTGACAGTGGGCTTTTTCACTTTGGTGCGTAAAAGGACTTGCACCCGCGTCTCACTGGTTTGGTCAGGCGCGGGAGTTTGGGTATCGTTGAGGGTCATCTAGATCAGCTTTCTATGATTTACTTTATGGTGCTCTACATTGATGATCGAAATAATGTCGTCCACCGCCTGCTCAAGCAGATGATCCGCGTTGACCACGACATAGTCGAATAGCTTGATCTGTTTCACTTCATCCTTGGCGGTTTCGATGCGTATTTTCAGGCTTTCAGGGCTCTCGGTTTTACGCGCGTTCAACCGGTCAAACCACTCTTGGGTCGTGTTGGGGATCAAAAAGATCAGCACGGCTTCAGGATATAAACGACGGTAAGTTTCGGCACCCTGCACATCTACGCGTAAGATCACGTCCTTGCCGCTGCGCAGCGCATCATCGACCTCTTTTTTTAATCCCCCTTTGTACTCGTTGTATACCATGGCGTATTCGATGAATTCACCATTATCGATGCGCCTTTTGAATTCATCTCGTGAAAAGAAATGGTAGTCAACACCATCCACTTCGTCGTGCCGGGGTTTTCTGCTCGCGGCAGTGACCACAAAATGCAGTGGTAAATTTCGCGCCTTCAATCCCCTTAGAACAGCGTCTTTTCCGATTCCAGATGTGCCGGAGATCACGATCAACAAGGGTTGGGGGTGGTACAGGTCAAAACTGAGTTCTTGCGAGTCCATATGGATCCTTCGCTATCTTCAATTATTATCCAAGTTCGATATGGAACGATTATAATGGAAAAATAATCTTTCTGTCCGAGGGATGCATGCCGCTTTACGAGTTTCGCTGTCTGGATTGTCGCAAAATATTTGATAAAAGGCTCACCTTTGCTGAGTATGATCAATTCAAGGGCCAGTGCCCGCATTGTTCATCTCTGAATGTCACCCGCTATATCCGCAAAGTGCGCTTCTCACTGGGTGACCGCTCCAGACTGGCCAGTATGGCAGATCCAGCCAATCTGGACGCCCTCGATCAAGACCCGCAAGCCTTGGGACGCATGATGCGCGAAATGAAAGAACAAATGGGCACCGAAGAACTGCCAGGCGAATTCGATGAAGTCGTGGAGCGGCTTGAAAAAGGTCAAACACCAGATCAAATCGAGAACGACCTTCCTGAATTGGGGGCGAGCCTGGGTGATGGGGATGAGTAGTTGTAACCTTTGAGGAAACTTGAAATAAAATAAAATTATCCGGACTGACCGGATCATTTTTTTGAAATGGCGGCTTGCAGGTCTTCGAAACTGTTCATTTTGGCAATGGCTCGAAGGAAATCGCTTAAAGACTCAGATTGAGCCCTCAATTCCCGCACTGCGGGTCCGACAGGATCTTCACCCGCTGCTCCCCCGGGTCGGTCTGCATAAGCGCCGTAGAATGCAAAATACGCCTGGTTGAGTTTGCGGATGTTGTAACCGTGATTTACGAACACGATGCGGCGTTCTTCCATATAGCGTTCTGCTTCGTCAACCTTGCCCTCAACGAGAAGTTCATCCACCCGCACACGCGTCTTGTGCATTTCGATCCGATAATCAAACGGTGCACCAAACGACCAAAGAGACGCCACCTTCTGGTCTTGTGTCGATAGAGCCGTGTACTCCGGGTAAAAACGCTCAAGTACTTCCTGGCTGATCTCGCTGCCCACGATGGAAGCGGTGGTTTCGTTCATGGTGCGCAGTTCAGGGGTCAGATCGTAATT
>CAZRHZ010000046.1:0-16313 GCA_964599995.1 uncultured Anaerolinea sp. | reverse complement strand
CCGGATGGCAGCCGGATCGCCATCGAAACCATGCTGCCTGGTGAACGATATGGGATCGTCGTTTCCAACCTGGATGGTTCGCAAGAAAAACTGATCGTCAACGGCGATCCGATCGTGATCACCAGCCCGTACTGGAGCCCGGACGGACAATGGCTGGCGGTGAGCGTGCACGACACCGCGATGGACGAGAACCGCGCCACCCTCGCGCTGGTCAACCCATTCACCTGCCAGGTGATCCCTGTGACCAGTCTGCACGGCTACGTCACCGGGTGGCGATAACGCAAATCGAGAGAGGCTTGGTTCTCCCATCCTAGTGAGGTAACAAACGAGCGGCTTAATCGCCGCTCGATACCTTTAGTTACGTACCATTACAGGGTTGAAAAAGTGTTATTCTTCCGAAGCGACTTCCGGCCCAAAAAACCCATGACAAACAAAAGCGGCTTCCTGCAAAACGATGCTGACCGGTAAACCATTCTGTTTCGCCAACTCGGCACAAGCGTCAAATTCAGGGGTGGCTTGAACAATTTTGCCATTCATTTTTTTCAGTTTAACCGGCAAGTTTCCATAACGAGTGTCCACCATACGAATTTCTCTATCCGCTTCGTTGCGATGCAGTGCGGTCACCCTGATACCCAATGTGCTCGTTTCCTGAAGGATGATGGTCGAAAGGACTGTTTCATCTTGTTTCCGGGCCACCACCGATAATTTTGTGGCCGGTCGATTCTTCTTCATGAAAATGGGTGTGAAGTAAACATCCAACGCGCCCGCCTCGAATAATTTTGCCATGACCAGTCCAAAGATCTGTGGGTTCATGTCATCAATATTCGTATCCAATTCAATATACTCTTCTGTATTTCCAGTAGGGCTTCCTATGAAAACTCGCAGGACATTCGGCCATTCCAATTCCCGCTGCCCGGCACCGGTGCCAACGCGCTGCATCACCATATTGGGCTGAGAAAACTCCGCCAGTGCTGCCAGAATGGCCGCTCCAGTAGGGGTTACGAGTTCAACTGTGACTGGTGAAAACCGGATGGGCATTTTTGCCATACTGATCAGTTCAGCAGTGGCTGGTGCCGGCAGAGGCAGAAGGCCATGCTGAGTGTGGACCTGCCCTGTTCCAATCGGCAGCGGGGAGGAGTACACCTTTTGTATTCCAAAATAGTTGATCCCGATTGCTGCTCCGACAATATCCAGAATGGAGTCTGTTGCACCTACCTCATGAAAATGTACTTCTTCAACGGTACTGCCATGCACTTTAGCTTCAGCTTCAGCCAATTTTTGAAAGATGAGCAGAGTCGTATGCTTAACTGCTTTAGACAAACCGCTTGCCATCACGAGCTGATGAATATCACTCAAGTGACGATGCCCGCCATGATGAGAATGACTGTGCTGCGAATCTGGTTGTTGTTCGTGCAGATCAAAAACGACCTGCGTGGCTGCCAAGGCACCCTTGTTTACTTTAATTGCTGAGACTCCTTTAAACTCCGGTAAATTGATCTTGCCATATTCTTGAGAAAGAAACTCAACAGGCAAGCCGGCGTCCAGCAGCGCACCAAGAAACATATCTCCGCTGATCCCGGAAAAACAATCACAAAATAGTAGCGTCATATATTGATTCCTTCATCCAAACTCCCAGAACGATACCCGCGGTGGTCAATTTCTAACTCTTGAAACCCGAGGGTGGTGAAAAAGGATTTCACAATTTGTGCATTCTTAAAAAGCTGTTCAACCTGTTCTAAATCCACTTCAATACGAGTACACGATTGAGAATTGCGCACCCGAACATTTCGATAACCGAGATTTCGCAAGTACGATTCTGCGCGGTCAATCTTTTCAAGCATCGGCTGAGTGATCAGGGTTCCATAAGGGATACGAGTGGCCAAACAAGGAGAGGAGGGTTGATCCCAGACAGCCAGACCGAGTGCTCTGCATACCTGTCTGATCTCATTTTTTGAGAAACCAAACTTCATCAATGGACTGATTGCGCCACTCTCCGTGACCGCTTTACTGCCGGGGCGATATTGCTTCAAGTCATCCTCGTTTTGTCCATCGAGTAAATGAGGTATTTGATGATCAATGGCATACCCCCATAACGTTGATAACATTTCTTTTTTACAATAATAGCAACGATCCACCGGATTGGATAGGATTTTGGGGTTCTGCAGCAAGTCAACCTCAAGGAGAACAAGATTCATCTGATAGCGGTTGGCAAAATCGACGACTAGTTGCCTGGTTCCAATTGGAGTTAATGGAGATAATAGCGTGAGGGCAACCGCTTTAGGTCCAAGCATAAAATTCGCAGCGAAAGCAAGCAAGCTGCTGTCTACGCCACCAGAAAAAGCCACAGCGAGAGATTGATACTCAGAAATAGCATTAAGTAATGCTTTCCATTTCACAGTTAGCTCAGCTGGAAGTAGTAAATCACTGCTTGTTCGAGTTTGAGCGTTAGGCATGGTCAGTTATTGTACGACTGCCAGATTGTTGATGCGTGAAGCAATACACCCTGCCCCATACCCATTATCGATATTCACCACTGCCACGCCGTTGGCACAACTATTCAACATTCCCAACAAAGCCGCCAGACCCTGAAAACTCGCTCCGTAGCCAACGCTGGTCGGAAGTGCAATCAAAGGGACACTGATCAACCCTCCCACTACACTGGGAAGCGCACCCTCCATTCCCGCTGCGACGATAATCACATGGGCTTCCTTAATTTTTTCAATTTGGCTGAGCAGGCGATGCAATCCGGCTACCCCTACATCATAAATTCTTTCGACCTCATTGCCCATTAATTCTGCGGTGAGTGCTGCTTCCTCCGCGACAGGGATGTCAGAAGTACCCGCAGACATAACCAGTACACCTGGTTTTTTTCTGCGTGTTGTTCCTTGTTCACAGTAAAGTATTCTACTCAACGGATGATAAGTGGCCTCAGGTAACTGCTCTCTGATTGACTCATACATTTCAACAGATACTCGCGTGGCCATCACCACACTGCCATGGCCTTGTAAATGGGTAAAGATTTGTGCAACTTGATCGGGAGTTTTCCCTTGTGCCAAAATTACTTCAGGAAATCCCGTTCGATCCTGGCGTTGATGGTCAAGCATGGCAAACCCTTGCACAGGTTCGCAGACCAAGTCGTTTATTTTGTGAATTGCCTGATCCAGCGATACTTTTCCAAATTGAAAGTCGTGAAGGATCACGGCGATTTTCTCGTTGTCCATGGCTTTTTCCTCATCGATATCTCTCTCATTTATCATGGAGAGGTTGGTTTTTAGAAAGTAAAACAGACCCCTGCACCAGGCGAGGGGTCTGAAGTATCGTTTTTATCACGCAGGAATGGCTTCGTGCGCTTCCGGTTTTTCATCCTTGACCGGTCTCTTTTTCTTCTCACGCTTGAGCAGGATCTCATTTTCCTTGGTCAGATCCACCAGGATGGTGTCGCCCTCGTTGAACTCGTGGGAGAGCACGGCGTCTGACAGGCGGTCTTCGACCTTGTCTTGCAGCACGCGGCGCAGCGGACGAGCGCCCATCTCGGGGTTGTAGCCCTCGGTCGCCAGGTAATCCAGGGCGGCTTCGGTGGCCTTGAGGTCGATGCTGTGATCGCGCATGCGATCGGCCACTTTTTCGAGCTCGACGTTGACGATCTGGCGGATGTGCTCCTGGTTGAGGGCGTGGAAGACGATCACACCGTCAAGGCGGTTGATGAACTCGGGTCGGAAGACCTTTTTGAGCGAATCCAGCAGTTTCTTGCGCATGTCTTCATAGCTGCGGGCTTCCTCTTCCTGCTTGTCTTTCTGCAGGTTAAAGCCCAGCGAGCTCTGTTTCTTGATCATATCCGCACCGATATTGGAGGTCATCACGATGATGGCATTGCGAAAGTCCACCTTGTGCCCGCGGGCATCGGTGAGCTGGCCTTCCTCCATGATCTGCAGGAGCATGTTGTGCACTTCGGGGTGGGCTTTTTCGATCTCGTCAAAGACCACAATGGAATATGGGCGGCGGCGAATGGACTCAGTAAGCTGGCCGGCTTCATCGAAACCGACGTAGCCTGGGGGCGCTCCCACCAGTCGGCTGACGTTGTGGCGCTCCATGAATTCAGACATGTCGATCTGAATAAGCGATTCTTCGCTGCCAAAAAGGAACATGGCCAGGGTTTTGGCGAGTGCGGTCTTGCCCACACCAGTGGGACCAAGAAAGATAAACGAACCAATGGGGCGGCGCGGATCTTTCAACCCGGCGCGTCCGCGGCGCACAGCCTTGGAAATGGTTTGAATGGCTTCGTCCTGCCCGACGATGCTCTTGCGCATCTCGTCTTCCATGTGCAGCAGGCGTTCTGATTCAGCGGTGGCCAACTGCATGATGGGCACGCCCGTCCACATCGAGACCAGTTCGGCGATGTCTTCGCTGGTCACCACCGGGCTGTTTGAGCGGTCCCAGCCGGTGCGCAGTTTTTCGATCTGCGCCTTGAGGCCGGATTCCTTGTCAGTCAAAGCCTGGGCGTCGTCGTTGCGGCCGCTTTCCACGGCTGCATTACGGTCGGCGCGCACACCTTTCAACTGGCTCATGAGATCCTTGAAGGTCTGGGCGGCCGGGCTCTTGTACATGCGCACGCGTGAAGAGGCTTCGTCGATCAGGTCAATGGCCTTGTCGGGCAAAAAGCGCTCGGTCACGTAGCGTGAAGAGAGATTGGCCGCAGATTCGAGGGCCTCATCGGAGATGACCAGGCGGTGATGTTCTTCATAGGCCTTGCGGATGCCCTTGAGGATTTGGATGGTCTCGTCCACGGTGGGTTCGACCACCACGATGGGTTGAAAACGCCGTTCAAGGGCGGCATCGGTTTCAATGTGTTTGCGATATTCATCCAGCGTGGTGGCTCCCACCACCTGCAGCTCGCCGCGTGAAAGGGCGGGCTTGAGGATGTTGGCGGCATCCACGGTGGAACCGGCTGAACCGGCACCCACCAGCATGTGCAGCTCATCAATGAAAAGGATGGACTTGCTGGCCTTAAGCTCGTCAATGACGCGCTTGAGGCGTTCCTCGAACTGGCCGCGATACATGGTGCCGGCCACCAGCGATCCTACGTCGAGCTGCAAGACGCGCTTGCCGATCAACGGGGCGGGCACGTCGCCCTCCACGATACGCTGGGCCAGCCCTTCCACGATGGCGGTCTTGCCCACGCCAGGTTCGCCGATCAGGGCGGGATTGTTCTTGTTACGCCTGGCCAGGATCTGGATGAGGCGTTCGATCTCTTTTTGGCGACCAATGACTGGATCCAGGCGTCCTTCCTCGGCCAGGGTGGTGAGGTCCACAGCCAATTGATCCACCAGCGGGGTCTTGGCTTCTTTTTTATCGTCCTTGCGGCCGAGGGGAGCCTGCCCGGCAGTAGCCGGGGAATTGCTGGCCTCGTCCATGGCGCGGCGCACCTGGCGGCGCACCTGTTCGGGGGTGACGCCTAATTTTTTCAATACTTCAAGGGCCATACCCTCGGTGGAACGCGAGAGAGCCAGCAACAGATGCTCCGTTCCAATGAACTGATGCCCCAGTAGCCTGGCTTCTTCGATGGCAAATTCCAGCACCTGTTGGGTGCCCTTGGAGAGTTCAATGGTGGCGGTCTCCACCAGCCCGAGGCCGGTCAGGCGCTCGACCATTTCGCGCACCCGGTCGGTCTCCAACCCCAATTCGCGTAAAGCGTGGCCGGCGATGCCACCGTCCTCTTCGATCAGCCCGACCAGCAAATGCTCGGTATCAATCGTGGCGTGTTTGAGGCGCTCAGCTTCCTGATGGGCGAGAGCCAGAACGCGCCGCGCGCGTTGTGTAAATCTTTCCATTCCTGCCAAAGGATACTCCTCCTGATCTGCAACTTTCCATCGTGGGTCGATAGAAAGGGTTTGTAGTATATCACTACCTCTAAAGTTAACCCGATTCTACCATTTTCAAAGGCCTTAATCGAGCCCACTGAAGGGTTGTTCCCGCCTAGAGCCAAACCTCCTATGAAATTGTTGAATTAACCAAGAGTTATCTGGGAATTTTAATGAGTTTAAAAGATTGGGTGGTAAAAACGATCGGGAAGGTCGTGTTGGTGTAATCAAAGACCAGGGCGTAATCCGCACCGTACTGGCGGGCGATGGTCAACAACTCGTTGTTGATCAGGTGGCCGTAGCGCGCCGTCAGTTCAGGAACGCCGTTGAACCCCAGCAAGGTGGAGGTGCCGTAGCAGTTGACCATGCGCGTGTACCACTCAAGCATGGCCTGGTCTTGAAAGGCGAAGGCCGTGAAATCCACCACGATGGCACGTTCGGCAATGTAGCGGAACTCTCCCGCCTTGGGTGGGGTCAGGAAAACCGCGTCTTCGGGTGTGTTCAAGCGCGCAAACTCTGCCACCTGCGCCAGTTCGGTGGAATCGTCATAAAGAGAAAAGACCGGGGTTTGTCCTTTTAAGAAGGCAGGGGCTTGCTTTGTGAGGCCAAAAGTTAAAAAGGCCGCGCAAAGGACGATCAAAACACCCAGCACCGCCCAAAAACCTGAAGTTTTCCACTTGAGCAGATAGAAAATCCAGATCAAGGCGAACAGCAAGGCAAACAAGGCCCAGGTTCTGAGGTCAGGCTTGCTCACCACGGCAGAGATCAGAATGGCAACCAAAAACAAGGGTTCGAGCGGAAACCTGGCAGGAAGTTTGATGCGTGGAAGCACCACCCTGCGAAACCAGGTGATGAACGCCACGAGCGCCATCGCGATGGGGTCGACCAGACTGATGGCCGCAGTAAAACCGGAAAGGCGCGTCTCGGCCTGCGCGGGGCTCTCAATGTGGTTGCCCACCCAGGCCGAGATCAGAACCACGCTGAACCACTTGATCAGGTAGGGCAAGCGGAACATCTGCGCGGAAGTCCACAAACGTGAAGGCCAAACCTCCACGAACAGGTAGCCACCGACACATAAAAGGAAAATGGCCGCTCCAACCGTGATCAGCCATGAACTTTGTTTTTTCAATTCCTCTGAAGTCCGCAGCGCGGACCAGAAGAACACTCCACAGGTCAACAAATAGAGTACCCCCTGCGCGTACTGCTGCTCACCAAAGGTGGAAGGCAGGTAGTGGTGCGGATGGCGCACGTAGGCCACCAACTGGATAAACAATTCATCCGAAATCGATGCCTGCCCTGCAAGAGGGATCAAAAGTGGCAGGCTGAAAGCCGCCAAGAGACCGATCGCGCCAATAATGCGCCATCCCCCTTTCAGGGATTCCTTTTTGCGCAAACAGTCTACAAGAAAAAGGGCCAACAAGACGCCCAAGAGCAGCCAGCCGGTCTCGAGCCCCATCAACGGGTGAAACAACGAAGCCAGCCCGAAGGCAAGTGCGGAAAAAAAATACCTGCGCTTAAGGATGAGGTAAAAACCCAGCAGCAAGAGCGGCATGGCCAGGTGAGCAGGTTCGAGAAAAACCCGATAGAGGATGTTGGTGTAACCCAGCCAGAAGGTTTTGAGGGTCAGCACACCGGCCGCAGCCAGGTAGGAACTGAAGTGGGAGTCCTTGAAGAAATGCTGCGCGGTGAGGGATGAGAAGAAAGCCAACCCGGCGTTACCAAGGAAGGTTAACGCAAACAGCACCACCGTCAGCGGAATCCCGCGCGCTAAAAAGGCGATGAACAAGCTGTAAAAAGTGCGTGGACCGTAGAGCGAGAAGGTGTTGGTGAAAAAATCGTTGGAAAGATAAGTGGGATCCATGGCCCTCATGATCAAGGGCAGCTGCTCCTCGGCATTGCCTGAGGCGTAGTCATATCCCCACAGGGTGGCGAGCAGACCGGCGGCCAGGCAGAAGCCCAGCAGTGGCCAAACCGTCAAGGAACTGCTTTTGGATCTCATGATTCCAGTTACGCCCAGAGCGTCTCTCAATCCAACAAATACGCCAGTATCCAGCGGGTAGTGTCGACCAGGGCATCGGTGTGGGTGCGTTCGTAGTTGTGCGAAGCGTCCACTCCAGGGCCGATCAGCGCGGCTGCCACGCTGCCGCCTGCCCGCCAGAACGCCGCGGCGTCAGAACCATAATAGGGATAGATATCCACTTTGTAATCGATCTCGTTCTTCTCAGCCAGCCTGCGCATGTGTTCGCACAAGCCGTGATGGTAGGGACCGGAAGAATCCTTGACGCACAGGGTAGAGTGGAACTCGTCTGAAACCTGTCCATCGCCCACAGCGGCCATATCCACAGCCAGCAATGAAACAATCTTGACAGGAAAATCCTGCGGCGAGATGTGCCCCATTTCTTCATAATTGTTGATGTTAATGTAGGTGGTTTGTTTGGGCTTAAGATTCTCAGAGGTCATGCAGCGCACGGCTTCCACCAGGCAGGCCACGCCAGCCTTGTCGTCCAGGTGGCGCGAGCGCACGAAGCCGTTGGTCAGTTCCACGCGCGGATCGAAAGCCACAAAATCACCCACGTTGATGCCCAATTCGCGGGTCTGGGCTTCTGTTGTGACGCGTTCGTCCAGGCGCACTTCCATGTGCTCCTGTTCGCGTTTCGTCTCGTCAAGCTTCTTGCCATAGACGTGACAGGAGGCCGCATCGATCAGGATCGAGCCGCGCACGCGCTTACCTTCTCGCGTGAGAACGGTGCAGCCTTCGCCTTCGATGGTGTTCCAGCTGTAACCACCGAGAGGTGATAGCGTCAGCCGCCCGTTGGATTTAATGGTCTTGACCATGGCACCCAGGGTATCCATGTGGGCGGTCAGAGCGCGCGGTTCGTTCTCTTTTTCACCCGGCAGGGTGACGAGCACGCCGCCCTTGGGCAATATGGAGACGGTCGTTCCAGGCAGCGCGCGGAAAGTGCGCGCCACCAACTCAGCGGCTTCCTGCGAGTAACCGGTCGGGCTGGGTGTTTTGAGCAGTTCGACCAAAAAGTGAGTCAGTAAACCTTCATCCACCTGCGGTAATTTCATAAGTCGTCATCCTTTTTTCTGGAAGGTTTTGCCTTCATAAGCCTCAACACGAGCCCGGATCTCATCAGGGATCGGCATAGAGGATTTGGTGTGATAATCGTAGCCCACCATGACGGTTTCAAGTTCTGCATGCAGGGTTTTTCCATCTTCGCTGGTGATGGTGCTGCCCATGGTCAGGCTCTTGTTGCCAATATTGATGACCCCGGTGGAAACAACCACCGTTACATTCGCACTGATCGGCGCATGATAACGGCAGTGAACGTCGGCCACGATCAGGGGAAGTTCCTGAAACGAATGGCCATCAAACAGACCGAGTTCAAGCAAATAGGCGAAACGGGTCTGCTCGGTGTAAGAGAGAAAACGAGCGTTGTTGACATGCCACTGCGGGTCCAAATCTCCGTAGCGCACTGAAATCGGGTAGCGAAAGCGATAAGTGTCCATAACCGAATTATACAACCACCATTTCCATATCGTATTTACATTTTATATCAACGATGTCACCCATTTTGGTCCCCTTTGTCATCAAAAAAAGAGGTAAAATAAAGACAAATTTTACCAAAAGAGGTATAAATCGATGCAGATCACGAGACAAGCCGACTACGCCATACGAGCGATGCTCTTCCTTGCCAAATTGGAACCCAGTGAACGCGCTGCGACCAGCCAGATCGCCAACGTTCAGAAGATTCCCCCCTCCTTTTTGGCAAAGATCATCTCGCAGTTATCCATTGCCGGGTTGATCCATACCTCGCGGGGTGCGCGCGGCGGTGTACTGCTCTCAAGATCAGCGTCTTCGATCACTCTTTTGGAAGTGGTGGAAGCTATTGATGGACCTATCTCGTTAAATGAGTGCACCCTGACCCCCGATATTTGCGAGTTCTCAGATGACTGCCCGATGCATAAGATCTGGTGTGAAACTCAAGAAGATTTGGTACAAAAACTGCGCAAGACCACTTTTAGCAGCCTGGTGAAATAGTTCTACCCCGTTCGTTGACTTTGGAATAATCACCTCCTGCCAGAGCGGGAGGTTTTCTTTCATCTACGATTGGAACTCATGAAAACCTCACTAAACTTCAACCTTGTTCTCTTTACCCTGACCCGGTTGGTGGTTAACACCTCCTCCAGGATGATCTATCCGTTCCTGGCAATCTTTGCCGGCGGTCTGGGTGTGGAGATCGGCACCGTCTCGCTGGCGCTGGCGGTCTCGATGGCCACCGGTGCGGTGGGTCCATTTTTAGCCCCCATCGCTGACCGCCGCGGACGCAAGACCGGTATGTTGATAGGCATGGGCATTTTCATGGTGGGCGTACTTTCTGCCAGCCTCTTCCCAAGCGTGGCGACCTTTTTCATCGCCATCGTGCTGGGCTCGCTGGGGAACAACGTGCTGCTGCCTTCCATGCAGGCTTACCTCAGCGATCACACCCCATACGAGAAGCGCGGATTTTACCTGGCTATCATCGAACTTTCGTGGGCGCTCTCGTTCATCGTTATGGTTCCGCTGGCGGGGTTAATTCTAGAAAAAACTATCTGGAACGGCCCATTCATCGGCTTGTCCATCGCGGGCACGCTGGCCCTGCTGATGATCGTGCTGCTGGTTCCCAAAGATACGCCCACCAATCCCGAACCATTGACCGTGTTCAAAGACCTGCGGCAGGTTTTCGCTTTCGGTCCAGCTGTGGCCGCTTTACTGATGGGTGTGACCTTTCTGACCGGCAACGAGTTGGTGAACGTGGTGTTTGGCGTGTGGATGCAGGATTCCTTCGGTCTGCAGATCGCCGCGCTGGGCGCGGCTTCGATACTGCTGGGTGTTTCGGAACTGTGCGGTGAAGGCATCGCCGCCTTCCTGGCCGACCGCCTGGGTAAAGAACGTTCCATCGCGGCTGGCATGATCGCCAACACGGCTTTCGCGGTGCTGCTGCCCTGGCTGGGCAAAACCCAAACCGGCGCTTTCATCTGGTTGTTCCTGTTCTACCTGACCTTCGAGGTCACCCTGATCAGCGCACTGCCGTTGATGACCGAAGTCTTTCCAAAGGCACGCGCCACCATGATGGCACTTTTCATCGCGTCCCTTTCGATGGGCCGTGCGGTGGGAGATGTGCTTGCACCAACCCTCTTTCAGGGAGGCATGCTGGTCAACGCGCTGGTCTGCGCCGGGTTGAACGGACTGGCTCTATTCATGCTTTCGCGCGTCAAACTGCCCAAAATTAAATCCGTAGGTTAAAATCAAAGGCCTTCCACGAGGAAGGCCCTTATCATCTTAAGTTGCGATACTCGCCTTATTCTTTTACTTTGAATTGTGAAACCACGTTTTTCAAAGCCTGAGCCATCTCAGAAAGCGTACTGGCGGAAGCTGTCACTTCTTCAACTTGCGCGGTCATTTCTTCAGTACCCGCGCTTACTTCTTCGATCGCCGCGCTGTTCTCTTCACTCACACTGGCAATACTGTCAATCGCCTGAGAAACCTCTCCAGAATTGGCTGACATTTCTTCTGTAGAAGCGGTATTCTCTTCGACGACCGCAGATACCGAATCAACGGCGGTGACCAGTTCTTCTGAAGCAGTCTTCATACGATTGCTGGCATCAGCCGCGAGCCCAGCTTGCTTGTTCACCGCCTCGGCAGCATTCAAGATCTCAGAGAGCGCTACACCGGCCTCGTTGGCATTCACGACTCCTGCTTCCACTTCCTTGGATCCCTCATTCATCGCTTTAACCGCTTCGTTCACGGTTGAAAGGATGCCGTTGATCAAACCGCCAATTTCTTTTGTGGCCAGTGTGGAGCGCTCTGCCAGTTTTCTCACTTCATCGGCAACCACCGCAAAGCCTTTACCATGTTCTCCAGCCCGGGCGGCTTCAATGGCGGCATTCAATGCCAAAAGATTGGTCTGAGAGGCAATATCCTCAATGGTCTCAACTATCGCTCCGATCTCTTCAGAGCGCTTGCCCATCTCCTGAACTTTTTCTGCAGAGACACCAACTTTGAACTTTATGTTCTGCATGCCTTGCAGGGTTTGCTCAACCGTGACAGAACCTTTTCGGGCGGCTTCTGCGGCCAGAGCGGAATCTTTGGTGACCGCTGCCGCATTACCGGCTACCTGCTGGATGGCGGCATTGATCTGATCGGTGATCTCAGAAGCTTTCGAGACTGCCTGGCTTTGATCCTGCGCACCCTTGGCAACTCCTTCGATGGCTCTCGACATTTGCTCAACCGCAGAAGCGGTCTTGGTAATGGCTGCCGCTTGATCGGTGGTTCCCCTGGCAACTTGCTGAATGGTGGTTGCGATCTGGTTGGTGGCCTGCCCGGCTTGATTGGATGCGTTCGCCAGTTCAACCGCAGCCCCTTCAAGATTGTTTGCACTTTGAGCAACCTGTCCAACGGTTTCATTCAGACGTTGGATCATGGTTGAGAATGCGATGCCCAGTTCATCGTCTTCAGAATTCGGGGTCACATTGCCCGTCAGGTTCCCTTCTGCGATCTGTTTGGCTACATCAGCCATTTGGGTCTGGTAATCGATGATCTGTTGGAACGACCTGCCTAAAATAGCAATTTCGTCTTTTCCCTTTACTTTCACCTGCTGCTTGATGTTGCCCTGGGCCAGTTTTGTCGCCACAACGGACATGCCACCGATGGAATCAGCGATGGATTTGGTGACAAACACAAGCGCCGTATTGATGGCCACTGCGATAACCGAAACCAAAATGATCAAGGTCCACATCAACTTGCGAACAGGAGCCATGGCCTCTTCTTCACTCTGTTCAATCACCAACCCCCAACGTAGCGAAGGAATCCATGTGTACGAACCAATCACCTTGTCGCCAGCATAATTCAAATATTCCGCAGTGCCGCTGTTTCCGGCTGCGATCTGTTGGCTGGCATAGGTCTCCATCTTGTAGTTCAATACCGCTGTATCCACCACTGAACCTTCTTCAACCAGAACGCTTTGATATTTTGGGGTGGTGAACATTGTGCCGTCCTGCTTGATCAGGTAGGCTTCACCGGTCTCGCCAAGGTCAAGTTTGGCGAGTAATTCGGTGATGGATTTAATCGGCACGTTACCAATTAGCACTCCTTTTACCTTTCCATTGTCAGTGATCGGTACGGCATTGACAATGATGACGTTGTTAGTTCCACGAGAAACAACCGGATCGGAGATCACTTCGTTCCCCTTTATCCCTTCGATAAAATACCCGCGGTCATGAACATCAATCGATTGTCCATCCGTATTGATATCCGTGATCCCCTTGGAACCAATAAGTGCAAAGGTTTCGAATTGCCCCCATAGATTTCGATATTCGATCATTTGTTTTAATGCATTTTCTTTATCAAACTGTTCAAAAGCATCAAAGGAAGCCAGGGTACGAACGTTGATCATGCGTTCAGCCTGCCATTGGGTGATGAAATTCATTTCATCCGTTCCTATTTGTTCAAACCGCGCGATGATCTCGGCTTTGGTCGCTTTGATGGTTTGAACGATCGAATAAACCTGCAAAGCGATGAGCGGGATGATCGTTAAAATCACCACCAGGAAGAGGATTTTTGCTTGAATGGAATCCAGGTATGCCATTTTAGCGGTACTTTTCGTATCAAGATGATCTTTCAATGTAACCCTCCGCATTGCATATTTTTACATAAAATCCCTGGATCATTTTTATCGAAAAGAAAGGTTAATTCCTTTAAAATACAGATAAAAAAGCGATAAAGGCTTGATGAAAAGCTTTTTCCAACCTCTCAACAAGTATTCTCCATATTTTCATCAGGTATACTTGAAGGGTGAAAAACCAGTGTTCAAAAGAGAGGTAGCATGCTACTCCATTCGGCATCCCAATTGATCACCCTGGATGGCGGCCCGCAGCGCGGACACGAATTGGGACATTTGGGTGTCATCGCCAACGGCGCAGTGCTGATCCGCGACGGACAGATCGTTGAAATTGGAAATTCGCCGGATCTGCTCGCAAAATATCCCAACGAAGAACGCCTGGACGCAGGCGGCAAGGCCGTGCTGCCCGGATTTGTCGATCCGCACACCCACCTGGTGTGGGCGGGCGACCGCGCCGCGGAATTCGAAATGCGCCTGCAGGGAAAGAGCTACATGGAGATCATGGCCGCGGGCGGTGGCATCGCCTCTTCCGTCAAGGCCACGCGCGCCGCGGAACCCGAGGAACTATTCAGGCAAACCCGCGAACGCGCCGACAGCGCATTCGCCCACGGCACCACGACCCTTGAAGCCAAGACCGGTTACGGGCTGGAGCTCAAGACCGAGCTGCTCCAGATGGAAACACTGCTCAAGCTGGATCGAGAAGGACCGCTGGAGATCGCGCCCACCTTCATGGCCGCCCACGCCTTCCCGCCTGAATATGTTGGCAAAGAGGACGAGTATACCCGCCTGATCTACGCGGACATGCTGCCCGCGCTCAACACATGGTGGCAAACCCACGCCGCAGGCAAACCGCTGCCCTTCGTGGACGTATTCTGCGAAAGGAACGCCTTCACCCTGGAACAAACCCGGCAGATCCTGACCGCTGCCAAAGACCTGGGGTTTCCCTTCAAGACCCATGTAGATGAATTCGAGAACCTGGGTGGTGCAGGGCTGGCTTGCGAGCTGGGCGCGGCCTCGGTGGAACACGTGGTGAAAACTTCTGCCGCGGAGATCGCCGCGCTCGGCAAATCGAACACAGCCGTGGTCTCGCTGCCCTGCACGCCCTTTGGGCTGGCCGACCCGCATTACTCTCCCGCCAGAGATTTTCTGGCCGCGGACGCCATCCTGGCCATCGCCACGGACCTCAACCCCGGCACAGCCTGGTGCGAGAATATGCAATTCGTGATCGCGCTGGCCTGCCGTTATCTGAAACTGACCCCCGCGCAAGCGCTGGCCGCTGCCACCATCAACGCGGCTTACGCCATCCAGCGCGACAAGCTGGTGGGTTCCCTTGAGCCCGGTAAACAAGCCGACCTGTTGATCCTGAAAGTCGAAGATTACCGACACTTGGCGTACCGCTTCGGCGGCAATCTGGTGAAAACAGTGATCAAAAAAGGGATCGCGCATTCTATTTAGTTATTTCTAGAAATTATTACGAGGAAATGTATGCTCAATTTGGAACAAGCCCGCGCCTGGTATGAAAACGTGGATGCCGTGCATGATTTTTCGCACATTGAGCGGGTCTATAAAATGTCGGAACGGCTGGCCGTGGCGGAAGGCGCAGACCTGGAGATCGTACACGCCGCCGCCCTGCTGCATGACGCTGACGGCACCACCCCGGGCAGCGAAGCCCGCCTGGAACACCACCTGCGCTCTGCCGAGTTCGCAGGACGTGTGCTCAAAGAAGAAGGCTGGCCTGAGGAATGCATCGCAGCAGTGCAGCACTGCATCCGCGCGCATCGCTTCAGGGATGACAAGGAACCGCCAGCCACCATCGAGGCCAAATGCCTGTTTGACGCAGATAAACTGGACGTGTTAGGCGCGATTGGCGCCATCCGCGTGGCGGTTTACGCCGCGCTGGCCGGCACGCCTTATTACGCGCCCCCTTCACAGCAGTTCCTCGAAACCGGTCGCGAAATCGCAGGCGAAGCGCACAGCGCCTATCACGAACACCTCTTCAAGCTCAAAAAAGTGGAAAGCCGGCTTTACACCGCCACCGCCAAAGACCTGGCGCGACAGCGCGGCCGCTTTTTGGACGAATTCTTTACACAACTTATTGCAGAATATCATGGAGAACGCTAAATATGGAACCTACTTTACAACAGATCGTTGCCTGGACAAAGGCAGCCGGAAAGATCGCCCGAGACGGGTTTAACGCCGTGCATACCATCGGATATAAAGGCGCAACGGATGTGGTGACCGAAGTGGACCACGCCTGCGAAAAACTGCTGATGGAATCCATCCTTGCGGCCTTTCCAAACCACACCATCATGACCGAGGAAACTGGTGAGGTGAAAGGGCACGCGGACCACTGCTGGCATATCGACCCGCTGGATGGCACGATCAACTACAGCCACCAGATCCCGATCTATTCCATTTCTGTGGCCTATGAACACCAGGGGCAGTTGAAGTTGGGTGTGGTCTACGACCCGGCACGCGACGAGTGTTTCAGCGCGGAGTTGGGGAAAGGAGCCTGGCTGAACGGGCAGCCCATCCATGCATCCAATGTCACGGAACTGGCGAAAAGCCTGCTGGTGACAGGATTGCCGCACAACGAGCCTGACGAGAGCAAACTGATGAAACGCATGCTCATCTTCGGGCACCTCACCAACATCACCCAGGGCGTGAGACGCCTGGGTTCTGCAGCCATCGACTGCTGCTATGTGGCTTGCGGCCGCCTGGATGGTTACTGGGAGGAGAAGATCAACGCCTGGGATATCGCTGCGGGGTCGCTCATTTGCTGCGAAGCCGG
>CAZRHZ010000045.1:12826-17415 GCA_964599995.1 uncultured Anaerolinea sp. | reverse complement strand
TGGAAGGCACGCACAAGACGGAGATGAACCGCTTCGAGTTCGTCACCAACTTCCCGGGCTTGTTCGTCCTGGTGGTGAAAAAGTAAACGATTAAGAGATGGTGGAGCCAGCCGGGTCCATCCCGGCTGGTTTCTTTAACCAAATGTCGGTATAATTGAAAGTACAAAATTGTTTTGATTGGATGCGTTGATCTGAAGGCCATCATTTGGTCGCTTGCCAGGGGGAACCTTGAGCGTGGCTTCAGGGAGCGAATAGCGAAACCGGCCTGTTGGCTGGTTTTTTTATTGGAATTATCCTTATTTGGTTTATTTTGATGATGAAGAATCTTAAAGACACCTGAAAACACCGGATTGCGATGAAGAATAAAATTTTTGGATGTCTATTGATCTTGCTGTTGGTTGGGTTGCTTGCCTTGCCGGGTGAAGTACACGCGCAAGCCGCTGCTGCTCCGCTTGAGGAGGATACCACACCTCAATCCACGGTCGTCTTTAGCGGCAATAACAACAACAATGAAGGATACCTTCCCGGAGAGACCGTCCACGTGGATGTCAGAGGTCCGGATGGAACGATCCTGACATGCGATGCGCTGGTCACCGCTTCAGGGTCCTGGAGTTGTTCGGTAAATCTGTGGCAAAACTCAAAGCTCATTGGTACGTTCTATTATCAGGTGGTTGGACGTCAGTCTGGGGTGACTTTCACCGGTTCATTCTCGAATGACAGCGCAATCCAGACCGTCAGATTATTTTCCCAGGGTCAAGAGGTCCTGAACGACACCAACATCGCGGTCGGATCGAGTGTGGATGCGATTGTGGTGATTAATACAACCAACCACAACATTATTTGGGGTTCAACCCAATATCAGATCCAACGGGAATCCTGCGGACCAGACGCCGTTTGTACCTGGCTTCCGGTTTACACCAGCAGTTGCATTAATCTGCCTGAGCCGGATATTACAGACAAAGTGACGGATCAGGAAGTTACCTTTCCGAATGTGTTTGATCAGACCACTGCCAATGTCTCTTACGTCATCCTGTTTACCACTTTTTCTGATGGCAGTTGCCAGACCTCCAATGGCAGCCAATGGTATTACTCACCGCAGTTCACATTGACACCCCAAGAAACCCAAACCACACTTTCTTGCGATAAGGTGGAGGAAGACAGCAACACTTTTTACTCCTGTGAAGTAAATGTGAGATTTGTTCAACAATCAGAAGGCAATCCAACCGGCCGCGTGGAATTTTCCATTTCTCCTGAGGGCACAGGCGTGCTGTCTCCTGCTTCCTGCACATTGACCCAGGATGCATCAGAGGCTGCGACGTGTTCCACCACTTATTATTCGAATCAGGATGGAACCTATCTCCTCACGGCTGAATTCCAAAGTGATGACGCATCGGCGATGAACAGCCAAAGTTCGCAGCTTCCTCTTACCTTTAAAACAGTTACGCCTGTCGTAGTGGTATCGGCCAATGCAGTTGAAAAAACTTACGGCCAGAATGATCCTCCCTTAACATTCTCATATGAACCTTCCGGGCAATTCATTGCCTTCTCGGGTGCGTTAACCCGCCAGTCTGGAGAGGATACCGGCCAATATGAGATCACCCAGGGTTCGTTGGCGGCTGCGGGATACACCATCCAGTACAGCCCGGCCTTTTTAACGATCCGCAAGGCCAAAGCGGTGATCAAGGTCGAACCGTTCAAAGGGGCTTATGATGGCGAGGATCATGGCTTATCGGGCAGTGCTGTAGGGATCAAGGGTGAAGACCTGAATTCTCTGCTGGTGTATGGTTCCTCATTTAAAGATGTTCCCGGCGGAAATACCTTTTGGATTTTCAAAGGGAATGAGAATTATTTACCTGACACACAACAAATGATCCCGGTTCAAATATCCCCTCTGTCGATCACTGTTACCGCTGATGCCTTGTCTAAAGTGTACGGCGAGGAAGACCCCGAGTTTACCTACACCGTCACAGGGGGCAGCCTGCTAACCAATGACACGCTCGCAGGTTCCATCACCCGACAGGCAGATGAAGCTGCCGGCCTGCATATGCTTGAACAAGGCACCCTTTCAGCCGGCCCCAATTACGATCTCGTTTTTGTCAGCTCCTGGTTCAGGATCGATCCGCGTTCCATCACAGTGGCTGCTGATCCGCAGATCAAAGAGACCGGGTCATCCGATCCGCTTCTCACGTTCTTGATCACCGATGGTTCTTTGATGACGGGCGATATGTTCGGCGGCTCGATCATCAGGGGAAGCGGTGAAACTCCGGGCATCTATCCGATCGGGCAGGGCACGTTATACCTTTCCAACAATTATCAACTTACTTTCAAGCCCTCCACTTTCAGCGTCTTTCAACCTCTTGAAAATCTGGATGAAGACTATGATGGCGTATCAAACCCTGACGACAATTGTGTCTTCATGGCCAATAACGACCAGCAAGATTCCGATTCTGACGGGTTCGGAGATGCCTGCGACACCACCTCCAGCGACCGCATGGCCAACATGGTGGTGCCTGTGACAGGTAATTCGGTCTCTTCGCTCCTTTCATGTTCTGGAGACACCACTCTCAAAGTGGAAGGGGATTCTTTCACCGTTCTTCCACCTTCATTGTGTGAGTTTTCAGGCATCTTCAGTTCTGAAGCGGAAGCCAGCCTGCCCAAAGCCATACCCGAAGACGGTCAATTTCTATCCGCAGTAAATCTGGCACTGGTCAAAGATCAGGGCACACAAGACATCGTCGACGTTTCTGAGGGGATCACTTATTCGGTGAAGCTTCCAACCGAGATACTAGCGACAGTGAAGATCCTCTTCTGGGACACCACAAAGAACCAGGGGTTGGGTGATTGGGTGGAGTTGCCAACTTGTCCAGTGGATGCACCAGTTTCGATTTCGCCTGCCAATACTGAAGAGGCACGCTTGTTGATGAGCTGCACGCAGTTGGCTGATAAAAAACGACTTGAGTTTTCCACAAATTTCACAGGTTTATTCCTGTTGGTGGGAAAGTAGGCCTAAAATCTTAATAAAAAACATGATTGACAAATAGTTTTAGCGTGGTAATATATTGATTACAAATAAATAACATTATTTCTTGGAAGCTTTGATACTGGTACTTTTATTGGTCGCTAGCTTATTGGTAGATTTTTATTAAGCGAGTATCAGTGGAGCTAATTGCGAAACCGGCCCATGTTAAGGTCGGTTTTTTTTGTTTTAGCGGTTTCTTGTTAGTGAGGAGTAGCTATGAAAAAGTTTATCGTTCGTTTTTCACAGATTTTGATCATTCTTACGTTTCTCTTGGGCAGCGCGAACTTTCAAGTGGTTCTGGCGCAAGATGAAACCCCTCCTGTAACCGAAACTCCGGTGGTTGAAACCGAGGTATCGGTCGAGGTTGCAACCGAGGAGGCTTCTTCTACTGAAGTGCCGCCCACGGAGAGTGTGACCGAAATTCCCACCGAAGTTGTGACTGAGACGGTTGAAGAAACAGAAGCCCCTCTTCCTACTGAGGAAATTGCGCCAACCGAGGTGATTCCCACAGAGACTCCAGCTGAGGAAAACCTGGCTGAAGTGGTTCAAATGTTGGACGAGGCGGATCTGCTAATCGCCAACGAAGAGGGAGATCCTCTGGTGATGGGTAGTCAGGAAGCAGTCATTGCCTTGATAGAGGGTGACCCTTACTTCATTAGAGGGGGGATAACCTACACCTTCCTTCCTGCAGGCAGCACTTGTCCTGCAGATACAGCCACATCAATATGTGTTGTTGATGATCTAAACAACAATCCTATTCAGCTAGCCATTGATAACGTTGAGACATATGGCGCTCCAACCGATAAAACGATCCATGTTTTAGCGGGAACATACAACAAAACGGTGACCATTAATGCCAACAATAATTTCGATGGTTTAATATTAATGGGTGATCCTGGCAATGTAACAGAAGTTGGTGCCGCTTCTTCAGCAACCGCGCCAGTATTAGATGGTTATGGATTGGCTCCTGATGCAACCGGTATCACAATATTAAACCAGGGTGTCTCCATTATAGGCTTCATAATTAAGCGCTTTGGTACCGGAATATTTGCGCACTATTCAAATGGTAATGAAGGTATTGTCATTAATAACAATACGATTATTGATAATGAATTTGGCATTACTCAGGTTGGTGAAAATGGAAAGCCTGGTATTGCCGCCAACTATAATATCTTTTCCGGTAACGATGTTGCCATCTACAATTCGGATAATCCCAGTAATCATAATGTTCAATATTTGAATGCCAACAATAATTATTGGGGTTGTCCATCTGGTCCTTACGTTGAAATTGAAGATAAGGATGGAGTGACGCATTACTACCAATTTGCGGCAAATGGTTCGGGTTACGAGGTTTCAACTCTTCCAACCGGATGCCAAAAACTGCAAGGCGATCCTTCACTATGGGATCATCAAATTAAAACTACTGATTGGTCTCCTTATAAAATAATTATTGATGCATTTGCGGTTTGCCCCCCAGGAACGATCTATCAAGATGGCGCTTGCATTGTGCCTTTGCCTGCGATCTCGATCTTGAAGACTGTAGACACAAGTGAATACGATGCAGTAGACG
>CAZRHZ010000045.1:9874-12726 GCA_964599995.1 uncultured Anaerolinea sp. | reverse complement strand
ATCCTGCGATCTCGATCTTGAAGACTGTAGACACAAGTGAATACGATGCAGTAGATGATGTATTGACCTACACATACAAGATCACCAACACAGGCAACGTGACCTTGAGCGGACAGTTCCAGGTGACAGATGACAAGATTGGCGATGGAGTTACCCCCTTTGACTGCGGTCCTGCAGACACTGAACTGGCTCCAGGCGAATATGTGACCTGCACCGCGACGTACACTATTGATCAGGCAGACCTGGACAACGGTTCGGTGAAGAACACAGCTTTCGCCAGTCTGGGTGATCTGGATTCCGATCCGGATGATGTGACGGTGAATGGAACACAGAATCCTGAATTGACGGTCAACAAGACAGTAACCTCCACAGGGCCGTATGCGATCGGCGACGTGATAACCTATCAAATCGACGTCAAAAATATCGGCAATGTGACTCTGCACGATGTCAGCATTGCAGACCTGGCAGCTCCGTTTGGAGCGGGCACCTGCGATCCTTCAGCAACCTTGGGCGTCGGTGAGACCAAGACCTGCACAACCAGCCATACCATCAGCGCAGCTGATTTCACAGCCGGATCGTTCGTGAATACTGCCACTGGTGACAGCGACGAGACCGACCCGATTGACTCTACTGTTACTGATTACTTCAATCCGGCGTTCACGATTGTAAAAACCGTGACCTCAACCGGCCCTTACACGGCGGGTAGCACCATCACCTACGATATCATCGTAACCAATACCGGTGACGTTGTCTTGAGTGATGTCACCATCGCCGACCCCGGTGCGGTTCTGGGCGTTTGCCCGGTGACTGGCAGTTTGGGTGTCGGAGAAACCAAGACCTGCTCAGCTTCTTATCTCGTAACCGCTGCGGATGTCACTGCCGGAACCTTTACCAATACCGCCACAGCCAGCAGTCTTGAACTACCTCCCACTGAGGGTTCTGCGACCTCAACCATTATTCCTACTCCTACGATTTTCGTCCCAGTAACAGGTGGGCCAACTGCTGTTGTTGCGGCAGGTGGAGTGGGTGGGTTGATCCCTGTGACCGGCGGTAATCTGATCGTCTCGGGTCTGGGTCACTCTTGCATGCCCTACAACGACCAGGTGATCTGCTGGGGTCTTAACTCCTCAGGGCAGCTTGGCGACGGAACCAAACTCAACAGCGATGTGGCTGTCTACGTCAAGAATCTGACCGGCATTTTGAACCTGACCGCCGGCAGCAAACACACCTGCGCCCTGACCATCGATGGAGAAGTCTGGTGCTGGGGTGAAAATGGCTCAGGTCAGTTGGGAAATGGAACCACAGATGACAGCTCATTACCCGTCCTCGTGACAGGCTTGCCCGCCAAGGTGGTTGGTCTCACCGCCGGTGAGAACTTCACCTGCACGCAGTTGATGAACCAGGAAATCTGGTGCTGGGGTGAGAATGGGAACGGACAACTCAACGACGGAACCACCGAGAATCAAACCAACCCGGTAAAGACCCTGTTCACCACCTCTTTTGCCCAGATTTCTGGCGGACAATACCTGCTGCTGGGCAACGACCTCTTGGGTAACGTGGCCAACTGGATCAACGTTGAATCCACTACCATCAAGCAGGTTTCCAACGCGTTGACAGTCTCTGCGAACCGCTGGGCAGTTGGCGGGTGCGCCGTCACAGCCGATGGCAAGGTTACCTGCTGGGGAAGCGACTTGACCTCTGCACTCGTGCCGGGAACTTTGACCTCCCTGGATGTCAGTGCTGGTCTGGATCATGCCTGCGCGATCAATGAAGATCAAACCGTTAGCTGCTGGGGAACCAATAACAACGGCGAGTTGGGCAATGCAACCTTCAATGAAAGCGAAGGTGCAGGACTGGTCAAGAACCTGTCTCAGGTGCATGCCGTGGCCGCTGGACAAAACCACACCTGCATCCTGACCGGCTCAAGCAATACCCCGATGTGCTGGGGTGACAACGCCTACGGCCAGCTTGGTAACAACAGCACCACAGACAGTAACCTGCCGGTGTACGTGATCTTGCCCGGCCAATAGAATTTCAACGCTTCGGTGGCGCCCCCCATTCAATCGAGTGGGGGGTGTTTTTTTAACTCGGGCGATAAAAAACTCGTTAAATAATCATAAATACGACCTATTTAGTGCTAATTAACCATTGACAACAAGTAAACATATGGTAATATTATTGTAACAAAACAATAGTAATTTAGTAAGGCGGCGAAGAATCTGATACTTGGTTTGGTCGCAGGTTCATTGAAAAATGAACGGGTATCAGTGGAGCCAATTGCGAAACCGGCCTGTGTGGTCGGTTTTTTTATTACCTGTTCTTAGCGCAAACTTTATTTGTAGGAGTAAAAATGACAACAAAATTCACCAAGTTCTTCCAAATCCTCATCATTCTTTCTCTGTTGTTTGGTTTCAACAAACCAACATTGGCCAGTGCCACAGCCAGCGTCGGAGCGATTTGGACCAATAACGCGGGTTGCAGCAGCAGTCAGAATGTGAATCAATACAAAGTCGGCGATACCGTCTATGTTCATTATTCGGGTTTTGAACCTGGAAGTTACACGCTGACGGTTGTACAAATTGATGGAAATCCTAAAGTCACTGTCGAAGGCCCCACAAAACTGACCCTGGGCGAAAGCGGATGTTTTGCCGCCCACACAGTAGAAGCCTCTGAAGCAGGTCATGAATTCACTGTGGACCTCGGAAAAGGGCACAACGATAATTACAGAGTTAAGAGCTCATCTACCACTCCAACGACAACGCCAACTTCCACCTCGACTGTGACAGTAACACCCACAGCTACCGAAACCACACCCGCGCCGACCGAAGTGCTTCCCACTGAAACTGAAGCCA